>JAPWUQ010000039.1 GCA_028275445.1 Anaerolineae bacterium | reverse complement strand
TTGCCCGCTGAAAACGAGGCGGACATTATCGATATGGAGGAATAACCCATGTCCGCAGAGCGACATCCAGGAGGTGATGAACCTGTGAAAGATAACGGCAAGGAAAAGTTTGAATTTGGGCAGGAGCCGGCCCTCGGGCCTGCCGGCGATGCCCCCACCACCGAAGCTCCCCCCACCTCCCCCGCGGTGGAGGAAATGGCGGAAGCCGCGCCTGGCGAGGCGGAGCTGGCCGAACTGCGCCGGCAGTTGGAGGAAACCCAGGCCAAAGCTGACGAATACCTGGACCAGTGGCGGCGCTCCGTGGCGGAATTCTCCAATTTCCGCAAACGCGTGGAGCGCGACCGCCAGGAGTTCCAGAAGACGGCCACCGCCGATTTCCTCAAGCGCCTGCTCCCCATCGTCGACGATATGGAGCGCGCCTTCGCCCATCTGCCGGCGGAGCTGGCCGGCCATGAATGGATCATCGGCATGCAGATGGTGTATCAGAAGCTCCTGGACCTCCTGCGCCAGGAAGGCCTGCAGACCATCGAGGCGGAGGGCGGCCAGTTCGACCCCCTCTACCACGAGGCGGTTTCCTATGAAGAGAGCGCCGAACACGAGGACGGCGCCATCATCGGCGTAGTGCGGCGGGGATATCGCTTCGGCGAGCGGGTCCTGCGGCCGGCGCAGGTGCGCGTCGCCCGCCGGCGCGAGACCACAGAGGCCGGCGGCTCCGGCTCCTGAACCCCTTTATTCCATTCTATGAGACGCTAGGAGAACAACACATATGGGCAGAATCGTTGGCATTGACCTGGGCACGACAAACTCGGTAGTTGCCGTTATGGAAGGCGGAGAGCCAACCGTCATCCCCAGCGCGGAAGGCTCCCGGCTGTTCCCTTCCGTCGTGGCCGTCAATCCGAAGACCGGCGAGCGCATGGTCGGCCTGGTCGCCAAGCGGCAGGCCATCACCAACCCGGAGAACACCATCTTTTCCATCAAGCGCTTCATGGGGCGCAAATATAACGAGCCATCCGTCCAGCGCGATATCGAGCTGGTGCCCTACAAGGTGACCGCCGCTCCCAACGGCGATGTGCGCGTCATCATGGGTGGGCGGGAATATTCCCCGCCCGAGATCTCGGCCATGATCCTGCAGAAGATCAAGCAGGACGCCGAGGCGTATCTGGGCGAGCCGGTGACCCAGGCGGTCATCACCGTGCCGGCCTACTTCAACGACTCCCAGCGCCAGGCCACCAAGGACGCCGGCCGCATCGCCGGCCTGGAGGTGCTCCGCATCATCAATGAGCCTACCGCTTCCGCCCTGGCCTACGGCCTGGACAAAAAGAAGGACGAGATCATCGCCGTCTATGACCTGGGCGGCGGCACCTTCGATATCTCCATCCTCGAGCTGGGCGACGGCGTCTTCGAGGTCAAGTCCACCAACGGCGATACCCACCTGGGCGGCGACGACTTCGACCAGCGCATCATTGACTGGCTGGCGGAGGAGTTCAAGCGCGAGCACGGCATTGACCTGCGGGAGGACCGCATGGCCCTCCAGCGCCTGAAAGAGGCCGCCGAGCGGGCGAAGATCGAGCTGTCCACCGTCATGGAGACGGAGATCAACCTGCCCTTCATCACCGCCGACGCCTCCGGCCCCAAACACCTGGTGATGCGCCTGACCCGCTCCAAGCTGGAGCAACTGGTAGGCGACCTCATCGAGCGCACGCTGGGGCCCTGCCGGCAGGCCCTGCTGGACGCCAAGCTCCGTCCCGAGGACGTGGACGAGGTCATCCTGGTGGGCGGGCAGACCCGCATGCCGGCCGTCCAGGAGGCCGTGCGCCGCTTCTTCGGCAAAGAGCCGCATAAAGGCGTCAACCCCGATGAAGTGGTGGCGATCGGCGCGGCCATCCAGGCCGGCGTCCTCGGCGGGCAGGTCAAGGACGTCCTCCTGCTGGACGTGACGCCGCTCACCCTGGGCATCGAGACCCTGGGCGGGGTGATGACGCCGCTTATCGAGCGCAACACCACCATCCCCACCCGCAAGAGCCAGATCTTCTCCACCGCCGCGGACGGCCAGACCCAGGTCGAGATCCACGTCCTGCAGGGCGAGCGGCCCATGGCGGCCGACAACAAATCGCTGGGACGCTTCATCCTGGACGGCATCCCGCCGGCGCCGCGCGGCGTCCCCCAGATCGAGGTCACCTTCGACATTGACGCCGACGGCATCCTGCACGTCTCGGCGCGCGACAAGGCCACCGGCCGCGAACAGCGCATCACCATCACCGCCTCCAGCGGCCTGACGGAAGAAGAGATTAAGCGCATGATCCGCGAGGCGGAGCAGTTCGCCGAGGAAGACCGCCGGCGCAAAGAAGAGGTGGAGGCCCGCAACAACGCCGACTCCACCATCTACCAGGCGGAGAAGCTCTTGCGCGAGTACGGCGATAAAGTGCCGGCGGACCTGCGCGCCGACGTGGAGCGCAAGATCGAGGCCGCGCGCAGTGCCATGCAGGGGCGCGATGTGGCGCGCATCCGCCAGGCCACCCAGGAACTCGGCGAGGCCCTCCAGCGCCTGGGCGCCGCCATGTATCAGGCCGCCGGCCCGTCCACTGCCGGCGGTGGCACAGGCGCCGGCCCCTCCTCCGGCGGCGAAGAAGAAGTTGTGGACGGCGAGTACCGCCAGGCATAAACCCATCTATACGGGGCGGCCCCGTGCCGCCCCCTCCAGCATCATCGTATGAGCGGCATACAGGATGAGCGCCAAGCGCGACTACTATGAGGTCCTCGGGGTGGAGCGAACCGCCACCCCCGAGGAAATCAAAAAAGCATACCGCCGGCTGGCTCGCCAGTACCACCCCGACGTCAACAAATCCCCTGAAGCGGAGGCCCGTTTTAAGGAGATTAACGAGGCCTACGAGGTGCTGAGCGATCCCGAGAAGCGCGCCGCCTATGACCGCTTCGGCCACGCCGGCGTCTCCGGCAACGGCTTCGGCGACTTCACCGGCTTTGGCTTCGGCGGGCTGGGCGATCTGTTCGAGGACCTCTTCGCCGGCTTTGGCATGGGCACCTCGGCACGCACCAGCCGGCGGCCCCGCCGCGGCGAGGACCTGCGCGTGCAGGTCGAGATCTCCTTCGAAGAGGCCGTGTTCGGCTGTGAGAAGGAAATCGAGATCCCGCGCACGGAGACCTGCCCGCGCTGTAACGGGAGCGGCGCCGAGCCGGGCACCTATCCCACCACCTGTCCCCAGTGCAAGGGCACAGGCGAGGTGCGCCGCGTCCAGCAGTCCATCCTGGGGTCCTTCGTCACCGTCAGCGTCTGTCCGCGCTGTCAGGGGGAGGGCACCGTTATCAACACCCCCTGCACCGAGTGCCGCGGCCGCCGGCAGGTCCAGCGCCTGCGCAAGATCACCGTCACCATTCCCGCCGGCGTGGACAACGGCACCAAAATCCGCCTGGCCGGCGAGGGCGAGGCCGGCTTGTACGGCGGGCCGCCCGGCAACCTCTATGTCGTGCTGACGGTCAAACCGCACCCCATCTTCCAGCGGCAGGAGGATGATCTCATCCTGGAGCTTCCGCTCAACTTCGCGCAGGCGGCGCTCGGCGATATGGTGCGCATCCCCACCCTGGAGGGGGAGGAAGATTTTGTGATACCTGCCGGCACACAGACCGGCGATATCTTCCGCCTGAAGGGCCGCGGAGTGCCCCACCTGCGCCGCAACGGGCGCGGCGACCTGGTGATCATCGCCCGGGTGGTGACCCCCACCAAGCTGACCGCGCGCCAGAGAGAACTGCTGGAAGAGCTGGGCAAAACCCTGGGCAAACCGGTCATCCCGCAGAACAGTAAAAACATCTTCGAGCGGTTCAAAGACGCCTTCAAGCCATGAAGCACAACAATGCATCCCGGGTACGGTGGTTGGAAGCACGCGTGCGGGCCGATGGGGAAGCCGTGGAAGCCATCAGCGAGTACTTCAATCGGGTGAGTACCGGCGGAGCGGTGCTGGAGCGGGTGGAGCCGGCCGCCCCGCCCGATTCCCCCGAGGCCGGCCTGTACTGGGTCATCGGTTATTTCCCCATCCATCACACGCTGGAAGAGGAGGAATGCCGCCGGCGGGTGGAGGAAGCGGTCTGGCACATCAATCAGGTGCACCCGACCGGCCCCGTGCAGTTCAAACTGCTGGAGGATGAGGATTGGGCCGAGGCCTGGAAGGCCCATTACCGCCCGATGAAGCTGGGCGAACGGCTGGTCATCAAGCCCACCTGGTGCGAGTGGCAGGCTCAGCCGGATGAGGTCATCATCGAGCTGGACCCGGGCATGGCCTTCGGCACCGGCCTGCACCCCTCCACGCAGTTATGCCTCCGGGCGCTGGAGCGCTACTGCCGGCCCGGCCAGAAAGTCCTCGACCTGGGATGCGGCTCCGGCATCCTCTCCATTGCCGCCGGCAAACTGGGAGCGGAGCGCATCCTGGCCCTGGATATCGACGCCCTGGCCGTGGAAGTCGCCGCGGACAACGTGGCCGCCAACGGCCTCGCGGAGCGGGTCCTGGTCCTGCAGGGAACCCTGCCGCCGCGCGGCGAAGAGGACCAGCGCGCCGTGGACGAGGCGGTGCTCATGGCCCCGCAGGGCTTCGATCTCATGCTGGTCAACATCCTGGCAGAGGTCATCGCCACCATGATATCCCACGGCCTGGATGCCTGGCTCGCGCCGGATGGCCTGATGATACTCTCCGGCATTATCCAGGAACGTGAGGAGCTGGTGCAGGATGCCCTGGAGGAAGCCGGCCTCCGCGTCGTGGAGCGCCAAACCCAGGGCGATTGGGTGGGATTCGTCGTCCGCAAAACCGGAGGATGAGGTGGTACCATGCACCGCTTTTTCGTCTCCCCAGACGCCATCGGGCGCGGCCGGGTGCTCATCCAGGGCCAGCAGGCGCACCATATCCGCAACGTCCTGCGCATGACCCCGGGAGAGCATATCATCATCCTGGACGATTCCGGTTGGGAAATGGAGGTGGAGCTGACCGAGGTCGAGCCGTACCAGATCAGCGGGAACATTATCCGCCGCATGCTCGCCCGGGGCGAACCGCGGGTCAAGGTCAGCCTGTACCAGGCCATGCTGAAGGGGGACCGCTTCGAATTCGCCCTGCAGAAGGGGACGGAGCTGGGCATTGTGGAGTTCGTGCCCATTATCACGTCCCGCTGTGTGGTCGCCAACCTGGATGACATCCGCCGCAAGCATGAGCGCTGGGAGCGCATCATCCGCGAGGCCGCCGAGCAGTCCCGCCGCGGCCGGCTCCCTGTCCTAGAGCCGGCCACCATGTTCCAGCAGGCCCTCGAACGCGCCCGCGACGCCGGCGGCTTGACCCTGCTCCCCTGGGAGGACGAGAACCGCACCAGCCTGAAGCGCCTGCTGTCCAGCGCGCCGCTTCCCTTCTCCATCAATCTCTTCATCGGGCCGGAGGGCGGCTTCACGGAGGAAGAGGTGCGCATGGCGCAGGCCTACGGCGTCCGCACCGTCAGCCTGGGGCCGCGCATCCTGCGCGCCGAAACCGCCGGCATCGTCGCCGCCGCCGCCATCCTCTATGAGGCCGGCGACCTGGAACCCCTGCCGGCGTGAGGCCGGCCGGAGGATGCCCTATGCCGTTCGCGAACACCCCCATGGGCCGCGCCTATTACACGGCCGCCGGCGCACCCGGCTCCCCGTATACCGTCCTGCTCATCCACGGCGCCGGCGGGAGCCATCTGGACTGGCCGGCCGTCCTGCGGCGCCTGCCCAAGGCGCGGGTGTATGCCCTCGACCTGCCCGGACACGGCCGCTCCGCGCCGCCGGCCTGCGATTCCATCGCCGGCTACAGCGCCTGGACAGCGGAATTCATGCGCGCCCTCCAGCTTCCACCGGCCGTGGTGATCGGCCATTCCATGGGCGCGGCGGTGGCGCTGGAACTGGCCCTGCAGGAGCCGTCCCTGGTGCGCGCCCTGGTGCTCATCGGCGCCGGCGCGCGCCTGCCGGTTTCCCCGCTCATCCTGGAGGGATTGCAGACAGCGCCGGAGGAGATCATCCCCCGCATTGTGGGGTGGGCATATGGGCGGGATTTCCCCGAAGAGGGCAAAGAGCTGGCCCGTCTGCGGCTGGAGCAGGTGCCGCCGGCGGTGCTGTACCGCGACTTTCTGGCCTGCAGTCGGTTCGACCGCCGCGCGGAGTTGAAGGATGTCCATCAGCCGGCCCTGATCCTGGCCGGCAGTGAGGACCGCATGGTCCCCCTCGCATTAGCGGAAGAGCTGTGCGGTGGACTGCCGCGCGCCCGCCTGGTCGCATTCGCCGGCGCCGGCCATATGCTGACCTTCGAACGCCCGGAGGAGGTGGCCGGCGCGGTGGAGGAGTTCCTGGCCGGCTTATGAACGCTCCAGCAGTGCCTGCAAGATGGGCTTCATGCGCATCAGGGCGCGCGCCCGGTGGCTGACCCGGTTCTTCAGCTCCGGCGGAAGCTCCGCCATCGTTTTCCCCAGCGCCGGCATGTAGAAGACCGGGTCGTAGCCGAAGCCGTGCTCCCCGCGCGGCGTGTCAATGATCACACCCTCGCATTCCCCCTCCGTGATTTCCTCGGTGCCGTCGGGCAGGACCAGGGCAATCACACAGCGGAAGCGGGCCGTGCGCTCTGCCGGCGGGATCCCCCGCAGTTCCGCCAGGAGCTTCTCGTAGCGCTGGCGGTCGGTGGCGTTATTGCCGGCATAACGGGCCGAATACACCCCCGGCGCGCCGCCTAACGCCTCCACCTCCAGGCCGGAATCGTCCGCCAGGGTCGGGAGCCGGCTGGCGGCGCAGTAGGCGCGCGCCTTCAGCAGGGCGTTCTCGGCGAAAGTGGCGCCGTTCTCCTCCACCTCCAGCTCAATGCCTTCCTGCTGGGGGGTGGTCAACTGCACCGGCAGATCGCCCAGCAGAGCGGTATATTCCCGCAGTTTGCCGGCATTGTTCGTGGCAATGAGCAGTTTCGCGTGACGCGGCATATTGACCCCCAGACGTAAGTTCGCTACAATCAGGCCGTATGATCTCCTTCATCCCGCAGGGAGGGGCTGTATATGCTGGCCTGGATCGAAAACCATCTGGCACTGCTGTGGCTGGTCTCCGCCGGCCTGCTCATCATCCTCCTGCTCTGGCTGGTGACGATGCAGGCGCGCGTCAGCCGGCTGTTGGGCCGCTACCTGGAGCTGATGCGCGGTCGCGAAGGCCGGCCGCTGGAGGAAATCCTCGACGAGTACCTTCAGCAGGCCCGGGTCACCGCCGAGCAGGTGGAGCAGTTGACCCGCGCCTCGCGCCAGTTGGAAAAGGCCGCCAAGCTGTCCCTCCAGCATCTGGGTATCGTGCGCTTCGATGCCTATCCGGACATCAGCGGCCAGCAGAGCTTCTCCATCGCCCTGGTGGATGGGCACGGCAACGGTGTGGTGCTGACCAGCCTCGCCGGCCGACAGAGCCAGCGGGTCTACGCCAAGCCCCTGCGCGGCTGGGAATCGGAGCACGCCCTCACCGACGAGGAGAAAGAGGCCATTGCCCGCGCCTTCCTACAGCGCCACTGACGCCCGGCGGAGAGCCTCACACCGGTAAGTGGTGCGGGGAGGCCGGCCGGCGCTGGATGCGCGACGCCCGCCACTGCCGCCACAGGTCGTAAAAGGCCACGTAGCCGAAACCCAGGAAGTAAAGCGCCAGGAAAGGGATGACATAGAAGGCCCCGCGCTGCGCGGCGAAGGCCATCCCTGCGCCGGCGTACGCCATCAGCAGTATCTCGCCCAGATTGCCCCACTGCCAGTGCAGGACATAGCGCTTGCGCTCCCAGCCGGCGGCGGAGGATGTGAGCCGGAACTTCGGCGTGCGCTGGAACGGCATGGGCCGGCAGAGCACCGCCCTGACGATAGCCACGCTGTTGCTCCAGCTCAACCCGGTGCCCAGCAGGAACAGGAACGGGAAATACGCCAGCCGGCGCGGCCAATCCCGGTACAACTGCTGTTGCCCGATGAGATATACCAGGGGCGGCCCAAAGCTCACCACGTTCAGAAAGGCCAGCTTCAGGTGGACCCCTCCGTCCCAGACCAGCAGGGGCACCAGGCACAACAGCAGTAGCAGGCTCATCGGATGCGCCAGGTAGGCGCCCAGGTGCACCAGCCCCAGCAGTCGCACCGACAGGGGCTTCCGGCTGGCCAGCACCGGCCGCCACAGCTTTATCAGGCACTGTACGGAGCCGTGCGCCCAGCGTGCCTGCTGACGCTTGAGGGCGGCCATTTGGGGCGGGATCTCGGCGGGGGCCTCTAGCTCTGGCAGGTACAGGCAGTGCCAGCCGGCCATCTGCGCCCGGTAGCTCAGGTCCAGGTCCTCGCACAACGTGTCTGCCTGCCAGCCCCCGCTTTCGATGATGCAGGAGCGCCGCCAGACGCCGGCCGTGCCGTTGAAGGACATGAACAGCCCCCCGCGCTGGCGGCCCGTCTGCTCCACGATGAAATGGCCGTCCAGGCCGATGGATTGGGCGCGCGTCAGCGTGGAATGCTCGGCGTTCAAATGTCCCCAGCGCGCCTGCACAAACCCCAGGCGCGGCTCCTGCGTGAAATAGGGTATGGTGCGGAGGAGGAAATCCGCCGGCGGGACGAAGTCGGCGTCGAAAATGGCGATGAACTCCCCTTTGGCCAGCGCAAGGCCGTACTGCAGTGCGCCGGCCTTGAACCCCCGGCGTTCCGGCCGGCGGATGATGTCTATGTCGAAGCCGGCCTGGCGGTAGCGCGCCACCGCCCGCTCCAGCAGAAGGCGGGTCTCATCGGTGGAATCATCCAGCACCTGGATATGCAGTTTCTCACGCGGGTACTGCAAGCGCGTGACTGCCCGCAAGATCCGCTCTGCCACGTACATTTCATTATATAGGGGTAGCTGAACCGTGACGGTTGGCCAGGAGGAGACGGCCGGCGGCAAAACACGCTCGCGGCGGTGAAGCCAGTATAACACACTGAGGATGAGTGCTTGGAGCCCGTATATCCCCAGGAGCAGGGCGGCGGTCAGATAGACAACTTTCAGCGCGCTCACCAACAACGTGATTCCTCCCCACGATCTGAGGCGTATTTTCCATGCATTGCGGCCCACTTGTTCGGTGGGCCGCAGGATAACGGCTATTATATCACGCCCCGGCAGTTCCTGGCAATTGGCGGAGCTACCTGTGCCGGCTGAAGCCACGGCCGTAACTGCGAAGCCGGCCGCGAGATGCGGGGCCTGCCCTCCTACTGCCGCTTCCTCGGATTGTGCCGATTTGCGCACATCGCGAATCTGTGCTATTATGGCGGTGTTGTGCCGGCTCGCTCCCATCTTAGACATCGGAGGTTGGCATAGTGGCTGAACCAGACCACCGTGCAGCGACGCCCCACAAATGCCTGCCGGTCATGGTTCTTCTCTCCATCCTGATAACGCTCTTCTCCCCCCTCTCACGTCTCGCCTACGCTCAAAGCGGCGCTTCTCCCAGGGTCTTCCTCCCGCTTCTCGGCAGGGGGTATGTCCCGCCGGCTACACCGCAGGCGCCTTCTACGCCGGCGCTCCCGAGCACCCCAACCCCATCGGCGACGCCGACACTGCCGGCACACGGCACACCCCTGGGCGAGGAATCCCCGCCGACGGTCATTCCGGTATCCCCGGCGCCCGCCCCAGCCTTCCAGCTCTACACGGTGCAGCAGGGGGATACCGTGTCCGGCATTGCCAAACGCTTTGGGGTGAAACAGCAGGAAATCCTGGATGCCAATCCGGTCCTGCAGAATGACCCGGACCGGCTGAAGGTTGGCCAGGAACTGCGCATCCCCAGCGCCGGCCAGGAAGCCCCGGAAACTGCGAGCGCCGCGCCGGCGGCCGTCGCGACGCCGGCGGGCGTTCCCACGCCGCCTCTGCCCAGCCGCGCCACGCCGCTGGGCGAGGACCTGAACCCGGAAGCAATTCCCTTCTTGCCCACGCCCGAACCCGAGCCGGCCATCTATGTGGTGCAGGACGGGGATACGCTGACGGGCATCGCCAAGCAGTTCGGGATCAGCCTGCTGGACATCCTGCTGGCCAACCCGGAACTGCAGGAGGACCCTGACAAGCTGAGCATCGGGCAGGAACTGCGCATCCCGGCGCCGCATACGGATAAAGAAAATGATCTATCTGCGGCCAATGCCCTGCCCAACAGCATGATAGTGCCGGCGCATGCCACGCCCCTGGGCGAAGGGGCGCCGGCAGGGCTGGCACAGCTCCGGCCCACCACCGTTCTGCTCCGCAAATACATCGTCCGAGAGGGGGACACCATCTCCGGCATCGCCAGCGCCTTCGGCCTGGACCAGAAGTCCATCATCTGGGCCAACCCTGACCTGCAGGCCAATCCGAACCGCCTGCGGGTGGGGCAGGAGCTGGTGATTCCGCCGGCGGACGGCGTACTGCACACTATCCAACGCGGCGATACCCTGTTGGGCATTGCCCGGCAGTACGGCGTCACCATGAACGCCATCCTGGACAGCCAGTATAACCCTGTGCTGGACCCGGAGGCGCTCAAGGTTGGGGAGAAGATCTTTGTGCCCGGCGGCAAAATGCCCATCCGCCAGGCGCGCAAAGGGATGACCAGGGCCTCCCTGCCGGCAGATGCCCCCGTCGGCACCGGCACGCTCATCTGGCCGGTGCGCGGAAGCATCAGCCAGCGCTTTAGCAGGAAGCATCCCGCCCTGGACATCGCAGCCCCTCGGGGCACTCCCGTCGTGGCGGCGGATACGGGCTATGTGGTGCGCGCCGGCTGGACCGATGTGGGCTACGGGTTGATGGTGGTGATTGACCACAACAACGGCATGCAGACCTTGTATGCCCACCTCAACGAGATTTTCGTTGAGGCCGGCACCGCGGTCACCCAAGGACAGACCATCGGTACTGTGGGCGCCACCGGCCGAGCGACCGGCCCGCACCTGCATCTGGAAGTGATCGTGGACAACGTGCGGCGCAACCCTCTGGACTATCTGCCGTAGGGATGCGCCAATCCCTTCAGACGTGGAAAAGGCCCGGGACCATGCAGGTTCCGGGCCTTTTCATTCGGTACAGCCGGCTTATGCGCCGGCGAGGAAGTAGAGGGCCAGGGCGTATATCTCGGTGTTGCGCACCAGCGAGTCCAGGCTGACCCGCTCGTCCACCTGATGCGCCAGCATCGGCTCGTCGGGCATCAGCGGGCCGAAGGCCACCATGCGCGGGAACGCCTTGGCATAGGTGGTGCCGCCGATATAGGCGCATGCCGCCGGCCGGCCGGTGACCAGTTGATAGGCGCGCTTCAGGCCCACGACCAGGGCATCGTCCTCGTCCACAAAAAGGGGGTTCATGGAGGCGGGGTCAATTTCCACCTGCAGGCCGGCTTCCTCGCCGACGCGCCGGAGCTTTTCCGCAAGGGTGGCCACGGTGTGCGGGGGCGTCAGCCGGACGTTCAGCGTGATGCTGGCCTGCTGGGCGTCTCCGCGGGCCATGCCCAGGTTCACTGTGGTGGGGCCGAGTTTGTCGTGTTCGGCGGCGATGCCCAGGCCGGCGCCGTCCCATCCCACCCCGAGGTGCCGGGCGGCGAAGTGCACCAGCCGGCCGACCGCATTGTTGGCGACCTTACAGGCCGCCAGGAAATTGGCCAGGTCCTGCAGGGCATTATGCCCATCCCAGGGCAGGGCGCCGTGCGCTTCCTGGCCGCGCGCGGCAACCACCACCTGCGCCTCCGCCGGCAGTTCCTCTGTTGGATACCGTTCCCGGAACAGTTCCGCGCGCATGACCTGAAGCTGGCTCTCCGGATGATGCTGGGCGAAGCGCCGGGCGGAGCGCTGTAAGGAGACCAGCGCCGGCTCGAACCGCCGCGCATCCAGGGACAGCGCGGCCCAGGCGAAGGCCGGCACGATGTTGGGGGCACTGCCGGCGTGCCAGGCCGCGACATGCAGGCCGGGGCGGTGGGTCGGATTGGACGCGGCCGGCTCCTGGGCCCGGAAGGTGACGTTCAGGATGCCCTTCTCGCCGCAGATGACGGGGAAATGGGCATCCGGAGTGAATCCCATGGTCGGCCGGCCCTCGCGCGCCTCGTAATGACGGATGTCGCTCCAGTCGCCGCTCTCTTCCAGCGTGCCCAGGATAAGGCGGATGCGCCGGCGCAGAGGAAGCGCCAGGTCACTGAGCGCTTTCAGGGCATACAGCGACGAAACCGCCGGCCCTTTATCATCCTCCACGCCGCGCCCCCAGATCATGCCATCGGCGATGGCGCCGGCAAAGGGCGGATGGGTCCAGCCTTCGCCGGCTGGCACGACGTCCAGATGGGCCAGCACGGCCACCACCTCCGGGGCGTCCGCCGGCCCGTATTCCACGAAGCCGACTATGTCGTCGAGGTTCTGGACGCGAAAGCCGAGGGCGGCGGCGTGTTCCAGCATCCAGCGCAGGGCGGCGCGTGCTTCCGGGCCAGGGGAGGATGCGCCCACCGGGTTGACGCTGGGGATGGCGATGAGGTGCTGTAGGCCGGCGATGACGGCATCGCGATAGGCGTGTGCCCGCTCGCGCAGGGCCGGCAGGATATCTTCAGGCAGAGCGTCGTGGTGTGGCGATGACATGGACGCGTTCCTCGATGCTCTCGGCTGTGGGGTTAGAACGCTTCGCGCATGCGCCGATGAAAATCGCGCACGTGTTCCCGCATGATCTCGGCCGCTTTATCGGCGTTGCCGTATTCCAGCGCGTCCAGGAGCTCCTCATGGCGTTCGATGGAGCTGGCGATCGAGCCAACGCGGGTCAGCGCCAGCCGCCAGAGCCGCAGGGACTTGTCGTACAGGCTGACGATGACATCGGCCAGGTGTTTGTTGCCGGCGGCCTCGGCCACCGTGAGATGAAATTGGCGGTCAATCTCCATCAGCTTCTCCACATCATCCGGGGCCGTATGGGCGAGCTGATGGGTCAGGGAGCGGAGCCGTTCCAACTGCTGAGGGGTGATGCGTTGGGCGGCCAACTGCGCCGCCAGCCCTTCCACCGCCAGGCGCAGTTCCGCGATCTCCTGGAGGTCGGTCAGGCTGATATCCGCCACGTAGATGCCGCGCTGGGGGATAATGACCACCAGGTTCTCACAGGCCAGCATTTTCAGGGCCTCGCGCACTGGGGTGCGGCCGGTGCCCAGCTCCTCCGCCAGGCCGGATTCGACCAGCAGTTCGCCGGGGGCATATTCCAGCCGGATGATCTTCTCACGGATAGTGCGGTAGGCTCGTTCGGTCGCGGTTTGTGCCATATCCCCTTCCTGTTGTGAAACATCATGCGAAAGCGAATGTGTCAGGCATGCCGCTCGACGTAGGCCTCGAGGGCGCGGATGGTGATGGCTTCCGGTTCCGCCGGCTGATGGGTCTGCAGGAGCCTCTGCCAGTACTGATGGGCGCGCTGTGCCATGTCCGTCGAGCCCTTTTCCTGCCAGGCCGGCAGGGCGTCGCGGTTGCACAGCCTGGGCATGTAGAAGGCGTTGCGGAAGTGGCGCAGGGTGTGCTCATCCATCAGGAAGTTGCCGCCGGGGCCCACGCCGGCGATGGTGTCATAGGCCAGGGTTTCCGTGTTCACATCGAGGCCCTGGCGGTAGCGCCGCACCATGCCGCATATCTCATGGTCTATCAC
Source organism: Anaerolineae bacterium (assembly GCA_028275445.1). Classification (GTDB taxonomy): domain Bacteria; phylum Chloroflexota; class Anaerolineae; order JACIWP01; family JACIWP01; genus JACIWP01. Next base: position 3,612 of record JAPWUQ010000039.1, on the reverse strand, counting down.
CAGCTTCTCGTAGGAGAAGGTCAGGTATGAGCCGAGGATGCCGGCGGCGTGCAGGACGAAGTCAATGCCGGCGTTGACGGTGGTGAGCAGGGACATCATGGATTCCAGGCCGGCCTGGGCGTCGGGGACCTGCGAGTCGGTGAGACTGCCGCCGGAGCGGCTGGGCAGGCCGTAGAAGCGGCCCATCTGCGCCTGGCAGGCCACGAGAATGGAATATTCCGGACTGCCGATGGCGGCCGCGGCCGTGTTCATGTCCATAATGGTGCTGGTGGAACCGTAGACGACCGGTGTGCCGGGGTTGATGGCCTGGGCCAGGACGACGCCGCTGAGGATTTCAGCGTTGATCTGGGCGATCATGCCGGCCAGGGTGACGGGGGCGGTCGCGCCGGCCTGCGCCATGCTGGCGATGACCACGGGCTGTCCCCATTCGGCGAAGGCCATCAGGGCCTCCAGCATTTCCGAGGCGAAGCCCAGGGGGCTGAGGGTGTTGATGAGCGCGATGGTGACTGGCTTATTGCGCAGGGCATCGCGGTCGCCGAAGACGATGCCGGCCATGTCCAGCGTGGCCTGCGCGCCTTTCTGCCCGTTGCTGGAGGCGATGAAGGGCTTGTCGGAGTAGCGGAGGTGCGCCATAAGCATATGGAGATGGGCACTGCCGGCCGGCACGTCGTGCGGCTCCACCAGGAGGTGCCCGGAGAGGTCCAGGTGTGGCAGTGCGTCAATGATGCGCACCAGGTTCTGGTAATCCTCCATGGTGGCATAGCGCTGGCCCTTTTCGTGGTCCATCAGGAAGGGCGCGCCGTAGCCGGGCGCGAAGACGGGGTTGCCGCCGCCGACCACCACATCTTTCTGCGGATTGCGGGCGTGGATGGTGAAGCGGGAGGGAGCCAGGCGGATGCTTTCCTCCACCAGCCGGCGGGGCAGGTGGACGCGCGTGCCTTCGACCCGGGCGCCGCGCCGGCGAAGCACCTCGCGCGCGGCCTCCACCGGCATCTCCACCCCCACCTCTTCCAGCAGGCGCATGGACTGCTCATGGATGCGCAAGACGTCTTCCGGGGTCAAAAACTCCACGAATCGCTGTAGCATGCTTCTTCCTCCCCTGGAGCAGTGATATCGCTTGCGGCCGGCCTGCCCATTTCGGGTATATCGAATGTATGCAAGCGGCCGCCAAAGAAAAATCGCCCCGCTGTACCGGTTACAGGGTATCATATTTCGATGCCGATGTCAAGTATGCCAGATATATATCGGTAAGCGCGCAGTGGAGGGATCAAAGCGCTGACCAAGAGGGAGGTTCTCCGGATAAGGGCCAGGAAGCCGGCCGGTCGGGGAGACGTGGCTGGCATAAAGTTGACATTCTCGCCCGCGCGTGCTACATTATCTGCAATAGCGAGTGTCTTTGTACGATCCGAGCACGGCGGTAGGCAGAACTGTCGGTAATTTATGGAGTATGATGACGTTGAAGGCTTCTGGCAGTGATGACAGTCGTCCCCATATAGGGACGGCCGGCGTTGGGTGGATGAACCACGTTGACAATCGAATTCTGGCCGTGACAGGACAGCTCGACCTGCCGTAGGGAGGGGGACTGCCGGGTGCAGTCCCTGCCTGCCCAGGACAAGGCCGCAGCCTGTGCTGTGGCCTTTTTTGTTGCCATCCGCCGGCCCGGTAAGACCAATTTTGCGACGGAGAAGGAGAACGATGAACGTGATCGCTGTACCCGAATCCAATACGCTTTCCGAAGACGACCCATCATCACGTAAGGGCGGTGCGCCCACCTTCTCCGCGCCGTAATAGGCCCTGACCCCTGACGCGCTGTTCGCTCCTCCGGTGCCAGGAGAAGGTGGACTCACCGTCCTCGAGTGCACTCATCCTGGCAAAAGGAGGACGACGATGGAGCAGCGCGTGCTGGACACCATTCTGGATCGCGTGCGCGATCGGCTGGAGCACAATGATCTGGCCGGCGCGATCGATATCATCGAACGCCTGTATCCCCCCGATCAGGCGGACATCCTCAGCGAACTGGAACCCGAACAGCAGGAAGCCCTGCTGACCCAATTAGAGACCGAACAGGCCGCCGACATCCTCGAAGAGCTGGAAGAAGAGGAAGCGGCGGAGATTGCCTCGCGCCTGCCGCTGGAGACCCTGTCTGACATCGTGGATGAGATGGAGACGGACGAGGCGGCGGACCTGCTGGGCGATATGGAGCCGGAGCAGGCCAGTGAGGTGCTGGCCCGCATGCGGGATGCCGATGACGTGCGGCCGCTCTTGCTCCATAAAGATGAGACCGCCGGCGGCTTGATGACCTCCGAATTCCTGGCCCTGCGCGAGCGCATGACCGTGCGCCAGGCGCTGGAGGCGGTGCGCCGGTGGTCGCCGGAAAAGGAAGAGGCGGTGCATTACCTCTTCATCGTGGATGACCAGGACCGCCTGCAGGGGATTGTCAGCCTGTATGAGCTGATCAAGGCCGGCCCCGACCAGCGCCTGGGCGAGATCATGTCCACTGATGTCATCAGCGTGCCGGCGGAGGCGGACCAGGAGCAGTGCGCGCACCTCATGCGCCGCTATGACCTGTATGCCCTGCCCGTGGTGGATGCCGGCAACCGCCTGATCGGTGTCATCACCGTGGATGACATCGTGGACGTCATCGTGGATGAGCAGAGCGAGGATATGGAGCGCTTCGGCGGCTCCCTGCCCCTGGACAAACCGTATCTGGACACCTCGGTGTTCCAGGTGGCGCGCAAACGCATGGGCTGGCTGTTCCTGCTTTTCGTGGCGGACACCTTCACCGGCACGGTCTTGCGGCATTTCGAGCATGAGCTGGCGGCGGTGGTGGCGCTCTCGTTCTTCATCCCCTGCTGATCGGCACGGGTGGAAATGCCGGCTCCCAGACCACCTCGACCATCATCCGCGGCCTGGCCACCGGGGAGATTCGCATCCGCGATGCCCTGCGCGTCTTCTGGCATGAAGCGCGCGTGGGCTTCTTCCTGGGGCTGATGATGGGGACGGCCGCGTTCATCCGCGCCATCACCTGGGACCCGTCGCATCCACTGCTGGCCATCGCCGTGGGCACAGCCGCTGTGGCCATCGTCTTCTGGGCCAACTGCCTGGGTTCGCTCCTGCCCATCATCGCCGCCCGTCTGCGGATTGACCCGGCCATCGTCTCCGGCCCCTTCATGGCGACCATGGTGGATGCCACCGGCCTGTATATCTACTTCCGCATTGCCAAGCTGATCCTGGGCATTTGACGCGGCGGGGTGGAGGAGGCGCCGGCCTCACCCCCCAGCCCCGCCGCGCCGGCGGCGGAGCGAATACAGGTGAGGGTCACTCGTAAGTGATCCTCACCTGTACCTGCTATGCCAGCTCCAGCAGGAGCTGGGCTCCCTGGCGTCCGTCAAACCGCACCTGTGTCCCCTGTGCGAAGGGTTCGAGGGCCGCCGGCCGGCCGTTCACTGACGCCTGCCGCACGGCGGCGCCGTACAGCACGACGATGACCTCGCCCGGCGCCGGTTCCACCTGCACCAGAAGCTGATGATGCCGGCGCTGATACCGCACGGCGACGGCCGGGCGATCCTCATCGAATATGACATACTCCCCTTCGTCTGCCGGCCCATACAG
>JAPWUQ010000038.1 GCA_028275445.1 Anaerolineae bacterium | reverse complement strand
CCTCTTTACACCCGCTGGGAATTCTGCTATAATATAATTGCAACCGAAAAGTGTACAGCTTTCCATGTGAGAAAGCGAGGAGTCCCCTAACCTGGGCGCAGGGTGGGCGCTTGTGGCGGCATTGACCGCTTGAGAGGGGAAATCTCCTCGCTTTTCATGTCCGCTTTCCCCCGCTGAAATATTGACCCGCATGCCGTTCCTGCCGTATAATGTCCCCGGCACATTCCTACAAACGACGGCTCGCGGCATCTGGCCCGCGGCGCAGGACGGGAGGAAGCGAGTGGCTGAGCTGTTCGAGGTGCGTAAGCTGGCGCCGGGTGTGCATGTCATCACCGAGCTGGGGCAGTCGCACGCCTATCTGGTGGAGGGGGAAGCCTATGCGGCGCTGATTGATACGGGGATGGGCATCGGTGACATCCGGGCGGTGGTGGAGGCGCTGACCAGCCGGCCGGTCATCGTGCTGAACACCCATACCCACTGGGACCACGTGGGCGGCAACCACCGCTTCGAATACATCGGCGTGCACCCGGCGGAGGCAGAGAATCTTCAACATCCGCGCCTCTCGGAAGCTTCCCAGCAGTACCTGCGCCGGCTTCAGGAGAACGGCCACCCCTTCCCGCCGGATTTCGATGCCAAACGCTTCCAACCCCAGCCTTCCTCCGCCTCCTTTTTCCTCGAGCACGGCCAGGAGATTGATCTGGGAGGACGTCAGCTCATCGTATGGCATACGCCGGGGCATTCCCCGGGCTCCGTCTGCTTCGTGGAGGAGGTGGAGCGCCTGATGTTCGCCGGCGACACCGTGTACGAAGGGCCTATCTACCTGCATTTGCCGGGCAGTGATCCGCAGGCCATGCTGTCCACCCTTCAGATGCTTTCGCAGTTGGCCTGGGAGATCAACCTGCTGATGCCCGGGCACGGGCTGACGCCCACCGACGGCCGGCTCCTCCAGGAGGCGGCTGACGGCCTGCGCCGGACCTTCGCCGGCGAGGTGCCGCTGAAGAAGGGCGTTTCGATCCACAGCGCCGTGCGGGTCGCCGCCTTCTCACGCGTCATGTTCTTCCTGCCGGCGGATTGGCGCCCGCCGCAGAGCGGTGCGCCGGCCGCCGGCTGATACATTTTCCGTCCACGCATATCTGTCAGAAAGGGGAACCGGTTGCCATGCTGAGAGATGACATTGCCCAAGTGCTGATCACCGAGGAGGAGCTTCAGGCCAAGGTCAAGGAGCTGGGCGCCCAGATCGCGGCCGATTACCGGGACAAGAACCCCCTCCTCATCAGCGTCCTCAAAGGGGCCATGGTATTCATGGCCGACCTCATCCGCGCTATGGACATTCACCTGGGCATTGACTTTATCGCCACTTCCAGCTATGATGGAGATACCAGCACGGGCGTTGTGCGCATCCTGAAGGACCTGGAGAGCGATATCTACGGCCGGCATGTCATCGTGGTAGAGGATATTGTGGACACCGGCAGGACCCTGAACTACCTGCTGGAACTTTTGCAGGCGCGCCAGCCGGCATCCATCCGTCTGTGCGTCCTGCTGGACAAGCCCAGCCGGCGCGAGGTGCCCATCAAGGCCGATTACCTGGGCTTCAGCATCCCGGATTATTTCGTGGTGGGCTACGGCCTGGATTTCGCGGAGAAATACCGCAATCTGCCCTTTATCGGGGTGTTAAAGCCGGAGCTGTACCGCAAGAAGTAGCCGGCATGGGCGGAAAGGAGACAATGATGGCGGAGTATGGACCGCGCACGCCCGAGGAGCGATATGGGCCGGCCTTGGAGAAGGCCCGGGCGGAGATAGCCAGCCGTGATCCCGTGGTCATGGCGAGCTGGGCCGGCGTGCGCTATGAGCCGGCCGGCGAGGGGAGCGGCTATTTCGAGATCCCCTTCCTGAATGAGTCCTATCGCGTTTCTTATCCCGAGGCCGAGATCCGGGACAGCAAGGGCCTCGAACCTCCCATCCCCACCCGTCTGATCCTGCTCCATTACCTGTTCTTCGCCTCCGGCGTGCCCCTGGCCGACCGCTGGATCGCCTTTCGCGAACTGCCAGGGGGCATGGGGTACGATGCGGCGTTTCAACAGCGGGCGAACCGCCGGCTGGCCCAAGCCTTCGGCCGGCGGTTAGAGGCTTTCGAGAAGGCCGCGCGTGCGCTCGGCGGCATTCGTCTGGACGTCGGAGACGCGGCCTTTGCTTTCAACGTCCTCCCGCGAGTGCGCATGGCGGTCGTGCTGTACCGGGGCGATGAGGAATTCAAGCCCTCGGCGAACGTCATTTACGACGGTGCCGCAGGGCGCTATCTGCCCACAGAGGACCTGGCGGTGCTGGGGGATATCCTGGCATCCATGCTCACCAGGCTGGCGGGAAGTTGAGGGTTCGCTCTTTTCACACACAGGAGGGAAAGCCATGCCCATCAACATTCGTCGGATCGAAGGGATCGGAGAGGTGTATGCCGGCAAGCTGGAGGAGCTCGGCATCCGCACGCTGGAGGCTCTTTTGGAGCAGGCGGACACGCCCCAGAAGCGCAAGGCCCTGGCCGAGCGCACCGGCATCAGCGAGAAGCTCATCCTGGAATGGGCGAACCTGGCGGACCTGTTCCGCATCAAAGGCATTGGCGAGGAATATTCCGACCTGCTGGAGGAAGCCGGCGTTGACACCGTGGTGGAGCTGGCCCAGCGCAACCCGGAGCACCTGCACGCCAAGCTGGCGGAGGTCAATGCCGCCAAGAAGCTGGTGCGCCGGCTTCCCTCCCTGCGCGAGGTGACGAGCTGGGTCGAGCAGGCCAAGTCCCTGCCGCGCGTCCTGCAGTATTGAGATCGTCCGCCGATGATCATGGGACGTGCGGCATCGTCTTGCGCTAGCCGGGCGATGCCGCACGCCGGCCCGATCCGATGGCCATAGCGTTTGGACCTCTGACCCCGGCCGAATTCGTGCGCCGGGATAACCGCTTTCGCGCCGCGGTGCGGGTGGATGGTGTCCCCTGCGCCGTGCATGTCCCCAATTCCGGCCGGCTGGGCGAGCTTCTGATCCCCGGCGCGCCGGCATATATCCGCCTGCACCCGGACCCGCGCCGCAAGACCATCGGTGACCTGATCCTGATGGAGCATGCCGGCCGGCTGGTGTGCGTGGACGCGCGCCTTCCGCCGCGCCTGTTGGTGGATGCCTGGCAGGCCGGCCGCCTGCCGGTGTTCCAGGCGTATGAGCGGGTGCGGACGGAGGCGGTGCATGGAGCCAGCCGGTTGGACCTGTGCTTCGAGGCCGGCGACGGCAGTGCCTGCTGGGTGGAGGTCAAATCGGTCACCCTGGTGGAGAAGGGCGTCGCCCGCTTCCCCGATGCCCCCACGGAGCGCGGCCGCCGGCATATGATGGAGCTGATGCGGCTGGCCCAAGAGGGCGTCTGCAGTGCGGTGGTGTTTGTGGTACAGCGGGAGGATGCGGAATCCTTCGCCCCGCACGACGCCGCGGACCCGGCGTTTGGCCGCGCCCTGCGGGAAGCCCGCGATGCCGGCGTGCAGGTGCTGGCGGTGCGCTGTCGTGTCACGCTGGAGGAGATCCGGGTCGTGGGGCCGGTTCCGCTGGCCTTTTAGCCGCGCGGCCGGCGCAGGAGCCGCGCCCGACGGAGTGCCTTCTCGCCGAAGCGCTGTCGAATGGAGTCCACCGCCTGGTACAGGGCACGCTGTCGCCGGCGCAGTGTCTCCTCCTCCGCCGGCAGGAGGCTTAACTGCCAACCGGCGGTGCGGAGCTGCTGCATCCCCACGCCCAGGAGCCGTACCGGCCGGCCCCGCTCCCAGGCCTGTTCCCACAGCCGGCGGGCATGGCGGTAAATCTCCCCGTCGATATCGGTAGGTTCCTCCAGGGTTGCCTGGCGGGTGATGGTGTGGAAATCCCCGTACCGGATCTTGATGAATACGGTGCGTCCCTGCAGGCCGTAGCGGCGCAGTCGGGCACCCACCTTTTCGCTGAGGCGCAGTAGCTCTGCATCCAGGAAGATAGGGTCCGCGATATCCTGGGGGAAGGTCTCCTCATGGCTGACGGTGCGGGGGTCGCCGGCGTCCGGCACAACCGGCCGATGGTCAATGCCCTGCGCGTGGAGCCAAAGCTCCACGCCGAAATTCCCCAGCCAGCCCTCCACCTGGGCGCGGGGAAGGCGTGCCAGGTCGCCGATGGTGCGGATGCCGGCGGCGCGCAGTTTGCGGGAGGTGACCCGGCCGGCACCCCACAGCCGCTCGATGTCCAGCGGCGCCAGGAAGGCGGCCTCTTCCCCGTGGGGCACCAGCACCAGGCCGTGCGGCTTGCCGTAGTCGGAGGCGATCTTGGCCACCAGTTTGTTGCCGGCGATGCCCAGGGAGACGGAAAGCCCGATCTCTTCCTCGATGCGGCGCTGGATGCCGGCGGCCAGCGCCAAAGGCTCGCCCCAGCGGCGCTCACAGCCGGTCACGTCCATGAACGCCTCGTCGATGGAAACCTGCTCCACCAGCGGGGTGTACTCGTGCAGGATGGACATCACCCGTTCGGAATATTCCTGGTAGAGGCCGTGGCGGGGTGGGAGGAGGACGGCCTGAGGGCATAGGCGCAGGGCCTGGGCGGTGGGCATGGCGGAGCGGACGCCGAAGCGGCGCGCAGCATAGGAGGCAGAAGCCACAACGCCCCGATGCTCGGGTGGGCCGCCCACGATGATGGGCTGGCCGGCAAGCTCAGGGCGCAGTAGCTCCTCGACGGAGGCGAAGAAGGCATCTATATCCAGATGGATGATCCAGCGTGCGGACATGGCCGGCATCGCTTGGGCCGGCGGGCAAGGACGGCGTCGGCGTCGTCCCAACCCGCCGGTTGTCTTCAGGCTAGGGGATCAGAGAATCTCGACCAGCTCGATCGCGAAGGTGAGGTCCTCGCCGGCGAGCGGGTGATTGGCATCCAGGGTCACCTCGTCGTCGGTGATCTCGGCCACCGTCACGGCAAAGACATAGCCGTCGGCCTGCCGCACCTGCAGGCGCTGACCGACCTCCAGCTCCAGATCGGGAGGGAACTCGGAGCGGTCCACCGTCAGCACCATATCCTCATAGTACGGACCATATGCCTCATCGGCCGGAATGGTGACGGACTTGCGCTCACCCGGTTCCATGCCGATCACTGCCTCTTCGAAGCCGGGGATGACCTCGTTCTCGCCCAGGGTGAACTCGAGGGGTTCCCGACCCATGGAGGAATCGAACACCGTGCCGTCGTCCAGGGTGCCGATATAGTGCACCCGAACCGTGTCGCCAACTTTTGCTTTTGCCATCGCTTTTTTCCTTTCTTTTTTCAACTTTCCCGGTAGGGGAAGGCGGCATTCTCGTGATGAAGGGGACGCATGGCAGAACGCCCCGTGTCACGCTGGAAATGGGCTGAAACACTCGCCATGCAAAGCTCGTTCAGCGGGCCTTCGCTCGGTGGGGAGTGAAGTTGACCTGCCAACGAGTCCTGTACTACGAGGATCGCAGCTCCTTTCTGCAACGAATTATACACCCCTGCGGGGAATTTGCCAAATAGCGGGTGAGGGAAGTGCGGTGTTTTCCCTGTCCTCATTTTCCCTTCAGCCGGCGCCGGCAGTGCTCGCAGAACGAGGCCGCCTTCCGGTCCGTGTCGCCCAGGGTGTTGGAAAAGGCCATCACACACAGCGGGTCCGTGCAGTGCCCCAGGCCGTACGTGTGTCCCAGCTCATGCACCGCCTCTTTCACCATGCGCTGGAGGAAGAGCGCCGGCTCCGCCGGCAGTCCGTAAAACTCCTGGCGCAAGCGCGCCAGGGCGATAAGCGCCCGCCGCTGCACCATATCTGCCAGCCCGAACACGAAATTCAGCCGCGGCACATACAGGTCGGCATCCACGACCCCCAGCACGCGCCCTTGCGCGGGAGCCGGCAGGAGGCGCAGGATCTCCTCGGCGTTGTACTGCCGCCGGCGCGGGTCGTATGCTTTTTCGGGCACCGCCAGCGGCAGGCCGCGCCGGCATGCGACCCCGAACGTCTGCTCCAGTGCCGGGCAGAGCACCTCCAGCAGTGCGTCGTCCACCTTGCCGATGGGAATGATGGTGATTGGCCCTCGTTCCATCGTCCCAGCCGCCTATATCTCGCCCTCCGGGTGCGCCGGCACTTCCAGGCCCAGCATGCGGCACAGGGTCAGGGCGTTCTTGACCGCGTACGCCAGCGCGTCATTGTTGAAATAGACGTACACCGCATGGCCGGCCGCGCACCAGCCGGCGATGCGCTCCGCCCACTCCGCCAGCTCAGCGTCGCTGTAATCCCCGAAATAATCGGGGCCGCCGTGGAAGCGCAGGTAGACCAGCGGCGCGGTGACCCGCAGGGGCACCTCCAGCGGCGGCATGTCGTGGATGCAGTGCGCGACGCCGCAGCGCTCCATCAGGGAGAAGACCGGCTCGCACAGCCAGGATGGATGGCGGAATTCGAGGACATGTTGATAGCCGGCCGGCAGGGTCGCGAGGAAGTGCTCCAGCCGGCCCAGGTCCAGCGGCCAGTGCGGCGGAAGCTGATACAGGATAGGCCCCAGGTGCGGGCCGAGAAGCTGTGCCCGGCCCAGGAACAGTTCCAGCGGAGCCTCCGGGTCCTTCAGCCGCTTGATATGGGTGAGGTAGCGGCTGGCCTTGAGCGCATAGATGAAGCCGGCCGGCGCCTGTATCCGCCAGGCCTCAAAGGTGCTTTCGGCCGGGAGCCGATAAAAGGTGTTGTTGATCTCGACGGTGTGGAAGTAGCGCGCGTAGAAGGAGAACCAGGCGCGGGCCGGCAGGTCAGCGGGGTAGAACAGGCCGCGCCAGTGGGAATACACCCAGCCGGACGTGCCAATATACACCTGCATAGGCCCTCCTCCTGCCGGCAGAGGGACAGGAGCGGCACTGGGAATCAATGCGATGCCTGGAGCAGTTCTCGCACCGCCTGCGTCAGCGCTTCTGCCGGCATCAACCCCACCTGCTGGCGCAGGACGCGCCCCTGCGGCGTGAGGAAAAAGATGGTCGGCGTGCCGGAGACGTGATAGGCGCCGATGGCCTGTATAGAACGGACAGTGCCGATGGGGAAGGTCAAATGCTGTTGGACGATCAGCTCCAGCACGTCATCGCGCGACCCCAGGCCCATGAATTCCCCCACATCAATGCCCAGGAACAGCACCTGGCCGCCGTACTGGGCGTGCAGTTCCTGGATCACCGGCAGTTGGCGGTGGCAGTAGCCACAGCGGCCGGCCAGCATCACCAGCACTACCGGCCGGCCCTGCGCGACCACCTCCGAAAACTGCACCGAGTTCCCACCCAGGACATCCTCCCCTTGATAGACCTCGATGCGGAAATCGGCCGGCAGGTTGGCCTGGATGATCTGGGTGAGGGTCGGGGTGGCGGCAGTGCCGGCGCTCCCGCCGCAGGCAGAGAGCAGGATGGCCATCACGCCGGCCGCTGTCAAGGCTGTGCCTATGCGCCGCAGGCATTCCATGTGCGCAGCGAGTCTCATCGCCCTGGATATCCTTAATTCATTCCGCATCATGGGCCGGCGTTATTACGCCGCCGTCTTGACCGCCGGCGCCCGCTCCAGGAAGATCACCTCGCGGTCATCATCATAGGACAACAGCTCCGCATAGCGTCCCCACTCAATGATGATATCGAGCTGGCGCTCCGCCTCCTCGGGCGGGAATTCCAGCTCCAGCGCCCGCAGGATCACCTCCCGCTCCAATTCATTGCCCTCGGCGGCCTTCAACAGCCCCATTAACCAGCGGAAGATCGGAATGCGGGAGATGCGGGTGGCGAAAATCTCTTTGCGGGCCAGGATGCTGGCGGCGGCGAAGGTCTCACCAAGCGGGGTGATGATAAAGTCGCCCTGGCTGACGGTGCCGAACCCGAGCATTTCCGCCGCATCAATCAGGCGGAACAGGTAATCGTCGTCCACCCCGAGCTCGTCTTTGAGGACGTAGACATCATGGGCAGGCTTGGCGCTTTCTGCGACATGTTCCAGCAGGCCGGCGAGGTCGCCGATGCGGATGGCCGGCAGAGAGCGCGTGCGTCCCGGCTCGCCCGGCGCAGAACCCAATTCGATCGCCTCCGGCTGGGTCTGCCCCACCAACAGCGCATACACCTGATCCACGATGCGCAGATACTCCGGGGATTTCCGCTGTCGGGGATGGGGCAGGCCGATCTGCAGTTCGTTGACGATGCGCCCAGGGTTCTTCTCCATCACCACGATGCGGTCCGCCAGATACACCGCTTCGTCAATGTTATGGGTGACCATCAAAATGGCCTTGGTGGGGATTTTGCCCCCCACCCACAGTTCCAGCAGTTCGCCGCGCAGGGATTCGGCGCTCAACACGTCCAGCGCGGAAAACGGTTCGTCCAGACAGAGCAGTTCCGGCTCCACCGCCATGGCGCGGGCAAAGCCCACTTTCTGGCGCATGCCGCCGGAAAGCTCGCGCGGGTAGGCCATTTCGAAACCGTCGAGGCCAACCACGTCGATCCAATCCAGGGCGCGGGCAACGCGGAGTTTGGCCGGCACCCCCTTGGCCTTGAGCGCGACCTCCACGTTCTCCAGCACCGTCAGCCATGGGAACAGGGCAAAGGTCTGGAACACGATAGTTGCATGGGGATTGACGCCGCGCAACGGCTCTCCGCGGTACAGCACCGTGCCCTCCGATGGGGACTGCAGGCCGGTGATAATCCGCAGGAGCGTGCTCTTGCCACAGCCAGAAGGCCCCAGCAGGACCACAAACTCCCCTTCGCGCACGGTCAGGTTGACATCCTGCACCGCGGTGAACCTGCGCTCGCCGCGGCCGTACATCTGATACACATGCTGAAGCTCGACAATGGCATGATCTTTGGCCATGAGACTACTCCATGCGGAAGCGCTCCTGCGCCACCTGATACAAGCGGTGCCACAGGACGCGGTTGATCAGCACGACGGTGACGATCATGGACAGGGTGGCGGCCAGCAGGAGCGGATAATCGCCGGCGGCAGTGGCCCGCGCGATCAGCGCCCCAATGCCGGTGGTGCTCAGGGTGCGGCCCGCGAACTCCACATGCTCCGCCACGATGCTGGCGTTCCAGGCCCCGCCGGAGGCGGTGATGGCGCCAGTGATCAGGTACGGGAAGAGCGCCGGCAGGATGAGCAGGCGCCAGCGCTCCCAACGGCTCAACTGCAGGAGCGCAGAAGTGTATTTCAGATCCTGCGGGATGGCCGAGGCGCCGGCGATCACGTTGAACAGCACGTACCACTGCGTCCCCATGAGCATGAGAAACACCGAGGCCACATTCAGCCCGCCGAAAATCCTCGTCAGGAACAACAGGAAGACGGGGAACAGCGCCGTCGCCGGCACGGAGGCCACGATCTGCACGATGGGCTGTACCAGGTTGGCCACTGCCGGCGAGGTGCCGATGGCCACCCCTACCGGCAGGGTCCATGCCAGCGCGATGATCAGGGAAATGGCAACTCTGAGCAGGGTTGCCAGCACCCCAAGCCCAATCTCCCCCCACTGCTGGCCCGGCACCATGAGCAGCATCTCGCCGGCACGGAAGACCCCGTACACCAGCGCCGCGCCGAAGATGCCGGCGAGGATGTATCCCAGCCAGGGGCGCGTGCGCCGGCCGGGAGCCGGCGCCTGCTCTGCCGGCCAGACGCGCACCATCCACTCATCCAGCTTTTCCTGGAAGGGGGCCCAGACATGGGCACCCCACCACTTCCAGAGGCGGGAGTTCTGGAGCAGGTCATAGAACCATGAGCGGGGTGGAAAGTCGCTTTCCACCGTCTCCAGCTTGAACTTATCCGCCCAGACCAGCAGGGGGCGCCAGACAAGCTGATCCAACAGCACAATGACCAGCACCAGTGTCCCAATCCCCCACAGGATGGCGGTGACATTCCCTTGATTGGCGGCCTCCTGCAGGTATGCACCCAGGCCCGGCAGGCGAAAGTCCCGCTGGCCAACCGTGAAAATCTCCGCCGCCATCAGGAAGAACCAGCCGCCGGCCCAGCTCATCATGCTGTTCCAGATAAGGCCAATGGCCCCGAACGGGAACTCCAGCGTTTTCAGCCGCACCCAGCCGTTGAAGCGGAAAATGGCGCTGGCCTCCCGCAGTTCGTTGGGGATGGTGGTCAGCGATTGGTACCAGTTAAACGTCATGTTCCAGGCCTGGCTGGTAAATATCAGCACGATGGAGGCCAGCTCGGTCGCGATGCGTTCCGGCAGTACCGCGCTCAGGCTGAGCAGGACCACCGGCAGGAAGGAGAGGATGGGCACGCTCTGCAGGACGTCCAGCACCGGCATCATGAAGCGCTCGGCGCGGCGGTTGTAGGCGGCAATATATCCGTACACCAGTGAGAAGACAAGGGAAAGGAGATAGGCGGCCAGCATACGGATGACCGAGCGCAGGGCGTACCAGGGCAGTACCGCCGGCTCCAGCGAAATCGTCGGGCCTTGCACCATCGCCGGCGCGCGCAGGGCCAGGCGCGCGCCCACATACACCAGGACGCCGATGACCAGGATGATGACGATATCGTTGAAGCTCAGCCCACGCTCGGGCCGGATGAACTCGAACAGCCGCCGGCGGGTCGTCACGCTCACCTCGCGCCGCAGAAAGTGAAATGGTTGTACGCCGGTGCAGATCGGGACTGATCGGGCGGGAAAAGACGCCGGCACATTGGTAAACAAACCCGGCGAGCCTGTGGGAGGGCCCAGGCTCGCCGGCATTATACCCCCTGCATATCACCGCGTCAAATTACGTTCCCTTTGGCAGCCAGGCCAGCACGCGCGCCGGCGAGCCGCTCCCACCCACCAGGGGAAGCGCCCCGATGAACAGCCAGGCACCGCGGGCCGGCAGTCGCTCCAGGTTGGTCAGGTTCTCCAGATGGAAGCGGCCGTTGTCCAGCAGGATGCGGTTGGCCTCCAGCGTCTGGCTAGCGCCGCCGTCAATGCCGGCCGTGTCAATGCCCAGCCCGAGAACGCCGCGTTCCTCCACCAGCCAGCGCACCGCCTCGGGGGAAATCCCCGGGAAATGGAGCACGCCGGCCGCATCCGCGCCGAGATAGCGGCCGGCGTCGGGCCAGAAGCGCGACCAGCCGGTGCAGAGCAGGAGCACGCTTCCCGCCGGCACCCGGCCGTGCTCCTCCTCCCAGCGGTACAGCTCCGCCGGCGTCAGCAGAGCATCCGGCGAGGCGCCGGCGCGCCAATCCACCACCACCGCCGGGCGGATCAGACGATCCGCCGGCAGGCTTTCCAGCGTAAGGCCGCCGTCCCGCAGATGAGCGGCCACGCCGATGTGCGTGCCGGTGTGCTCCCCAAGGCTCAGCCGGCGCAGGAAAAACCCCTGCCCCGACATTGCCGCCCAATCCTCAAAGCATGTGGGAGGGTCGCCCGGCCAATGCGGGACGGCCGGCGACACCGGATGGGTTAAGTCCACGATCTCCATGTCTGAATCCACGTGTCCCAGCATACCGGCCTCCCGGAAGCGGCCCCAGCGCGCTTATGTCAGGCGCTTGCGCAGGAAAATGCGCGTGATGCCATCGGGGTAGCCCTCCATGGTGAAGACCGGCTCGTAGCCGTGCCGGCGGTAAAAGTCCGGCGCCTGGAAGCTGAAGGTGTTCAGATAGGCCCAGACACATCCCTGCCGGCGTCCTTCCTCTTCCATCTCCCTGAGCAGGCGACTGCCAATGCCGCGCCCTCTCCAGGCAGTGTGCACCCACAGATATTTGATGTCCAGGCACGATCCCCATATCTCCCCATATATGCCGGCCGCCAGCGTGCCATCCCCATCCCAGACGAAGATGCCGACGGGCCGGCTGGCCTGAATCCGGCCGTGCTCCATGTTATATGCCGTCAGCCCCTGGCGGAGCGCCTGCACCAGCTCCTCGGCCGGCTGGGCGATGCGCTCCCACCGCAGGGCATCGGCCGGCCCTTTCTCGCCTGTTCCCATATCCCCCTCCTCTCAGGGCCGATCCGCCGGCGGCAGGCCCAGCCATTCCCATGTCTGCCGGCCCAGCATCTTCAGCTCGATGGGGATGCCGGCGATGCAGTACAGCACCGCGTCCGCGTTCCGGGCCAGCAGTTGATTGGCCCTTCCCAGCACATCCCGGAACTGCCGGCCCAGCGGATAGGCCGGCACCACCCCCTGCCCCACCTCATTGGACACCACCAGCAGGGTCACATTCCCCTGGCGGCACCGTTCCACCAGCCGCTCAATCTCCCCCATCAGGCGTTTTTCCGCCCGCGCCGCGTTTTCCTCCGCCAGCAGGATATTGGAGGCCCAGAGGGTCATGCAGTCCAGCAATACCGTGTCCACCGAGGACAGGTGCGGGGCCACAGCATCGGCGACATTCAGGGGTTCCTCCAGGGTGCGCCAGTGCGCCGGCCGGCGCGCCCGATGCATCTCCACGCGCTGGCGCATCTCCTCATCGCCGGGCTGGGCGGTAGCCACATACAGGACGCGCCGGCCCCACTGCCTGGCGAGCTTCTCCGCGAGCTGGCTCTTGCCGGCGCGGGCGCCGCCCAGCAACAGCACCACGCGAGGGTGTTCTGAGGGCACTGCCATATGTTACCTCCATCCGCATCAGGCGCGGGCCGGCGGTGACGGACGATCCCCGCCCTGGGCATGCTGTGCCCATTCCAGCATCACCCGCCATGAGCTAAAGAAATGATCCATGCCCACCACTTCCAGGGTGACAACGCCATCATATCCCGATTGGAGCAGTTCGTCCAGGAAGGCGAAGAGCACATCGCGCGGCATATGCTCCAGCGAGACGTGATCCTCGTTATCGCGCACGCCGTGCAGATGGACGACGCGCACCCTGTCCCGATACATGCGGTACAAAGGGATGGGGTTATCGCCCTTCAGCCAGAGATGGCCGGCGTCCAGGCAAAAGCTGATGGGCAGGTCATCCAGCAGGGGCAGGATCGCCTCATACGGGAAGCGCACCAGGTTCTCCACACAGATCAGGCGCGGGTCGCCGCACCATGCGATGATGCGCTCCAGCAGGGCGCGGCCTTCCTTCCGCCACCGTTCCCAGTTGGCCGCCGGCCCGCGCGCATACTCGTTCACCCCATCCAGATGGGCGATATATGCCCATGGGCGCAGGGGGCGCGTGCATGCAATAATCCGCTGGACCATACGCATGGGGGCCGCGTTGGGATCATCCGCCCCCGGCGGCAGGTCCAGAGGGAAGTGTACCGTATAGCTGAGACGGTTGCGCTCCGCTTCGGCCATCAGGTCTTCCAGGATGCGCGGCGTCGGCATGTTGGAGGCGGTCTCCGTCTCGAACAAGATCAGCTCAATGTCGTCCACCAGGCCGGCCAGCCGCTGGACGTTTTCCACCAGGCCGGCGGGGAAAATATAGGATGTGGTGCCGAGCCGAACCGGAAAGGGCATGGGAACCTCCTTTATCAGAGAAGCATGGGGAAACGGGCGGCGGCCAGCAGGGCGCCGGCCAATAATACCACCTCGACCAGCTCGCAGATCATGCCATAGACATCCCCAGTCAGACCCCCCAAGCGGGCCTGGCTCCAGCGCGCCAGGCCTACCGATGTCAGCCAGCCCAGGGCGAACAGGGCCAGGCCGAAAGGTCCGCCGGCGGCCAGGCACACCGCGCTGCCGGCGGCCGCTCCTACCAGCACATGCCGCCCGCGCAGTTCGCTTTTGAACCAAGCGCCCAATCCGGGGCCTCGCCGGGCATAGGGATAGCGCCATGTGGCATAGGTCATCGTCCAGCGGGCGATGGCCGGCGCCATCACCAGGACGCGCCCGCGCAGGGGCCATTCCAGGCCGGCCAGCATGGCCCATTTCCCCATCAGCAAGAGCACCGCCCCCACCACCCCGTACGCGCCGGTATGCACGTCGCGCAGGATCTCCAGGCGCTCCGCCGGGCTTTTGGCGCTCCACAGCGCATCACAGCAGTCAATGAAACCGTCCAGGTGCAGTCCTCCGCTCAAGAGCACCCATGTGACAAGCACCATCGCCGAGGCCGGCAGGGGAGGCCACAACCAGTGGGCCAGTCCATCGGCCGCCACCAGCAGGAGGCCCATGATGGCCCCCACGAGGGGGAAGGCCATCATGGACCAGGCCGCATCGCGCGGCGTGATATCCCCCGCCGGCGGCAGGGGCAGGCGCGTCAGAAAACGCAGGGCAATCAGTATGCTCCGCACAGGCATACCCCTTCAACTGCTCTTCTCGGAGACGCCGGCCTCGGCGAACGTGGCCATCTCATCCAGCACCTTGCAGGCCGCTTCGATGATCCCCATGGCCAGGACGGCGCCCGTGCCCTCCCCCAAGCGCATGTCCAGGTCCAGGATCGGCTCCAGCCCCAGGTGCGAGAGCATGGCCGCATGGCCTGGTTCGGCGGAGCAGTGGCCGGCGAAGCAGTAGGCCTTGGCCGGCGGGCACAGATGCAGGGCGATGAGCGCGCCGGCTGTGGAAATAAACCCGTCAATGACCACGGGGATGCGCAGGGCGGCGGCGCCCAGGATGATGCCGGCGATGGTGCCGATCTCAAACCCGCCCACTTTGGCCAGCACGTCAATGGGATCGCCGGCGCCAGGGCGGTTCACCTCCAGGGCGCGCTCAATGACGGCGATCTTCCGCTGAAGGCCGGCGTCGTCCACCCCGGTGCCGCGGCCGGCCAGCTCCGCCGGCGAACGGCCGGTGAAGACCGCCGCGATGGCGGTGGAGGGCGTCGTATTGCCGATGCCCATATCGCCGGTGGCGACGATGTCCAGGCCGCGCGCCCGCTCCTCCTCTACCAGGCGAATGCCGGTCTCGATCGCCTGGAGGGCCTGCTGGCGGGTCATGGCCGGCCCCTCGGCGATGTTGGCGGTGCCGCGGGCGATCTTGCAGGAGCGCAGTTCGGGATGTGCCGGCAGGTCGCCGGCCACGCCGGCGTCCACCACCACAACGCGCGCCCCCACGTGTCGCGCCAGGACGTTGATGGCCGCGCCGTTGTGCAGGAAGTTCAGCACCATCTGGGCAGTGACCTCCTGCGGGTAGGCGCTGACGCCGGCGGCGGCCACGCCGTGATCGGCGGCGACGGTGATGACGGCCTTATCGCGCAGGCGCGGGCGGGGACAGCCGGTGATGCCGGCCACCTGGATGGCGATGGCCTCCAGCCGCCCCAGACTGCCGGCCGGCTTGGTGAGCTGATTCTGCCGCTCCGCCGCCTGGCGCTGGGCCTCCTGATGCAGTGGACCAATCTGGTCGAGGATTGTGGCGAGCCTGGACATCGTGATACCTCCCCTGAAAAGATGTTGGTGTGCGAGGGGCTGGTCCCCACTGGTATCTGGCGAGCCGGAGGCAAAAAAAGACCCCTGCCGGCATAGGGGTCGTGAAGCGCGACCCTGTTGCCTTTACCGCGAAGGCTCAGGGCAGAGAGTGGTCCCGGGCGACCTGGCTTACCGCTGGAAGCGGATCACAGTTGCGGGACAGCGCCGGCCTCTCACCGGACTTCCCCCGGTTTGCTCCACCTTGGGAGCTCCACCCCCCACACCATATGCGATTGTGCGCGCACTATACCACGGCGCGGTGCGGTTGTCAAACGGCTTGTCGGAGTGGGCCGGCCGTACAGCGGGGCAACCACAAGGCCCACCCCGTACCCCTTGCCCGCGAAATTTGACAAACCCGCGCTCTGCCCCTATAATGTCCCTTCGTCAGTAGGGCAGAAACCAGGTACCCTTGGAGGATATACATGTTCGCGGTCATCCAAACCGGCGGCAAGCAACTGCAGGTGGAGCCGGGGCAAACCGTCCTGGTGGAGAAGCTCCCCGTCGCAGAAGGGGATGAGGTCATATTCGACCAGGTGCTGATGGTGGGCGATGAAAATCGGGTCCGGCTGGGCACTCCGGTGGTCGAGGGTGCGCGCGTCGTGGGCAAGGTGCTGACGCAGGGGCGCTATCGCAAGGTCATTGTCTTCAAGTACATCCCCAAGAAGCGCGTGCGCCGCAAGAAGGGGCATCGTCAGCCGTTCACGCAGGTGCTGATCGAGCGGATCGAGGCCTAGCCGGCGGGTATACATGAGGAGGTAATGGATTATGGCACACAAAAAGGGAACGGGTTCCAGCCGCAACGGGCGCGACAGCGAAGGCAAGCGCCTGGGCGTCAAGCGGTTCGATGGGCAGTTGGTGCGCGCCGGCACCATTATCGTGCGCCAGCGCGGCACCCGCTTCGCGCCGGGCAATAACGTCGGCCTGGGCAGGGATTACACCATTTATGCCCTGATTGACGGCTATGTGAAATTCGAGCATGCCTCCCGCGACAAAAAGCGGGTGAGCGTGTATCCGGAAAAGGTGGCGTAACTATGCGCAAGAACATTCATCCGAAATACTATCCCGAGGCGACAGTGATCTGCGCCTGCGGCAATACGTTCAAGGTCGGCTCGACCAAAGAGATTATCCGCACCGACGTGTGCTCCCAGTGCCATCCCTTCTTCACGGGCGAACAGCGCATCGTGGACACCGCCGGCCAGGTGGAGCGCTTCATGCGCCGGCTGGAGCGGCGGGATGTCAAGCGCGGCGAGAAGGACACCGCCGAGCCGGCGGGCAAGGCCGGCAAGTAAGCGCTGTGCCGGCGGGGATGACTGCTGGGTAACGTTCCTCGTCCATAAAGGGGCAGACAGTTTCCTGCCCCTTTTTCTTTTTGCGCCTTCACGGCACCCCATGTCCTCATCTCGAAGGAGAGGGAAATGCAGGGCGAATTCAGGGAAGGCTCGATCGAGGTCATCTGCGGCAGTATGTTCAGCGGCAAGACCGAGGAACTGCTCCGCCGCATCCGCCGCGCGGAGATCGCTCGTCAGAAGGTCCAGCTCTTCAAGCACAGCCTGGATAACCGCTTCCACGTCACCCGCGTCACCTCGCACAACGGCATCCATCGGGAAGCCGTCGTCATCCAGGAGGCCCGGCAGATTTTGGAACTGCTGGAGCCGGATACCGATGTGGTGGCCATTGACGAGGTGCAGTTCTTCGACTGGCAGATCGCGGAGGTCTGCAATCGGCTGGCCGACCAGGGGATTCGCGTCATCGTCGCCGGCCTGGACATGGATTTCCGCGGGGAGCCGTTCGGGCCGATGCCGTTATTGATGGCTATCGCCGAGCGCGTGGATAAGCTGAACGCCATTTGCGTGAAGTGCGGCCGGCCCGCCAGCAGGACCCAGCGCCTGATTGACGGGCGGCCGGCGTGGTACGATGACCCGGTCATCATGGTGGGCGCCAGCGAGGTGTATGAGGCCCGCTGTCGCTTCTGCCACGAGGTGCCCCGCCGGCCGGATGCGGATGCCTCGCAAGAGGGATGAAAAACAGGGCGGCTGAATTCTTATCGGCCGCCCTGCTTCGTTTTCGGGGAT
>JAPWUQ010000208.1 GCA_028275445.1 Anaerolineae bacterium | reverse complement strand
AAGTCGGTGATGACGTATCCGTTGACCGGCTTGGGCGGGTAGGTCTGCGGCACGCCCAGCAGGATGACGCGCTTGCCCTCGCGCGACAGGATGTCCCAGACCGTGTCCACGGTGATGGCGCGCGAGTTGGCGATGGTCAGCTTATCGTAGCTGTAGTCGGCGCGGTTGCGGAAGCCGTAGATGCCGAGCTGGCCGGGGTCTTTGCTGGTCATCATACAGCTCCACGCCGGCACCGTGATGGGCGGCTCGGTACTGCGCAGGCGGCCGTACAGGCCGCCGGCCATCAGCCGGCTCAGGTTGGGCAGTTCCTGCCGCCACTGTTCGAAGACCAGGCTCGGCTCGGCGCAGTCCAGGCCGATGACCAGCACCCGGCGCCCCTTGCCCTGGGTGCGGGCGGCTTCCAGGGCCTGTTCCCGCTCCTTGCGGCGCAGGCCCTCAATGAGCACGCGCGAGACCTCTGGCCGGGTGAATTCCGCCGGCAGCATCTCGCCGTTGCGCAGTTTCTCGCGCACCTGCGTGCCGCTCAACGAGACATGGAACGATTTGTCGTGCGGGCAGGATTTGGGTGTGACGATGGCCTCGCACTTGCGGCAGTAGAAGGCATGCTCGAAGAAGAGGGGAGTGATGCCCAGCTCTTCGGGCTTGAACTCGTCGAAGATGTACTGGGCGTCGTAGGTGCCGTAGTAATTGCCGACGCCGGCGTGGTCGCGCCCGACGATGAAGTGGGTACAGCCGTAGTTCTTGCGGCAGATGGCGTGGAAGATGGCCTCGCGCGGGCCGGCGTAGCGCATGGCGGCGGGGAAGACCCCCAGAATGACCCGTTCCTTCGGGTAATAGTTTTCCAGGAGGACCAGGTAGCTCTGCATGCGCACGTCCGCCGGGATATCGTCGTCCTTGGTCTCCCCGACCAGCGGGTTCAGGAACAGGCCGTCGGCGATCTCCAGCGCCGTCTTCTGGATGTACTCATGGGCGCGGTGGATGGGGTTGCGGGTCTGGAAACCCACCACGCGCTTCCAGCCGCGCTCGGCGAACATGCGGCGGGTTTCCGCCGGGTCGAAGCGGAATTCCTTAAAGGGGCGCTCTGCCGGCCGGTTCAGCAGATAAATCGGGCCGCCCAGCAGTACATCCCCCTGCGCGTACAGCCGCGCCACCCCGGGATGCTTATCGTCCGTGGTGCGGTACACCAGGCGCGCCTCGCGCTCCTTGTCGTACTCGAACTTCTCTTCCAGGATCATAATGCCCAGGATGTTGCCGTTGGGCTCCTCCAGGGCGATCTCCTGCCCCTCCCGCAGGGCATCGGCGCGCTCCCGCTCCACCGCCAGGGTGATGGGGATGGACCACACCAGCCCGTTGGCCAGGCGCATGTGCTCCACCACGCTCTCGTAATCGCGGCGGGTCATGAAGCCGGTCAGGGGGCTGAAGACGCCCGTGCCGATCAGTTCCAGGTCGGACACGTTGGTGGGGGAAAGGGTGATGCGCGGCAGAGAATAAATGCGTTCCAGGACAGCGTCGCGCAGGATGCCGCGGAGCTGACGATCGATCAATATGCCGCCGTGTGGGGGAATGGTTTCCTGTAGGGACATCGCTGTACTGCTCCTCAGTGGCCTCAGATATCCGCATTTCCACGATGCTTCATTGATGTATCATGGAAAGCTTCGTAAAGTATACTCCAGAGCTCATGGATTGTCAAAACGAAGCGCTTGTGCCGGCGCCCAGCTTCACCGCCGGCCGCTGCGGGGGAGCGGGGAAGGGGCTTTTGAAGGGGTGCACCAGCTAGATTTTTCCAACACCCTCCGCAGGGCCAGTTGACGGCCGGCGCATTCCGTGCTATAATCCATATTGCAAAGCGCGTATCTTCGATTGTTTCCGTTTCCCGAAAAGGAGTGCCTGCCTTGGCCGAGATCACCTTTCGCAAACTGCCGCGCGATACGCTCACTGACCAGGTCATCCATGAGATCCGCCGTATGATCCTTTCCGGCCAGCTCCAGCCGGGCGAAATGCTCCCCACCCAGCCGGAACTGGCGCGCCAGTTGGGCGTTGGCGTGGCAACCGTGCGGCGCGCCATTGCCGCGCTGTGCGCCGTCGGCCTGCTGGATTCCCAACCGGGGCGGGGCACCACGGTCAATCCGGATGGGCTGGCGGTCCTGCAGGCCAGCGCCCTGCTCGCCGGCCCCCTCGACCCCATCCACACCACCGCCGTCTATGAGGCACGCCAGATCATCGAAATCCCGCTGACCCAATTGGCCGCCCAGCGCGCCACCCCGGAGGAGCTGGAGGAGATCCGCCGCGCCCTGGAGGACATGGAGGCGGCCATTGATGACGACGCCGCATTCACCGCCGCGGACCTGCGCTTCCACTATGGGGTCGCACGCGCCAGCCATAATGACCTGCTGGCGCAGTTCTATCAGGTCTCCCGCAGTCTGCTCTCCGAGGTCATCGAAAAGGTCGTCAGCCTGCGCGGCATTAAGGAGGATGCCCTGCGGCTCCAGTGGGAGACCTACGAGGCCATCGCCATGCATGATCCGGAGCGCGCCGGCGCCGCGGCGTCGGCGCAGTTGCAGCAGGTGCTGGACTTGCTAAAGCGCGCCGGCTACGTCCGTTCCCTCGATTGACCGGCCGGACATCCACAGGGTTTCACCTGGCCGGCCCAACCGCCAGGGCCGGCCAGATCAATATTTTATCGGTTTCCACACAGGGGAAAGGAGAGTCTCATGCGCACCAATTACCGCGTCAATGCCACCGTCCAGTTTTCCACGCTGTCGCCAGATCAGATTGAAGAGATCGTCAGCGCCTCGCTGGAAATTCTGGAGCGGGTGGGCATGCGCATCCACTCCGATGAGGCAGTGGACATGCTGGAGGCCGCCGGCGCCACCGTGGACGGCCAGGGCCTGGTGCATATCCCCGGCTGTCTGGTCAAGCACGCGCTGAACCTGGCGCCGGGCCGGGTGGTACTGGCCGGCCGCGACGGGAGCCGCAAGGTCGTGCTGGAGAAGGACCGCATCTACTATGGCACCGGCTCGGATACCCCGTTCTTCATTGACCCGCGCACCGACGAGCGCCGCAAGACGGTCTACCAGGATGTGTATGATGCCGCCCGCACCGCCGATGCCCTGCCCAACATTGACTTCTTCATGTCGCTGGGGCTGGTATCCAATGCCCCGACGCAAACCTATGACCGCCATCAGTTCATGGCTATGATCACCGGCACCAGCAAGCCGATGGTCATCACCGCGGTGGACCGTCAGGGGCTGGAGGACCAGCACCGCATGGCCTGCGCGGTGCTGGGCGGCGAGGATGCTTTCCGGCGCAACCCGCTGTTCGCCATTTACATTGAGCCGATCTCGCCGCTTCAGCACTCCAAGGAGGTGGTGGAGAAGCTGTTCTATGCGGCGGAGCACGGCATCCCGATCGTCTACACGCCGGCGCCCACCGCCGGCTTCACCGCGCCGATGACCCTGGCCGGCATCATGGCCCAAGGCCTGGCGGAAATGTTGGCCGGCGTGGTGATGGCCCAACTGCGCTCCCCCGGGGCCTCCATCATCATCGGCGGCGTGCACACCGTGATTGACATGAAGACCATGATCTTCTCCTACGGCGCGCCGGAGTTCCTCCTGCTCAGCGCGGCTCTGACCGATGTCGTGAAATGGTTGGGCTTGCCGATGTTCTCCACCGCCGGCTGCAGCGATGCTAAGGTGCTGGATGGACAGGCGGCCCTGCAGGCCGGCCTCTCCATCCTCTTTGCCGCGCTGTCCGGCGCCAACCTGATCCATGACGTGGGGTACCTGGAATCCGGTCTCACCGGCTCCCTGGATATGCTGGTGCTCTCCGACGAAATTGTCGCCATGGTGAAGCGCATGCTCGAGGGCGTGCCGGTCACGCCCGATACGCTGGCGGTGGACGTGATCGCCCAGGTCGGCCCGGGGGGTCATTTCATCTCTACAGAGCACACCCTGCGGCATTTCCGCCAGGTGCTCTGGCAGCCGGAACTGCAGGAGCGGGATGATTATACCGGGTGGGAGGCCAAGGGGCGCAAGACCCTCTCCGACCGGGTGCGGGCCAAGGTACTGCGCATCCTGGAGACGCATCAGCCGGCGCCCATCCCGCCCGAGGCCATGCAGGCCATGCGCAGGATTGTGGAAGAAGCGGACCAGAAGTACGCCTGAGACGGCAAAGGGGGAAACCATGAGGCGTTATCCCGATCTGCGCTTTCGTCCGACCCTGCGGACGCTCAGCGATGAGCAGGTCCAGCAGATCCATCTGGCGACATTAGAGGTGCTGGAGCGCACCGGCGTGCAGATCACCCATCCGCGGGCGAAGGAGATTCTCGCCGGCGCCGGCGCGCGTGTCCAGGGCGACCGGGTGCGCATCCCGAGCTGGATGGTAGAGGATGCCCTGCGCAAGGCCCCGCACCGCGTCGTGCTGGGGACGCGGGGCGGCCAGCGGACTGTCCTGCTGGAAGGGGACAAGGTCTGGTTCGGGCCGAGCCTGGACTGCATTGATTATCTGGACCCCATGACGGAGGA
>JAPWUQ010000207.1 GCA_028275445.1 Anaerolineae bacterium | reverse complement strand
CACGGCCGGCGCTGTGTGCGCATAGCCTTTTCTCCAGCGACTCGCGGACTGGCCTCCTTATACCATCTTCGCCGCCTTTTGGCAAAAGAGCATCTGACGGTCGCCTTAAAGAGTAGCTGACGGTCACCTCAAAAAGTAGCTGACAGTCACTTTAAAAAGTAGCTGACGGTCACCTTTGAGGTGACCGTCAGCTGGGAATGCACCGCTTTGGATACATCCACCGAAGGCGGTATAATGGGTGTTGATCCCTCTTTCCTGCCTGCAGGGAAGGGACAGGGTTGGGAGCTTCTGCTTCCAATTCTATACTGACATAGGGACCGAACTGCGTGACTGCTATGCATAGATGGTTGGGGGAGATGCGCCGCCGGCGGCATGTCGTCGTCCTGCTGGCCGCCGTCCTGGCCGCTTTGTGGGTGTTCGGCGCATGGCGGGGTCCGCTCATCACGATCGGGCCGGCCCAGCGCGTGCAGACCCATAATCCCAAGATGGGCGTGCACACCCGCCTCACCGACGAAGTGGAGGAGTGGAAAATCAAGCGCACCCTGGAAATGGTGCGGGAGATGGGCGCGCCCTGGATTGTGGAATACTTCCCCTGGGCATATTATGAGCCGGCCAAGGGGCGTTTCGTCTGGAACCATGCCGATATGGTGGTGGACCACGCCCACGCCCAGGGCCTGACGGTCATCGCCCGGCTGGGCTTCGTCCCGGAATGGGCCCGACCGAAGGACACTACCGCCCTGTACCTGGATGAAAAGGGCTACGACGACTTCGCGGATTATGTCTACGCCTTTGTCGAGCACTTCCGCGGCCGCGTGGATTACATCATTATCTGGAATGAGCCGAACCTGCGCCACGAATGGGGCAACCGCGACGTGGACCCCGCCGGCTATGTGGAGCTTTTGCGCCGCGCCTATCAGCGCGCCAAAGAGGCCAATCCCGAGGTCAAGGTGCTGGCCGGCGCCCTGGCCCCTACCCTGGCGCCAGAGGGCAGTCCCGACGGCATGAACGACCTGGTATATCTCCAGCGCATGTATGAGGCCGGCGCTGCACCGTGGTTCGACATCCTGGCCGTCCATGCCTACGGCTGGGTCTATCCGCCGGAGGACCCGCCGAACCCGGAAGTCGTGAATTTCCGGCGCACCGAGCTGATCCGGGAGATCATGGTGCAAAACGGGGATGGGGATACGCCTATCATCATCACCGAGGCCGGCTGGAACGACCACCCGCGCTGGTCCAAGGCGGTGCGGCCGGCCCAGCGCATCGCCTACACCATCGCCGCCTACGAATGGGCGCTCCAGAAGTGGGACTGGTGCCAGGCAGTGGTGATGTGGGCCTTCCGCTTTCCCCGGCCGGCGCGCACCTATCAGGACTACTTCACCTTCGTGGCGGATGATTTTTACCCGAAACCGATCTATTGGGAGGTCCAGCGTTATGCCCGGACTGGCCAGCCGTAAGGCGCGGGACGCCGCGCGCCACCGCCGCTGGATCGCCGGCGCCGCACTGGCGCTGGCGGCGCTGATATTCCTGCTCTGGGCGGTCCTGGCACAGGGCGGGCCGCTTTCCCGCGACCGGACCTGGGAGCGCATCCGCGCCGAGGGGGTCCTGCGGGTCGGCATGGACGCCAGCTTCCCACCGTTCGAGACAATAGATCCGGAGACCGACGCAATCTACGGGTTCGACGTGGACCTGGCCCACGCGCTGGCTGAGGAGCTGGGAGTGCGGGTGGAATTCCTCAACATCGGCTTTGACAGTCTCTATGACCAGCTCCTCGCCGGCCGCTTCGACGCCATCATCTCCGCCCTGCCGGTGGATTACACCTGGACGGAGGACGTGCGCTACTCCGAGCCGTACTTCCAGGCCGGCCTGGTGCTCGTCACCACCCGGACGCTGGCCTCCACCATCCAGCGCCCCGAGGACCTGGTCGGCCGGCGCGCAGCGGTGGAATGGGGATCGGAAGGGGATGCCTTTATCCGCCGGCTGGAGCGGGAGCATGGACAGGTGGACGTGCTGGCCATGGAGTCGCCGGCGGAGGCCCTGGAAGCGGTGCGCGCCGGCGAGGCCGATGCCTGTCTGGTGGATGCCGTCTCCGCCTATCAGGCAATAGGCAAAGATGACGCCCTGACCATCGTCGGGGCACCGCTGACCGAGGCCAGCTATGCCATCGCGGTGCGCCGCAACAGCCCTGTGCTGGCGCGTCAGATCAACACAGCGCTGACCCGCCTGCGGGAGGCCGGCTTCCTGGATGCGCTCATCCGCAAATGGATGATGACGCAGTGAGCTAGGGGCTGGCCGGCTGAAGGACGACGAAGACGGTCTCGCCGTCGGGCACCGTCACCGTGGCCGAGAGCCACTGCCCATCCACTTTGGTTTTGAGGATATAGGTGCCGGCCCAGACGTCGCCGATGACGAAATTCTCGCCCCAGGCGGGGTCCGGCCCGATGCCCTCGGCCTGGATGTAGGTGAAAGCCTCGCGCCAGACCTTATCCGGCTGCTGGATGCGATATACGGCGATGGGATGGTTCTCCAGCTCGCGGCCCTGGCGGTCCAGCACCCGGCCGGCGATACTGCCCAGGCCAGGGAGCGGCACGATCCAAAGCTCCGGATTGACGGAGTGGTAATAATCGTTCTGGGCGAAGCGCACCTCAAAGTGCAGATGGGGGCCCATGGCGATGCCGCTCATGCCGACAGCACCGATGACCTGGCCGGCCTGCACCCGCTGGCCGGCGGTCACGTCAATCCGGCTCAGATGGCCGTACAGGCAGAAGATGGGATAATCGCCCAGCGTGCGGTCCGGTTTCAGGATAATGACGTTGCCGTAAAAATGGGTCTGCGGGCCGATGGCCTGTGTGTCATCGGAGCCGGCGAAAATGATCTCGCCGTCGGCCACCGCCAGCACCGGCGTACCCATGGGGTTGACGATGTCCATGCCGTGATGCAGGAGGTACTGGCCGCGGCCGTCCGTGCCGTAGGGGTAAAAGACGCTCCCGCTCTGCCAGTCCTTCTCGCCGGTCGGGCGCAGGAGCCAGTCATGCCGGCCCGCCGGCACGTTATAGCTCTGGCGCGTGGGGCGCGGGAGCACAGTTGCCGGCCGAGGCGTGGAAGCGGCGGATACCGCAGGGGTAGCGGTCGGTGCCGCCGTAGCGGTCTCGGTCGGCGTCGGTGAGGGTGTAGGCGTTGGCGTCGCTGTCGGGCTGGGTGTCGGCGTGCTCGTAGGGGTCAGCGTCGCGGTAGGAGTAGCTGTCGGGGTGCCCAGGGGCGGCCGGCCCGTCTCCAGCGCGCCGGCGCCCACCGCCGCGACCAGCGCGATCACCAGCACCAGTGTGGACAGGAAGAATATGCGGTCATCAGCGAACATCGAAGATGAATGGTTCACCAGAGTCAGCCTCAACGTATCGCAGGTTGCGGACATTATAATCACGGATGGGTGATATGGCAATCCATTATGATATCCTGACGATTTTCCCGGAGGCCTTCCAGGGCATCTTTTCTGTTGGCATGGTGCGCAAGGCCCGAGAGGCCGGCCTGGTCAGCATCGCCGTGCACAACCTGCGGGATTACGCCACGGACAAGCACCGCACCACCGATGACACCCCGTACGGGGGCGGCGGCGGTATGGTGATGAAACCGGAGCCCATTTTCCGCGCAGTCGAAGCCCTGCTGGCACAACCGGACCTGCCATCCCAGGACGTGCCCATCATATTGCTGAGTCCCCAGGGCCGGCTGTTCACCCACGAGGTGGCCAGGGAGCTTGCCCGCCACCCCCGGCTCATCCTCATCTGCGGACGCTACGAGGGCGTGGATGAGAGGGTACGGCAGTTGCTGGCCACGGACGAGATCTCCATCGGGGACTACGTCCTCAGCGGTGGGGAGATCGCGGCCATGGCCATCGTGGAGGCTACTGTGCGGCTCATCCCCGGTGTCCTGGGCGACCCGGGCGCGCCGTTCGAGGATTCGCTGGCAGAGGGCCTGCTGGAATATCCGCATTACACCCGGCCGCGCGTCTTCCGCGGGGTAGCCGTGCCGGAAGTGCTCCTGTCGGGGAATCATGCGGAGATCGTGCGCTGGCGCAGACAGCAGGCGCTCAAGCGCACCTGGGAGCGCCGGCCGGACCTCCTCAAAAAGGCGCGCCTGACCCCGGAGGACTGGGAATATCTGCAGAAGCTCCAGCGCGGCGAGGCAGAGTAAGCCAGTTCAATCCGGCGGTTCCTGAAACATGAGTACGGGGCGCTTGCCGCGCAGTTCTCGGAAGGTCGCGCCGCCGGCGATGTCCTTCAGCACCAGCTCAGGGTCATCCACCACCGTCCCGCCCAGCACATCCACGCCGTAGTCGAACAGCGCCGGGCACAGCGGGGTGCTTCCGCCCAACACAATTACGTAGGCGTCCGGCCGGCACAGCCGCACGAGATCATCAAAGGTGTGGTTGATGAGCGTCACGCCGGTGATGGCGACGACATCGGCTTGCGGGATGACCTGGGGAGCCATATGCGCCGGCAAATCCCCGGGGCGGGGGTTCAGCTCCAGCACCCACAGCTCGCCGGCCGCGGCTC
>JAPWUQ010000206.1 GCA_028275445.1 Anaerolineae bacterium | reverse complement strand
CGGCCACGCCCGCCGGCGCGGCACCCGTCCGCCTGGCCGTCTTGATGACCGGCGAGATCACCGACCTGTCGTGGAACGCCCAGATGTACCGCGCCGCCATGGAAATCAAGGAGAAACTCGGCATTGACGTGGCCTACTCCGAGCAGATCGCCCCGGCCGATGGCGAGCGCGTCATGCGCGAGTATGCGGACGAAGGCTACAACCTCATCATCGCCCATTCCTTCTCGTACGGCGACGCGGTCTTCCGCGTGGCCCAGGATTATCCCAATGTGAACTTCGCCTGGGCCGGCGGCATGAACAAAACCGCCCAGAACGTGGCGGACTACGACCAGCCCTTCTATCAGGCCTCGTACCTGATCGGCATCCTGGCCGGCGGCGTCTCCAAAGGCACCATGAACTTCCTCGGCGGGTTCGACATCCCCGTCTGCCATTCCATGGCCGAGGCGTTCAAGGCCGGCGCCCGCAGTGTTAACCCGAACTCCACCCTGCTTGCTTCGTACGTCGGCGACTGGGGCGATGTCGCCAAGGCCAAAGAGGCGGCCCTGGCGCAGATTGACGCCGGCGCGGACTTTGGCATCGGCTGTGGCGAAGGCCCGACCCTGGGCATGATTGAGGCCGCCAAAGAGCGCGGCGTCTATGCCACCGGCTATGTCGGCGACATGTCCGAGATTGCGCCGGACACCGTCCTGACCAGCCTGGTATGGAACCTGTATCCACTGCTGGAGACCATGGTCAAGGACGTCCAGGCCGGCACATTCCAGCCCGGCAAGTTCTACTCCTTGGGTGTGGCGCAGGGCGCCTTTGAGATGCCCATCAATCCCAAGCTCAAGGACAAGGTGCCGGCCAGCGTCCTGGAACAGGTCGAAAAGGCCAAGGCCGATATCATCGCCGGCAAGCTGGAAGTGCCGTACATCCCGCAGTAACGCCCGCCGTGATCATGGGGGAGCTGGGCATGCTCCCAGCTCCCCTTGACTATTCCCCTGGGATCGGAGGAGGCTGGGACAGGTTTGACCGCGCTGGTCGAGATGCGAGGCATCACCAAACGTTTCCCCGGTGTGCTGGCCAACGACCATGTGGACTTCGTCCTGGAGGCCGGCGAAATCCATGCGCTCCTGGGCGAGAACGGTGCCGGCAAAACCACCCTCATGAACATCCTCTACGGCCTCTATCAGCCGGACGAGGGCGAGATTTATGTCAATGGCCGGCCGGCGGCCATTCGCTCCCCGCACGATGCCATCCAGCTCGGCATCGGGATGGTGCATCAGCACTTTCAGCTCGTCCCCACATTTACGGTGGCCGAGAACATTGTCCTGGGCCTGCCTTCCCGCCGCGAGCCGTTCCTGGAAAGCCGCCGGCAGGTGCATCAGCAAATCGCGGAAGTCTCCCGCGCCTATGGCCTGGCGGTTGACCCGTCCTGCCTCGTCTGGCAGTTATCGGTGGGAGAGCAACAGCGCGTCGAAATCCTTAAAGCGCTGTACCGCGGCGCGACCGTATTGATCCTCGACGAACCCACCGCCGTGCTCACCCCACAGGAATGTGAACGCCTGTTCGAAATCCTGCTCGCCCTTGTCCAGGGCGGCAAGTCGGTCATCTTCATCTCGCATAAGCTCGATGAGGTCATGGCCATCAGCCACCGCGTGACCGTCCTGCGCGATGGGCGGGTGGTCGGCACCGCCCGCACGCAGGACATCACCAAGCAGGAGCTCGCCCGCATGATGGTAGGGCGGGAAATGCGCCCGATTGAGAAACCGCCGGCCTCCCCCGCCGGCCCGGTCATCGCACTGCAGGACATCTGGGCGCATGACGATCGCGGACTGCCTGCCCTGCGCAGTGTCTCCCTCGAGGTGCGAGCCGGCGAGATACTGGGCATCGCCGGCGTGGACGGCAACGGGCAGGCCGAACTGGAAGAGGTGCTCACAGGACTGCGCCGCCCCCACCGCGGCCGCTACCTGCTCGCCGGCCAGGACGTGACCCACGCCTCTGCGCGAGAGCTGTTCGAGGCCGGCCTGGCCCATATCCCCGCGGACCGCAACCGCTTCGGCATGGTGGCCGATATGACCTTGGCGGAGAACAGCATCCTCGGTCTGGAGGGCAAGCCCCCTTTCACCCGCTTCGGCATGCTCCGCTACCGCGAAATGGAACAACACTGCTCCCATCTGATTCGCGAATATGACATCCGCGCGCCAGGGCCGGCGGCCTTCGCCGGCACCCTCTCCGGCGGCAACGCCCAGAAGCTTATCCTGGCCCGGGAGATTTCCCGCCGGCCCAAAGCTCTGGTCGCCGCCCAGCCCACCCGCGGGCTGGACATCGGAGCCACTGAGTACGTGCGCCGCAAACTGCTGGAACAGCGCGAGCGCGGCTGTGGGGTGCTCCTGATCTCCACGGAGCTGGAAGAAATCCTGGCCCTGAGCGACCGGATTGCGGTGATATATGAGGGACAAATCGTCGGGATGGTGGACCCAGCCTGCGTGGACATCGAGCAGTTGGGGTTGATGATGGCCGGCGCGATCAAAGAAGCGTGCGAGCTTCCCCCTCGGCCGCCGGCCGACAGGCCCACCGCACCAGGGAGCGCCGGCCATGAGCGATAGAGCCGCCTTCCCCAGCGCACACCGCCCCTCGCCGGCGATGTCCGTGCTCCTGAAAGGCTCCCCCGTCCTGGCGGTGATCCTTGCCCTCTTGCTGGGGGCACTGATCATCGCCGCCGTTGGCGTCAGCCCGCTGGCGGCATATCAATCCATGGTCAAAGGAGCGTTCGGAAGCCCTCGCGCGCTCACACAGGCCGGCCTGCGCGCGGTCCCGCTCCTGCTCATCAGCCTGGGGCTGACCCTGGCGTTCCGAAGCCGCATCTGGAACATCGGCGCCGAGGGCCAATTATACATGGGCGCCTGGGTCGCCACGCTGTTCGCCCTCAGTTTCCCGAACCTGCCGCCGGCCCTGATGCTCCCCGGCCTGCTCCTCGCCGGCTTCGCCGGCGGCGCGCTGTGGGGGCTGGTGCCGGCGCTCCTGCGGGCATACCTGGGCGCCAACGAAATCGTCACCAGCCTCCTGCTGAACTACGTCGCCATCTTCTGGGTCAGCTACCAGGTGCGCCTCCCGATGAAAGACCCCACCTCCTTCCTGCCCCAGAGCGCCGTCCTGCCGGCGCCGGCCTCCCTGCCGGTACTGCCCGGCACACGGCTCCATATCGGGGTGATCCTGGCGCTCCTCCTGGTGCCGCTGATCGCCTTCATCCTATGGAAAACCCCATTGGGCTACCGCCTGCGGGTCGTCGGCTCCAACCCGGATGCGGCGCGCTTCGCCGGCATCGACGTGCCCCGGCACATCATCATCGTCATGGTCATCAGCGGGGGGCTGGCCGGCGCCGCCGGCATGATCGAGGTCGCCGGCGTGCACCACCGCCTCATCCAGGACATCTCGCCCGGGTACGGCTTCACCGCCATCGTCGTGGCCCTCCTGGGCCAGCTCAACCCCTTCGGCGCCCTGCTGGCATCCTATTTCTTCGCCTCCCTGGTCATCGGCGCCGATTCCATGCAGCGTGTGGTCGGCCTGCCCGTGGCGCTGACAGAGGTGATTCAGGCGCTGGTCGTGCTGTTCGTGCTGGCCAGCGAGGCCTTCAGGAGGCATCGCTCCCGTGTCGTGGGATAACCTTTTGCAAGCCGGCTTCATCATATCCCTCATCACCTCCGGCATCCGCCTGGCGGTGCCGGTCCTGTTGGCCGTGCTGGGCGAGATCATCACCGAGCGCGCCGGCGTGCAGAACCTGGGGCTCGAGGGCATTATGGCCTTCGGCGCCTTCGCCGGCTTCGCCACCGCCTTCGCCACCGGCAGTGGCATCTTGGGACTGCTGGCCGGCATCCTGGCCGGCATGCTCATGGGCCTGCTGATGGGCTACTTCGCCGTCACCCTGAAAGTCAATCAGGTCATCGCCGGCATCTCCCTGGTGCTCCTCGGCCAGGGCGCCGCCAACTTCTTCTACCGCCAGATCTTCGGCGTCTCCCAGCGGCCCCCGCGCATCGCCGGCCTGCCGGAGATCCCCATCCCCCTGCTGGCCGACATCCCCTACCTGGGCGACATCCTCTTCCGCCATAACGTCGTGGTCTACCTCACCGTCCTGCTGGTCATCCTGGTCTGGATCGCGCTGTTCGAGACGACCTGGGGGCTGAAGGTGCGGGCGGTGGGCGAACATCCCTCTGCGGCGGACACCTCCGGGGTGAATGTCGCCGGCATCCGCTACGCCTGCACCATCCTGGGCGCGGCCTTCGCCGGCCTGGGCGGGGCAGTGCTGAGCGTGGCGCAGATGAAGCTGTTCACGGAAAACATGGTCGCCGGCCGCGGCTGGATCGCCATCGCCCTGGTCATCTTCTCCCGCTGGCACCCCGGGCTGGCGCTGGCCGGCGCCGTCCTCTTCGGCCTGGCCGATGCCCTGCAGTTCCGCTTCCAGGCCCTGGGCTTCGAGGCGGTCCCCTACGAGTTCCTGCTGATGCTCCCCTACATCCTGACCATCATCGTCCTGTTGGCCGGCGGCCGGCGGGGCGCCGCGCCGGCGGCCCTCGGTACCCCGTACGAAAAGGAATAAC
>JAPWUQ010000205.1 GCA_028275445.1 Anaerolineae bacterium | reverse complement strand
TCCATCTGATCCTGCAGGGCCGCCATCGCCGGCGTCGGCGCAAACTCGGCGATACAGCGCTCCCGCACGAAACCCCAGGGACCCAGTGCCTTCGTCGGGCAAGCCTTCCAGCACAACGTACAGCTCGAGCAGAAATAATCCAGCAGTTTGCCGTCCGCCGGCCACTGCGCATCCACGAACACCGCCCCGAAGCGCACCCGTGGGCCGTAACGCCGCGTCACCACCACATTGTTCTTCCCCAATATGCCCAGGCCGGCCTCCACCGCCGCCCGCTTCAGGTCAATCAATGCCAGGCTGTCCTCATACGTCAGCGCCATGGCCTGCAGGCCGCGCGCCCGCAGGGCCTCGGCCAGGCGGAAGGCCAGCGATTCCAGGAGGGTGTAAATGGGCTTGTGCCACTTGCGCCGGCCGTCATACTCGATGAACATCTCGTAATCATACGCATCATCCAGCGCGGCGTGCATGCAGACCAGCACCGAGCGCACCCACGCGGGCAGGGCCGGCGAATGGGGAGAGGCGATGCCGGCGGCATCGAACCCGATCTGCACCGCCAGCGCCTTCGCTTCCTGCGGAGAAAGGGAAGCAACCTGACTCATGCGCTACTCGATAAACGTGACTACCTCGGACAGCGGCCGGCGAGAGCGCATGGCCGGCCGGCCGTGGGCAGGATATCCGATGGGCACCAGGGCAACCGGCCGCAGGGACGGCGAAAGCGCCAGGCACTGGCTCACCTCGTCCTCATCGAACGCGCCGACCCAGCAGGCGCCCAGCCCCAAGGCCGTCGCCGCCAGCAGGATATGCTCGGTCGCGGCCGCCGTGTCCTGCAGGCAGTACAGCATCTTGCCCCGATAGCCGTAGCGCGCCGCGGAGCGGTCCGGCTCGGCGCACACCACGATGACCACCGGTGCCTGGGAGACGAAGATTTGCCCGTAGGCCGCGGCGGCCAGGCAGGTGCGCGTGCGGGCCTCCCGCACCACGAAGAAGTGCCAGGGCTGGCGGTTGCCGGCGGAAGGGGCCGCCACCGCCGCTTCCAGGATGCGCCGGATGAACTCCGCCGGCACATCGCGGCGGGGGTCAAATTCCCGCACGCTGTGGCGCGCGGCGATCACTTCCCAGAAATCCATGGCCCATTCCTTTCTGTCATAGAAATTGGCGGGCCGTCACCTGCCCTCCAGCACCAGCCGAGAAAGCACGGACTGCCAGCGTTCCAGGGCGCGCAGGAGCCGATAATCGGTCATATCCAGGTTCAGCGGCGTCACGGAGATGTAGCCGTTGGCCACCGCGCCGATATCCGTGCCGTCCTCGATGACGCCAGAGGGCGGCGCGCCGCCGATCCAGTAATAATCCTGACCGCGGGGGTCCTGCCGGCAGATCAGCTCGTCCTGATAAATGCGCTTTCCCAGACGGGTGAACATCACGCCGCGAATCTGGTCGCCGGGGATGGCCGGCACGTTGACGTTGAGCAGCGTGTCGGGCGGCAGTCCCTCTTTGAGCACCTGCGCCGCCAGAAGCGCCGCGAAGCGCGCCGCCGGCCCGAAATCCTTGCCCGATTCGAAGGTGTCGAGCGAGACCGCGATGGCGGGGATACCAAAGACCGCCGCTTCCATAGCCGCCGCCACCGTGCCGGAATAGGTGATGTCATGCCCCATATTCGGGCCTTGGTTGATGCCCGAGACCACCAGGTCCAGCTTGGGCTGTACCAGGCCGAGGATGGCCAGCCCGACGCAGTCGGAGGGTGAGCCGTTGGTGATCAGCGCCGGCGTGCCGTCGGCGAGCTGGGTGCGGTTCACCCGCAGGGGCTTATGCATGGTCTTGTTGTGGCCGGCGACCGACCAGTTATGGTCCGGGGCGAAGACCGTGATTTTCCCCAGCCCTTCCAGCGCCTTCTTCAGGGCCAGCAGGCCGGGCGCCTGCACGCCGTCGTCATTGGTCACCAGGATATGATATACCCTCTCCTCTGTCATACGCTCCTCATCGCATTAATCGCTGACGCGCCGGCCGCATTGGGGGCAGAACCGGTCGCCGGCGAAGAGCGCCGCGCCGCAGGCCGGACACGCCCCCACCGGCGCGGGGGGCACGGCCTTCGGCCGGCTGGCTTCCACCGCCGCGGCCATGCGCGCCTCCTCCAGCTCGATGCGCTCCTGAAGCTCGCTGAGCTGGACGAGCTTCATGCCCAATCCTGGCAGGGTGATCTCCCCGCTGGCGTACAGGGCGACCGCCTCCTCGCCGATTTCCGCCAGCAGGTCATGCCGCTCCTGGCGGAGCTTCTCCAGCCGGGCACGCGCCTCGGTGACCGGCGCCGGCTCCTCGCCCATCCCCGTTTTGGGACGACCCTCGCCCGCAGTACGCATCTCTTCCTGCATGTTACCAGCCTCCTGGCACCGCCACACTGGGGCCGGCGTGACAGGGAAGCGCTGTCCTCACGCCGGGGGCAGACGGCGAAGCTGTGTCCACGCCGGCCGGTCTTCCCGCAAGTAAGCCACCTCCGGCCAGATCATCATGCTGGTCTTCGGCTTCTCGCTCTTTTTCGGCTTATGCATCACATAGATGCGGACTTTCTCGCTCTCCGCCTTGTTGCCGGCGCCGTCATAGGCCACCACATGGATGACGTGCGTCTCGGTGTAGCCCAGTGTGTCGGAGATGATGCCGCGTCCATTGGAGAACCATTGGGTGTAGCGCACCCCGATGCCGGGCAGTTCCTCCCGGATGACCTCGGTGTCGGTGATCACCTGCTCGCCGATGACCGCCCCTGTCACCGGGTCAGTGATCGGCTCCACATGGGTGATCAACAGCCCGGGGCTGGGGATGGTATCGGACATGGCGATGGTCCACTTGAAATTGTACGGCGATACCGTGCTGGTCCCCACCAGTTCGCCGTCCAGGAAGAACTCCACCCGATCCATGAAGACGTTATCCACGGCGTCGGCCTGGATGCTGACCCACTCATCATCTTCCTTGATGTACACATCGCCGTCGCTCGGATGCGTCAGCTCCACTTTGGGCGGCGTATTGTCCACAGTGACCTGGATGGGTGCGTCCTGCACACTGCCGTCCTGCCGCACCACGCGCAACTGCAGGGTGTACAGGCCGTCTTCCAATCCGCTCACGTCCCAGAACTCCAGAGGGCCGTGGTCCACGGCATCGTAGCGGTCGCCGCCGATCTGGCTCCAGGAGGTGGGATTCAGCCCCCGGCCGAACTCCAGGCGCCACATTTTAAAGTTCGGCCCTTTGGCGTTGCCGATGATGGCCACGCCTTTGCTGATATAGGCGTACGGCGCCGGCTCGATGATCGCCACATCGCCGGTCGCCGGCGCCGGCCCATATGCATCGTCGTACACCGTGGGCGGCTGGGGAATGTTGTTCTCCCGCACCCAGTCCGCCGCCTCAGGCGGGTAAATCTCGTACACCCGCTCCTCCACCAGCTCGGGCGGCGTATAAACCGTCGCCAGCTTACCGGTCTCCTTGTTCACGCGGAACACCTGATGCACGGTGCAGTACTGGGTCGGCTCGGTGCCCTCGATGAACAGCTCCTTGACGCGATGCGGACAGTACTCGGTGGGCAGCATGCCCGAGACGGAGCATACCTCTTTCTCCACTAATCCCGGTGGGCGCACGAACTGCTCCACCGGCAGACCCTCATGCAGGTACTCCATCACCGCCTGCCAGATGGGGGCGGCGCCCAGGGAGCCGGGCACATGGTCCATCGGCTCGTTGTTCGCATTGCCGACCCAGACGCCGGTGATATACTGCGGGGTATAGCCAATGGCCCAGGCATCGCGCCAGTCGTTGGAAGTGCCGGTTTTGATAGCGGCCGGCCGGTCCTTGAGATGCATGCGGTTGTTGACGCCGAAGGCCGGGATGCGGGCTTGATTATCCGCCAGGATATCCGTGACCAGGTAGGCGAGGGCCGGCGGCAGGATAGAGCGCGACTGTGGCTGTTCGAACGACTTGAGCACGTTGCCGTGGCGGTCCTCCACCCGCAGGATGGCCACCGGGTTCAGCTCGCGAAAGCCGGGCTCCCGCTCATCTTCCGGCACCGGTTCCCCAATCATCACCCCGCCGTTGGCCAGCACGCTGAGGGCATAGGTCATATCCAGCAGGGTGACCTCCCCGCCGCCCAGGGTCAGGCTCAGGCCGTACTGGTCGCCCCGCAGGGTGGTGATGCCCATGCGGTGTGCCAGATCAATGACGTTTTTCACGCCGGCCTTGCTCAACGCCCAGACCGCCGGGATGTTGTACGAATTGGCCAGGGCATTGCGCAGGCGCACCGGGCCGTGATACTTGCGGTCGTAGTTTTCCGGCACATAGTCGGGGTTAGGCGGATCGGGGAAGGCGGTGCGCACATCCATGACCATCTGCGCGGCGGTATAACCCTGCGAGAACAGGGTCAGATAGGTGAAGGGCTTGAAGGCGGAGCCGGGCTGGCGCGGGGCCAGCGCCATGTTCACCTGCCCGTCAATGTCCTTATTGTTGTAGTCCAGGCTTCCCAGCATGGCTAGGATTTCGCCGGTGCGCGGCCGGATGACCACCACCGCGGCGTTGGAAACGTTGCGGTTGTACTGCTTGTCCTCCTGCAGGGACTTGATATGGGCACGGGC
>JAPWUQ010000204.1 GCA_028275445.1 Anaerolineae bacterium | reverse complement strand
TTCACCGCCATCCCCTACGGCCCCTTCCTGGTCGTCGGCGCGCTGGTGATGATGCTCTACGGCCCAGCGGTGATCCAATGGTACGCGGGGTGACGGGCGCTAGAAGTACGCCTCATAGCCGGCGATGCCCAGCTCGTCGCGCATATACTGAAGCTCACGCTTGAGGTTCTCGTTCACCGGGATGCCGGTGCGCCGGCGTTCCTGCTCCATCTCGTACTCCTTCTCGCCGGCGACATATATCCGCTCACAGCCCGGCGCTTTGCGCGAGCGCTGGAGGTCCAGCAGGATCTGCGTGGTGATGCGGCGTGAGACCTCCAGCGGGATGAAGTGTTCGATGTCGAGCGCCAGGAAAAAGTGTCCCAACATATAGGGCCGGCGGCTTCCATCGGGGGCCCTGCCCAGCAGGTCCTTGAGAAACGCCCCTTCCTGCAGGGCGGCCGAGAGGATTTCGACCATGACCGCCAGGCCGTAGCCTTTATGGCCGCCCATCAGCTCGCCGGCGCCGCCCAGCGGCAGAAGCGCCGCGTTCCCCGTGTCCAGGTCTCGCAAAATGGTGGTGGGGTCGGTCACCGGCTCTCCATTCGCGTTGATGACCCAGCCCGCCGGCGCCGGCGTCTCCTCCCGTTCCAGCACCTCGATTTTACCCCGCTGGGTGATGGAGGTGGCGGCGTCGAAGCAGAAGGGATAGGGCAGGTCAGTGGGTGCGGCGAAGGCGATGGGGTTAGTGCCCAGCATGGGTTCGGTGCCAAAGGTGGGGGCGATGGCCGGCCGGGCGTTGGTGACCGTCAAGCCCATCATACCCTCTTTCACGGCCATGAGGGGATAGTAGCCGGCGATGCCGAAGTGCGTGCTGTTGCGCACCGCCACGGCGCCCAGTCCCCAGCGGCGCGCCTTCTCGATGGCCATGCGCATGGCGCGATATGCGATGACATGCCCCATGCCGTGGTTGCCGTCCAGCACGGCGGTGGTTTCCGTCTCCCGGACCACGGTCACCTGGGTGATGGTCCTCTGCACGCCGGCCTTGATGCGGTCGTAGTAATATTTCAGCCGGCCGATGCCGTGGGACTCGATGCCGCGCAGGTCGGCGGTGATGAGCACATCCGCGCAGATGGCGGCGTCCTCCGCCGGCACTCCCAGACCGGTGAACACGTCGAACATGAAGCGCTGAAGCACCTCGACGGGTATATATCGCTTTTCCATCATGCCCCCTCATCGTCCATGGTCAATGGTCTATCGTCTGCTTGTTCCATCCGCGCCGGCTGTCGCAGTGGGATGCGGAAACGGAAGGTACTGCCCTCGCCGGGGGTGCTTTCCGCCGATACCTCGCCGTGGTGCGATTCGATAATCAGTTTCACCAGGGCCAGTCCCAGCCCCAGACCTTCCACCCCCCTGCGAACGGGGTCGCTGGCCTGATAGAAGCCCTGCCAGATGGAGGAGAGCTGTTCCGGGGGGATGCCGGGGCCGGTGTCCCGCACCTGACAGGTCAGCATATCCCCCTCTATCTCATATGAGATGAAGACCTGTCCGCCTGGCTTATTGAACTTGATGGCGTTGTGCACCAGGTGCTGGAGGGCTTCTCTCAGCCGCTCCAGATTGCCCTCGATGATCACCGGCCGGCCGCCGCTGACCCGCAGGATCACCCGGCGCGACTGCGCCAGCGGACCCAGCACCAACACCACCTGGTCCACCACCTCGGCGAAGTCCAGCAGTGCTGTGGTGAGCAGTTCCTGCCGGCCCAGCAGGCTGGCGAAGGACACCAGCGCATCCACCTTCCCGCTGGCCTCGCCAATGTTGGTCTCAAGCTGTGCGAACTGCTCACGTACGGGTTCGGGGCATTCCTTGCTGTAGCGCTTCAGGACCTGCAGTGAAAGGTCGATGCCGGCGAAGGGACTGCGCAGTTCATGGGTCACCAGGCCGAGGAACGCCGATTTCAGCCGGTCCAGGTCCTGAAGATGTTGATAGGCGTCCTGGAGCTGGGCGTTCAGGCTCTGCAGGTGGGCGTGCGCCTGGATGAGGTTCTGGAAGGTGCGCAGGTGGTGCAGGGTGGCGGCGGAGAGGGCGGCGACCGCTTCGAAGAGCTGGAATTCCTCGCTGGTGAAAGGGGGATGGCCGGCGAGACGACTGCCAATGAGTGCTCCCATAACCTGTTCGCCGGCCAGCATCGGCTGGATGAGCACTTCGCCCAGCGGGGCCTGCCCCAGCAGTTCCTGCAGGGCAATGCGGATGCGGTTGCCGGCCTCGTCCATCTCCGCGGCGGTCAGCAGGACCTGCCGGCCTTCCGCTACCGCATCTTTCAGTGGAGGAAGCTGGTCCGGGTACACATGGGTCTGGGCCGTCTCGGGGAGCTGGGCGTTGAGGGACTGGTAGCGGGCCGCGACGGGCCAGCCCTCGGAGCTGTTCCCTTCATCCTTGAGGAGCACAACCAGGCCGTCCAGGTTGAAGACCGGCCCGCTGTAATCGGCCACGACTTTCAGCAACGTGAGTTCATCGAGCGGAGAGCGCGCCAGCCGGCTCAGTTCCAGTAGCAGTATGCGCTCTTTGGTGTGGTCGAGGGAGCGCCGGCTGAGGGAGCGAAGCTCGCTCCCATAGGCCCGCAGGTCTCCGGTAATGATCTGGTAGGTCGCCAGGGTGAAGAGCGGGTACACCAGCGCGCTGCTGGCTCGCAGGGCGATGGGGTATCCCAGCACCACGCCGGCATGTCCCAGGGTGAGGAGCCCGAAGGCCAGGGAGAGGAGAGCGCGATGTTCGCGCCGGCTGGCGGCCAGGAACCATGTCGTCACCCCGGCCAGGCCGGCCGTGGCCAGGTGCCAGACGATAGTGCTCCATTCCATGGGGCTGTCGCGCGTGCCGTCAGGCCACAGCCACTGCGCGACCCATATCCCTGCGGCCAGGCCGGCGACAAGGAGCAGGATATTGCGGAGCCGGTCGGCCAGCTCGTGGTCATGGAAAGCGGAGCGGGAGAAGGACCAGGCCAACAGGATCAGGCTGACGCCTTCGATGAGGGAGTAGGCCGGCGGGAAGGCCTGGGGGAGTCCTGGGATCAGGAGTGGAAGGCGCAGAGCCGCCAGCGCGGCGAAGGTGGTGGAAAGCCGGCGCGCCTCGGTGTGCGTGCCGTGTCTCCACTCGTTCAGCGCCATGACCAGGGCGAGGAGCAGGAACTCCAGTATCAGGAGTCCGACAACGCGATCGTTCTGGAGCAAGCGCGTGATGTAGGTAAGGGAAATGGACCCGCCTGGGCCGGCCGCCCCCATGGCTCTCCTTCTTCCTGCGTCTATGGTCCAACCCTGTGCCGTTGCTTGTTCTATTGTAACATACATATCCGCCGGCTGGCAAGGGGAGGTGGGGCTTGCCATAACATGACTTTTGTCCCCTGTGTTCCACGGCAGGGGGATTGGCTGTTCTCTTTTCGCGCGAACCTATTGTCCCGGTTCCAGCAATGGAGTATAATGATAATAGGTTCCCCGGGCGGCGCGCAGAATTGGAGGCCAAGATGAAAATCTGCAAGTTTGTGATGCCAGAGGTGATTTTCGGCCCAGGGTCTCTGGGACAGATCGCCGAGAGCGCTCAACGGTTGGGGGCCGAAAAGATATTTCTGGTCACCGATGAGGGCTTGCGGCGCGCCGGCTGGGTGGACAAAGCCGTTGCTGTCCTGAAGGATTGGGGGATGAATTTCGAGCTGTGGAGCCAGGTCACCCCCAACCCCAAGGACTATGAGGTTGAGGAAGGCGCAAAGCAGTATTTGGCGGCCGGCTGTGACGCCATCGTCGGCTTGGGCGGAGGCAGTCCCATCGATGCCGCCAAGGGCATCGCTGTGCTGGTCAGCAACGGCGGCCGCATCCACGACTACGAAGGGGTGGACAAGGTCTCTCGTCCGCTCCCGCCGATGATTATGATCCCATCTACTGCCGGCACCGGTGCCGATGTGTCCCAGTTCGCGGTCATCACGGACACGAAGCGCAAGGTCAAGATGGTGCTGGTCAGCAAATCCCTGGTGCCGGATATTTCTATCGTTGACCCTCTTCTCCTCACCACCAAAGGCGCGATGCTCACCGCCAATACCGGCATGGATGCACTGGCGCATGCGGTGGAGGCCTATGTGTCATCGGCCGCAACACCCTTGACCGATGTGCTGGCCTTGAACGCCATTCGGCTCATCGCCGGCAACCTGAGGGAATCTGTGGCCAGCCAGAACAATCTGCATGCCAAAGAGGCCATGGCAATGGCATCTTTGCAGGCCGGCCTGGCCTTTTCCAACGCCATTTTAGGCGCGGTGCATGCCATGGCGCATCAACTGGGCGGACTGCGCGATATGCCCCACGGCGCGGTGGATGCCATTTTGCTCCCGTATGTGATGGAATACAACCTGATCGCGGCGGTGGACCGCTTCATGGACATCGCGGTAGCGATGGGGGAGAACGTGGCCGGCTTGAGCCGGCGCGAGGCCGCGGCGCGGGCCATTTGCGCTGTGCGTCAGCTCAATGAGGACCTTGGTATCCCCAACAGCCTGCGCGAAATTGGCCTTGGCGTAGAGGATATTCCCCGATTGAGCCAGAACGCGGTGAAAGACCCCTGCCTGCTGACCAACCCGCGCGATATCGGGGTGTCCGA
>JAPWUQ010000203.1 GCA_028275445.1 Anaerolineae bacterium | reverse complement strand
GCACCTCGGCCACCAGCCATTCCGACAGCGCGTTCACAGCCGACACGCCCACGCCGTGCAGGCCGGAGGCAACCTTGTATCCGCCGCCGCCGAACTTGCCGCCGGCATGCAGCATGGTCATCACCACCTCCAGCGCCGATTTGCCGGTCTGGGGGTGGATGTCCACCGGGATGCCGCGGCCGTTATCCTCGACGGTGACCGAGTTATCGGCATGGATGATGATATTGATGCGGTTGCAGGCGCCGGCCAGCGCCTCGTCCACGGCATTGTCCACCACCTCATAGACCAGGTGGTGCAGGCCGCGCACATCGGTGGAGCCGATGTACATGCCGGGGCGCCGGCGTACCGCCTCCAACCCTTCCAGCACCTGAATGGCACTG
The DNA here is from genome assembly GCA_028275445.1 of Anaerolineae bacterium. GTDB lineage: Bacteria > Chloroflexota > Anaerolineae > JACIWP01 > JACIWP01 > JACIWP01. The sequence goes on along the minus strand of JAPWUQ010000203.1, from coordinate 4,251 downwards.
GCGTCGTAGGTCTGCGATGTCTGATCCGTCACAAACCCTCTCCTTCGTCGTTATTATTATCCTGGTCCTGCGGGGGGAACTGGCTCTCCTGCCATCGGCGCCAGGCCAGCAGAGCGGCCTGCTGTTGGGTCTGCCAGCGCTTGAACCGATCCAGATAGAAAATGAAGCTGGCAGCCACCAGGCCGGTGCTGATAAAGGCGTTGGCCAGGATGGCGAAAGCCGTCCCCCACGGGGAAAATGTCAACTGCTTCCAGATGAGCGACATGCCCACGCTGATGACCTGGATCAGGATGATCAGGCCCAGCGCCGGCCAGAAATTGCGCAGTACCACGTTGGCGCTGTTCCACATGGCCCGCAGGATGTGCACGCCGTTGAGGACGATGGAATCCACAGCGAAAAAGAGATAGACCGCCATCCATACGCCCACGGCGAGCATCAACAGGGAAAACAGGTTCAGCGTAGCCATGCCCACCGATGGGTTTACCAGCGCCAGCAGGCCGCCCAACAGCATGAGCGGCACGCTGAACATCAAGGCGACAAACAGGATGACAAGCAGGAAGAGCAGGAGCTGGCCCCAGGTGGAGAGCACCAGCCGGCCGAAAGGCCTGCGGGGTGCTCCCGGCTCAAACTCCTGGAGCACCGCACTGCCGACGCCGGCCACATATACGCTGGACAGCAGGACACCCACTAACACCAGGGCGAGCGCCAGCCCCAGGGCCTGCGGGGCCGTGCCTACCTGGATGACGCCGGCGGTGATGGGCGCGGCCAACCCGCCGGGCGCCACGGCCGCGATCAGGCTCGGGATGCCCGGAATGCCCCAGGCCAGCAGTATCCACAGGTTGGCCCGTGCGAGCTGGTCCAGGATGTATTGGATTTGCTGTAGCGCGCCGGCCGTCTCCTGGCCGAGCTGAGCCGGCGGATTGATGGCTACGGAAAGATCCCGCACCACACCCGCCACCCCTAACCGCGGCCCCATCCACAGGAACAGGTCCAGCAGGACGGGGATCGCCAGGAGCCACCAGCGGCGCGCAATGACGCGATAGCCGGCCGACAGGGTATCAATGACGCCCATAATCTTCTGCGCTCCTTCTTTCCATCCCCCTATTTTACCACAAAACGGGGGGAAGGGGAAAAGCGCCGGCCCGCCTTTCCCGCTTTGGCGCCCTCTCCATGGTGTGATATAATGAATATGTTGCCGCAGGCTGTTCCCTGACCGGGCCGGCGCAACGCTGGAGGAACTCTTACCAAAGGAGCTGTATCATTCCATGGGCTTGAACTGGAAGCGACCCGCCCTGGGGCTGGGCATTCTGCTATTTCTGCTGGCCGGCCTGGGAATGTCCCTCTTTCCCCTCGCCGGCCGTGCCCAGGGCGAGGCATGGGCGCCGCTGACCCAGGGGCTGTGGGGCGGCGTGATCCGAACGTTGGCGGTTTCCCCCCAATTCGCACAGGACCGCACCCTGTTCGCCGGCACCGAGGCCGGCGGGGTCTACCGCTCCCTGAACGCCGGCGACTCCTGGAACGCTGTCAACCAAGGACTGACGGACCTGCACATCCGCTCCATGGCCATCTCGCCGCGCTTTTCCACGGACCGCACCCTGTTCGTCGGCACAGAAAGCGGCCGGCTCTTCCGCTCCACCGATGCCGGCACTACCTGGCAGGAACTCGCCAGCCCTTCATCCATGCCGCTGACCGCCATCGGGCTGTCCCCGCAGTATCCATCAGACCCCACCATCGTGCTGGGGTTTCTCAACGCCGGCATCTTCGTCTCCTATGACAACGGCGCCCATTGGCCCAATACCATGTGGCACCGCCGGGCAGTGGTCAAGTTTCTCTTCTCGCCGCAGTACGCCAGTGACCGCACCATCTGGGCGGTCATCACCTGGGGCGGCATTTACCGCTCCACCGACGCCGGCGCCACCTGGACCCTGCAGACGGAAGGGATGGTCAATAACGATTTCACCGCGCTGGTGCTGGCGCCGGCGACGGCCGGCCGCACCCTCATCGCCAGCACCCAGCATCACGGCCTGTATCGCTCGGTCAATGAGGGGAATAGCTGGGAGCCTATGCCGGCCGGCGGGCTGGATACCTGGGCCGTGCGGGACCTGGCCATCTCACCGGGCTTTGGGCAGGGTGTCGACCGCCGGCTCTATGCCGCCACCTGGAAGGGGGTATACGCCTCCACGGACGGCGGGGCATCCTGGACTTACCTGAGCAACGGCATCAGCGAGACGCTGGACAGCATCAACGTCCTGGCCATTTCGCCCAATTTCTCCGTGGACAACACGCTGTTCGCCGGCAGTGAGGGGGGAGGCGTCTTTAAAACCACCACGGCGGCGGCGCGCTGGGTGCCGGCCAGCACCGGCCTGGCCAACGTCAGCGTCGGCAGTATCGCGATGGCGCCCAATTATGCCTCCAGCCCCCTGATCATGGTGGGCAGTGACCATTCCGGCCTGTTTCGTTCGTCGAACGCCGGCGCGTCCTGGTCCCAACTCATCTCTGCGGAAATGGGGGCGGAGATCAGCGTCGTGGCATTCTCGCCGTCTTTCGCCTCCGACCGGCTCATCCTGGTGGGGACGCCGGAGCGCGGGCTGTTCCGCTCGACCGACGCCGGCACCACCTGGTCGCCGGCCAACGCCGGCCTGGAGAACCTGAGCATCGCGGACATCGCCTTCGCGCCGGACTTTGCCTCAACGCGCTGTATCCTGGTGGCCACTGCCGGCGGCATCTTCCGCTCGACCGATGCCGGCGAACATTGGATGCGGAGCGGTAGTGGCCCGAGCATGGTCACGAAGCTGGTCTTCTCGCCGGCGTACAGCCGCGACCGCACTGTCTTCGCCGCCACCCAGTTCTCCGGCCTCTATAAATCCACAGACGGCGGATGGACATGGAACACACCGGGGCAGGCTGGTTCGCTGGTGGGCCTGAACACCGTGGCCGTTTCCCCGCGCTACGAGGTGGATAACACGCTGTTCGCCGGCGGCGAAAGCCCCATCGGCCTGCGCAAGTCCATGGACGGCGGGAATTCGTGGGTGAATGTAAGCCCCTTCCCTGGGGCCGCCGTGCGGGCGCTGGTGCTGGCGCCGGACTGGCCGGCCGGTCCGCTGTACGCCGGCACCAACGCCGGCGTGTATGTCAGCCGCAACGGCGGCGTGAGCTGGCAGAACATCAGCGATTCCGCCTGGCAGGGGGTTTCCGTCGGAGCACTGGCCCTGGCGCCGAATTATCCCGCCAACCCGGTGCTCCTGGCCGGGACGCGCGGCCTGGGGATATGGCAGTATTACCCCGGCCTGCCGGCCGGCAGTCCCACACCGACCGCGACCTGGACGCCGAGCGCGACCGCCAGCCCGACGCCGACCATGACCTCTACGCCGACGGCCACCATGACACCGACGGCGACCATGACACCGACACCGACGGCAACCCAGCCGGCGTCCCCCACCCCGACCGCCACCGCCGCGGCGACCGCGACCAGTTCGCCGGCGCCATCCCTGCCGCCGCGCGCCTGGCTGCCCATCTTGGGCCGGGGGGAATAACAAAAAGCCCGCCGGCCGGCGGGCTTTTGCTGGTAGCGCATGGGGGATTCGAACCCCCGATCTTCGCCTTGAGAGGGCGATGTCCTAGGCCGCTAGACGAATGCGCCGTACCGTTACCCAATATATACTGATTCTGGGCAGTTTGTCAAATCAAAGCACTGCTTGCGCCAGGTGGGGAAAGGAACTGTCCCATCCTCCGCCCCCCGCGCCGGCAGGAAAGGGGAGCATCGGTTTACATCGGACAGCCAATAAGGAAATATCCGGCCGGGAGGCCGCTTGAGGGAACCATCATGAGCACATCAGACTGCGTACAGGGGCATCTCGATACCCTCGAACACCAGGTGCTGGGCCTGGATGAGATTCCCGAGGAACAGCGCCGGCATTTGCTTTCCCTACTGCACCTGGTCCGCCAACAGGTCATATCCCTCTCGCAAAGGGAACGAGCCTATTACACCATATTGAAATCCTGTGAGGACCTGGCCGCGTTCGAGGACGTGGATGAGGTCATCCTTTCCACCCTGGAACGCGCCGTCGAGCTGACGAAAGCGGAGCGCGGCTTCTGCATCCTGGCCGGCCGGCAGGGTAAGCCGGCATTCACGGTTTCCCACCGCTACCCGCCAGAAGCCGCGGACCGCGAACAGCCCAGCGAGACGATCGTACGCCATGTCCTCGAAGGAGGCCGGCCGCTCCGCACCACCAACGCCGAGCATGACCCGCG
>JAPWUQ010000202.1 GCA_028275445.1 Anaerolineae bacterium | reverse complement strand
CGGGAAATCGACCGCCTCCTCGAATAACTTCGCCCATCCAATACCGCCCCTGGATTAGACTGCCGGGTGGACAGCCGCCGGCGGGAGCCGGCTCGTCTGCGGTTGGGATTCCTGTCTCTGCTGTACGACATTGATGAAATGGGATGGAAATAGGGGGGAACATGAAAACGATCACCACTGTACAGCTTTCCGCCAATGCGTTGAAGGTGCTGAAGCACCGCTACCTCCGCAAGGATGCGCGCGGAGAACCGTGTGAGACGCCCGAGGAAATGTTCGCGCGGGTTGCGAATACTGTGGCTGCGGCGGACCGCCTGTATGATATGGCCGCGGATGTGACCCGACGGGCGGAGGAGTTCTTCGCCCTGATGGCGAGCACGGACTTCCTCCCCAACAGCCCCACATTGATGAACGCCGGCACGGAGCTGGGCCAGCTTTCCGCCTGCTTCGTCCTGCCGGTGGAAGACGACATGCACAGCATCTTTGATGCCATCAAAGCCACCGCGCTGATCCACAAATCCGGCGGCGGGACAGGCTTCTCGTTCTCGCGCCTGCGGCCGGCCGGCGATATCGTGGGCTCGACCGGCGGGGTGGCCAGCGGCCCCATTTCGTTCATGCGGGTGTTTGATACCGCCACCGACGTGATCAAGCAGGGCGGGCGCCGGCGGGGTGCCAACATGGGCATCCTGCGCGTCGACCATCCTGATATCATGAGCTTCATCCGCTGTAAGAGCACGGAGGGGGTGCTGGCCAACTTCAACATCTCCGTTGCGGTGACCGATGCGTTCATGCGGGCGCTGGAGGCCGGCGAGGACTATCCTCTGATCAACCCGCGCAACGGCGAAGTCGTCGGGCATCTCAACGCCCGCGAGGTCTTCAACGCCATCGTCGAGGCGGCATGGACCAACGGCGAGCCGGGCGTCATCTTCATTGACCGCATGAACCAGTACAACCCCACGCCCCATCTCGGCGCCATCGAGAGCACCAACCCCTGCGGCGAACAGCCGCTCCTGCCCAATGAGAGCTGTAACCTGGGTTCCATCAACCTGCTGCGCATGGTGACACCCGACCGCCGCATTGACTGGGAGCGCCTGCGCGAGGTGACCTATGCCGCGGTGCACTTCCTGGATAATGTGATCACGGTCAACCGCTTCCCCCTGCCGCAGATTGAAGAGGCTACCAAGCTGACCCGCAAGATCGGGCTGGGGGTGATGGGCTTCGCGGATATGCTCATAAAGCTGGGCATCCCGTATGATTCTGAGGAAGCGGCGGCCGTCGGCGCCAAGGTGATGGAGGCCATCGCCTACTGGAGCCATGAGAAATCAATGGAATTGGCGGTGAACCGGGGGAGCTTCCCGGCCTTCAAGGAATCGGTGCTGTCGCAGGGGCGCTTGCCGTTCCGCGGGGCGGAGGGACAGCCGGCCACCATGCCGCTGGTGCTGTCCGATGCGCCGGCCTTCGATTGGGAGGCACTGCGGCGCGAGATCGCCCGGCGCGGCATCCGCAACGCCACGACGACCACCATCGCCCCGACCGGCTCCATCAGCATCATCGCCGGCGTCTCCAGCGGCATCGAGCCGCTCTTCGCCTTGGCATATACCCGCAAGAATGTCCTGGATGCCGACGAACTGCCGGAGATGAACGCGCTGTTTGAGGAGATCGCCCGGCAGGAGGGCTTCTACTCGCCGGCGCTGGTGCGGCGGGTGGCGGAGACCGGCTCCGTGCAGGGCGACCCAGACGTGCCGCGCGAGTTCCAGCGCATCTTCGTGACGGCGCGGGACATCGCCGGCGAGTGGCATATCCGCATGCAGGCGGCGTTCCAGCAGTGGGTGGACAATGCCGTCTCCAAGACGATCAACTTCCCCTTTGAGACGACGCCGAAGGAGATCGAGGAGGCGTATCTGCTGGCCTACCGGCTGGGATGCAAGGGGCTGACCATTTACCGTGAGGGGAGCCGTGAGACACAGGTGCTCAATGTGGGCGCCAAGGTGACGGAGAAGCCGCCGGCGGAGAGGGAGCGTCCCGAGAAGCGCGTACCGCGGCCGCGGCCGGCGGTCACCCGCGGCATCACGGAGAAAATCCCGCTGGGATGCGGGCGCAACTTGTACGTGACCATCAACGAGGATGAGGCCGGCCTGTGCGAGGTCTTCATCCAGATGGGCAAATCGGGCGGGTGCACCGCTTCGCAGTCGGAGGCCATCGGCCGGCTGATCTCCCTGGCCCTGCGCTCTGGCGTCGCCACCGAGGAAATCTACGACCAGCTCAAGGGCATCCGCTGTCCCTCACCTTCCTGGCACAACGGCAGCTCCATCCTCTCCTGCGCGGATGCCATCGGCAAGGCGCTGGAGCGCTATGTGGAAACCCACGGCGGCAACGGCACTTCTACCGTGCGCATCCATACCAAGCTGGACCTGTCGCCCGAGTGCCCGGAGTGCGGGAACCTGCTGGAGATTGGCGAGGGGTGCGCGGTGTGCCGCAACTGCGGCTATTCCCAGTGCGCGTAATCCTCGCGTAGGAATCGCCGTGAGGCCTTCCGCCGGCGCCGGCGGAAGGCCTTTCGCGTCCTTGGCATTCCTGCCGGCGGGTGCTATAATGCGGGGGAAATTATCCAGGAGAGTATACCGACCGTGCGCGGCGTGCGCCATTTCCTGAGTAAGCTCGGAAAATGGCTGGTCCGGGCAGTTCTGCTGGTCATTATACTGGCCGGCGTGGGCTTTGCCATCCTGTGCCTGGCGGTGGACCGCTTCGGCCGCGTGGACCAGACCCGGCCGGCGGATGCCATTGTCATTCTCGGCGCGCAGGTCCTGCCGAGCGGGGAACCAGGCCCGAACCTCCTGCCGCGCACGGAAAAGGCGGTGCGGCTGTATCAGGAGGGCTGGGCGCCGGCCATCATCACCACCGGCGGGGTGGCCGGCGATCCCTTCTCGGCGGCGGAGGTCGCCGGCCGCACCGCTGTCGCCATGGGGGTGCCGGAGGAAGCCATCCTGGTCGCCGGCGGCTCCAATAATACGCGTGAAGATGTGCGGCGGGCAGTGAGCGTGATGCGCGAGCACGGCTGGAGGAGCGTGCTGGTGGTCAGCCATCCCTTGCATCTCCTGCGGGGCGTCCTGCTCTTCCGCCGCGCCGGCGTACAGGCCTTTTCCAGCCCCACTTCGACGGATGTGCGGAGCATTCCCCTGCACTGGCGGGCGTACTATGCGGCGCGCGAGGCCGGCCTGATTATCCTGGACGTCATCTATCCCGAAGGGGAGATCGGCGTCTGGGCATACCGGCTGTGGTACTGGCTGGAGTCCACCGGCCTGCCGGGATTGATCGCGCGTCTCTGGCGCTCCATCGGGTGAACGACATGTGGAAAGAGATTGAGGCTCGCCGGCGGCTTCTCCAGCGGGAGATCGGCGCGGTGGTGAAGGATTGGGGCGGCCGACTGCCCGTCGCGCTGGTCTATGCCAACACCTACGCCGTCGGTATGGCGAGCCTGGGTTTTCAGACCATTTATCACCTTCTGAACCTCCGCGATGACGTGGTCTGCGAGCGGGTGTTTGATGATGAACAGTGGGATGACTCCCCGCCCCCGCTTTCCATGGAGAGCCAGCGCCGGCTGGACGAGTTTGCCGTCCTGGCCTTCTCCCTCTCGTTCGAGCTGGATTATTTGCGGGCGGTGAACCTGCTCCGCCGCTGTGGGATGACCAGCATTTGGGCAGAAGAGCGCGGCGATGAGGATCCCATTCTCATCGCCGGCGGGCCGGCGGTGAGCGCCAACCCCATGCCCCTGGCACCGATTTTCGACGCCTTCGTCATTGGCGAGGCGGAGGAAGTCATCGGCCCGTTGGTGGAGGTGCTGAATGCGGAGATGGGGAACCGCGCCCGCCTGCTGGAACGGCTGAGCCGGCTGGAGGGGGTCTATGTGCCCCAAGTGCACGGGCGGGGGTCTCGTGTGCGCCGGCTGTGGCTGAAGGATGTGGACCGCTTCCCCACGCGTTCCGTGCTGTGGACGCCGGCGGCCGAGTTCGGCTTCATGCATCTGGTGGAGCTGGCACGCGGGTGTCGGTGGGGGTGCCATTTCTGTCTGGCCGGCTATACTAGCCGGCCGTGGCGGCAACGCTCTTTCCCCGTGGTGATGCAGGCGATTGAGGAAGGGCTTCATCACCGCCGGCGGGTGGGCCTCATCAGCGCCGCCGTCTCCGATTATGCCCATATTGACGCCCTCATGGATGAGCTGATGGCGCGCAAGGTCGAGGTTTCGGTTTCCTCCCTGCGGGCGGATACCCTGTCGCCCAAAGTGCTGGATGCCCTGGCGCGCAGTCAAACCCGTACGGTGACGCTGGCGCCGGAGGCCGGCTCTCAGCGACTGCGCGACGCCATCGGCAAGGGCATTTCCGAAGAGGATATCTTGCGCTCTGCCGCCATGGCGGCAGAGCGCCGCTTCACCCAGTTGAAGCTGTATTTCATGCTGGGTCTGCCGGGGGAGGGAGAGGCGGATGTGGATGCGCTGATCGAGCTGGTACAGCGCACCGCCGGCCAGTTCCCTCATCAGATCGTGGTGAATGTGACCCCCTTCGTGCCTAAGCCGCATACGCCGTTCCAGTGGCTGTCCGCGCCGGCGGTGGATGTGGTCAAGGCCCGGCTGGAGCGGATCCGCCAGGGCCTGCGGGGCAAACGGATGCAGGTGC
>JAPWUQ010000201.1 GCA_028275445.1 Anaerolineae bacterium | reverse complement strand
AGGGCGCCGGCGATGGGGGCGAGGTGGCGCTGATAGCCGGCGGAAGCGCCGCCGGCCAGCCCCACGTACTGGCTCTCCAGCAGGACAGGGAGCCAGTAAAAGGCGCTCAACCCCAGGCCCAGCAGGCCGGCCGTCAGCCCATGGCGGATCAGGGAAATTGCCCCCTGCCGATGGGAGAGGAGCGTGATCAGCATGTAGAGCGCCAGGAACGGGCCGAAGAAGACCAGCGAGAGGCTGTGGGTGAGGATGAGGCCGGCCAGGCTGACTCCCAGCAGGGGGACGCCGGCCCGACGGCGCCGCAGGATGCGCTCCCACCCCCAGAGGATGAGCGGGAACCAGACGAAGGCCAGCGATTCGGCGATAGCGCCGCGCACGTACAGGTCAGCCAGGTGGTAGGGGATGTACATATAGGCCGCGCCGGCGACCACGGCCGGCAGGACCCTTCCATGCAGGCTCTCATAGGCGAAGGCGTACATGGCCGCGCCGGCGGCGAGGCCGGCGAGGGCATAGGTGGCTTTCATGGCGGGGATCAACCCCATGCCGAGGCCCCGGAACCACAGGGCAGTGTAATAGGAAAGCGGCCCGTAAAAGTTGAGGATAGGGTGACCGTAGCCGAAGGCGAAGTCGGGGAACCAGCGCGGGTAGAGCACGCCGGCGCGCACGGCCCCGTCCAATCCCATCAGCCGGTACAGGTGAAGCAGGCCGTCGTGGGAGGAGAAGTAGCCGGATTGACATAACGGGATAAGGGCCGGCAGTCCCAGCAGGATGACGCCGGCCAGCCCCCATGTCCAGCGGGGGAGCCGGGCATAGATGCGGCGAGAGGCAGAGGAGATAGGACAGGCCAGGCTCATCACAGGCCCTTTCCGCCTATGACTTGATGCGCAGGAAGTGCCAGGCCAGCAGGAACGTTTCTTTGAGGGAGAGCCGCACGGGATGCACGCGCTGTTTCAACGCATAGCCCTTCCAGAGCTTATAGAGAAGCCAGTAGAACCAGTTGGTCGGCAGGTTCAGCAGAAAGCGCTCTACGAAAGGGCGCAGGGCCGGCCATTCCACGAGTATGGCGAAGAAGCGCTGGAGATTGCGCAGTTTGCGCTTGTGTTCGGGCGAGAACTTCAGCACCGAATCGTCCCAGGCCACCTCGCCGAAGTCGTCAAAGGAGCCGTACATCAGGTCATGCTCACGCGTATATTCACCCAGCGCGGTGCGGGGGTAGGGCTGGAAGATCATGACATGGGCGTAGGCCGGCTTGCATTCGATATTGAGGTCCAGGGTTTCCAGGTCGTTCTCGAACGTGGTGTTGGGCAGGCCGATCATGTTGGTGGTGGTGAACTGGATGCCGGCCTGGCGGAGCAGGCGCGCCGCGTTCAAAATCTGCTCGCGCGTCATATCGCGCTTCAGCAGTTCGTTGCGCACCTGCTCGTTCCCGACCTCCACGCCCATGCTGACGGAATGACAGCCGGCGCGGGCAAGAAGCTGTACCATCTCCTCGTCCACCAGGTTGGCGCGCACGTTGCAGAAGAAGGGCAGGCCGACTGCGCGCGGGTACAGCTCGGTAAACTCGCGCAGCCATTTGCGGTTGAGGATAAACGTGTCGTCCAGGAAGACGACGAACTCCAGGCCATAGCGCTCGCGCACCCGCTTGACCTCCTCCAACACACTGGGCACCGAGCGCAGGCGGACGAAAGGGCCTTTGCCGCGATAGAGCTCCAGCAGGGCGTGATTGAAGCAGTAGGTACAGCGGTAGGGACAGCCGCGGCCGGCGATGAAGTGTTTGATGCGGCTGGCGCGCGAGACCGGGTCTGCGTCGTAAATGAGGGCGCGGTCGGGTGGGGGGAGCGCGTCCAGGTCGGCTTGCAGCCGGCGCACGGGGTTCCGCACGATCTCGCCGTTCCATTTGAAGTGCCAGTTGGGGATCGTGGGTTCGAAGGTGCCGGCGTCCAGGGCATTGGCCAGGTCCACCAGCGCCTCTTCGCCCTCGCCGATGCAGATGCCGTCCACCCCATCTGCTTCGATCATTTCCGGGAAGAACGTAGGATGCGGTCCTCCGAAGGCGGAGAAGACCGGCACAGCCTCTTTGATACGCCGATTGAGTTCGAGGTATTTGCGGTGGGAACCGGTAATGACGCTGAATCCGACGATGCCGGGCCGCCACTCCTGGGCGACTTTCACCGGGTCCTGGTAGGCGGCGATGGCCAGGCGAACCTCGTGGCCGGCGGCCTTCAGCGCGCTGGACAAATGCATAATGCCGTGAGGCTCATAGTCTATCTGATCTACGACGAACAGGACGCGCATAGCCTCTCCCAGGGAGCACTGCGTTGGAATACCGGTTCTGGCAGAACAGGTATCATCCGAAAAGTCTAACACAGGCGGGGGAATCTGGCAAATGTTCAGGCGGACGGGTGTTAAGGGCCAGGCCAGATGGCCGTCACCTTACAGGGAGGGTCATCGGATAGGGGACGCCGGCTCCAGCTCGATGGCGACCGCACCCAGCGCCTCTTTTTCGGGGGGATAGAGCGCCCGCAGGGCGGATAAGAGTTCCTGCGCGGACAGGCCTGGAGCAATGCGGTCCGCCGGCTCCTGCGCCAGCAGGCGCTCGAAGTCGGGATAGATGCAGATGCGGCGGATGCGGTACGGATGTTCCTGGTTGAGCAGGAGGATATCGCCGGCCTGGAGCCGGCGGATGTTGGAATAGCCCACCCGCACCTCGATGGTCTTGCGGCCTGCGAGGATTTCCTGCAGGTATTCGGGCTTGATCCACAGCACTTTCTGGCGGGGTTCAGAGGGTTCTTTCATTTCGCACAGCCGCCTGTAGGGAAGAAGCGTCGGGTTGCAGTGAATGAACTGCGGAGGCAGAGTGGTGGCCGAGCCAGACGCCGGCGATGGCCATGGCGCCGCCCAGGAGCTGAAGCAGACGCACGCCTTCACCGAAGAGCACGGCGAAGGCCAGGCCGGCGACGGGCACCAGGCTGGTGTACAGCGCGGCCTCAGAGGCGTTCAGCGACTGGAGGGAGTAGTTCCAGAGAAACATCGGTAGAGCGGATGTGCCCAGCCCGAGATAGAGAAGAACCGCCCATCCGGAAATACCCAGATGAGGAAGCCCGGCGGCAGTGCTTTCCCAGAGCAGACCGGGCAGGAGGAACAGCAGGCCGGCGCCGAAGCTGGCGGTCGTGGTGACCACCGGGGGATGGTCCAGGACTAACCGCCGGCCCTGTATGGTATAGACCGCGAAGGCCAGCACCGCGCCGAAGACCAGGGCGTCTCCCAGCAGGGAGCCGGCGCCCAATGGGCTGGATGAGCTTACCAGGACCACGCCGGCGATGCTCAAGCCGATGCCCATCCACCGCCATACCGGCAGGCGTTCGCGCAGGAACCACACGGACAGGAGGGCGGTCACGGCCGGGATGCTGGATTCGATGAGGGAGGCATTGCCGGCGGAGGTGTACACCAGCCCCAGGTTCTGCAGGCTGTAGAAGAGGGCGATGCCGGTCAGGCCGAAGAGCAGGAAGGCCGGCTGGAAGATGAGCCGGGGGCGGAACCCCTGGCGCAGCGCGAACGGGAGCAGTCCGAGAAACCCGATGAAGAAGCGCAGGAAGGTGAGGGCAAACGGCCCGATGGACTGCAGGATGAGTTTGGTGATGATGAAGGTAGAGCCCCATAACAGCACTGCCGCCAGAAGGGCGGCGATGCCGTAGGCGCGCCGGTTGGGAGAAGATGAAAGGCCAGCCATTCTCCGCTCCACTACAAGGTTGTCTCGGTCGATACAGGCCATTGTATGAGTCCCCGGCCAACCTGGCAAATCGTGGCTCGTGAATGATCAGGGGCTGGGCCGCCGCGGTTCCAGCACCGCGCCCCATTTTGCGGCTTGTGCTACAATATGGGTTGAGAAGCGGTCGAACAGTATTGTAAAGGAGAATCCAGCATGTTTCCGCAAGAGAAGATGCCCATGATCCCGGCAGAAGAATATCCCCAGCGCTGGGCAAGGGTGCAGAGTATGATGGAGGAGGCCGGCCTCGATTTGCTGGTGGCCTATGCGGACGACCGGGCGACCGCCGGCCCGGCCCATGCCCGCTGGCTGGCGAATTTCCCGGTGCATTTTGAGCCGGCGTTGGTGCTGATGCCGCGGCGGGGGATGCCGGCACTGCTGGTGGGGCCGGAAAGCGAGCAGTACGCCCTTCTCGCCGGCCGGATGCCCGACGTCCGCGTCCTGCAGGAGCTGACCCATCCGGACGAGGATTACCCATACTCCCATCCCCAGGGGCTGGCAGAGATCATCGCCGGCTTTGTGGCGGATGTGACGGCGGTGCGGCGGGTTGGGCTGGGCGGACGGGGGATCATGAGCGCCGATATTCTGCATGCCCTGGAGTCTGCCCTGCCCAGGGTGGAGTTTGTGGACGTAGAAAATGCCCTATGCGGCCTGCGGGCGCGGAAATCGCCGGCGGAGATAGAGGTTATCCGCTACGCGTACCGCATTGCGGAGGCCGGCATACAGGCCGGCATTGCGGCGGTGGAGGCAGGCGTGACGGAGCGGGAGGTGGCGGCGGAGATCGAGGCGGCGATGCGCCGCGCCGGCGCCGAGGGAACGGGGATCGATACCATTGTCGCCTCCGGCCCCAACAGCCGGCCTATCCTGGCGCGCTCCACCTTTCGGCGCATTGCGAAGGATGACCTGGTGTTATTGAC
>JAPWUQ010000200.1 GCA_028275445.1 Anaerolineae bacterium | reverse complement strand
CGCCTGGACGGGTGGCTCCAGCGCCCAGGCGGCGCATACCCCATCGCTCCCAGCGTCATAGTGCGCCTGCGTCCCACCGGGGACCCCCAGCCCTTCACCGCGGAACCCCTGTTCCGCTGTCTGGCCTGCAACAGCGGCCTGGAGCCGGCGCCGACCGGCCTCCACTGCCCGGCGTGCGGGCGCTCCTGGCCCCAGCATGAGGGGGTGTACGACTTCAAGGAATAACAAAGGGATGGGAATTTAATCTTGGGTTAATCTGCCGGCGCCATACTGGCCACAGCATCCGACAAGGGCAGTGTATCCCATGATCACCGTGCGCGGGCTCACCAAATATTACGGCAGTCTGCCGGCCATCCAGGACGTGTCGTTCGATGTGGCCGCCGGCGAGGTGCTGGGATTCCTGGGGCCGAACGCCGCCGGCAAAACCACCACCATGCGCATCCTCACCGGCTATATGCCCCCCTCCGCCGGCAAGGCCGTGGTGGCGGGTTACGACGTCGTCGAGCATTCGCTGGAAGCCCGCCGGCATATCGGCTATCTGCCCGAATCGGTGGCGCTCTACCCGGAGATGAGCGTGCGCGCCTACCTGGAGTTCATGGCCGCCCTGCGGGGGGTGGGGCCGGCGCGCCGGCGCAAACAGCGGGTGGATGAGGTCATGGCACGCTGTCAGGTCGCCCATATGGCCGACCGCCCTATCGGCAAACTCTCCCGCGGCTACCGCCAGCGCGTGGGACTGGCCCAGGCCCTGGTGCACGACCCCGAGGTGCTGATCCTGGACGAGCCCACCGTTGGGCTGGACCCCGCCCAGATCATCGAGGTGCGCGACCTGATCCGCGAGCTGGGCCGCGACCACACCATTATCCTCAGCACCCATATCCTCTCCGAGGTGGAGCACGTCTGCCAGCGGGTGATGATCATCCACGAGGGGCGCATTGTGGCGGAGGATACCCGCGACCGTCTGCGCGCTCGCCTCAAAGGGGGCGAACTGCTGTATGTGGAGGTCGCCGGCGCGCCTTCCGAGGAGATTACCGCCGGCCTGCTGAGCCTGCCGCACGTGCAGGACGTGCGCCCCCTGGGGGATAACGCCTATCAGGTGACCTGCACCCTCGGCAGTGACATCCGCGCCGGCCTGGCCCAATTCGTCGTGCAAAAGGGCTGGCAGCTCCTCGAACTGCGGCGGGAACGCATCAGCCTGGAGGAGATATTCCTCCAGCTCACCAGCGACGAGCCGCGCCCAGACCAGGCGCCGGCCGGCCGCTGACCGTGGAGGCAGAAGACCCGCTATGCGCAATGCCTTCCTGATCGCCAGACGAGAGCTGGAAGCATATTTCATCTCCCCCATCGCCTATGTGGTCACCGCCGCCATGCTGGTGGTGCTGGGCTATTTCTTCAGCGTCATCCTCTTCGTCACCCGACAGGCCTCCCTGCGCCCGCTCTTCGGCGGCAGTGCCCTCATCGTCCTGCTGTTCGTGCTTCCCCTGCTCACCATGCGCCTGCTGGCGGAGGAACAACGCAGTGGCACCATCGAGCTTCTGGTCACCGCGCCAGTGCGCGATGGGGAGATCATCCTGGGCAAATACCTGGCCAGCCTGGCCTTTTACCTGCTGATGCTGGTGCCCACGCTGTATTACCCGGTGGTGCTGGAGGTGTTCGGCCGGCCCGATTGGGGCCCCATCCTCACCACCTATCTGGGCATTATCCTGCTGGGCGGCTCCCTGCTGGGTGTGGGCACCCTGGCTTCCGCGCTGACCAGCAATCAGATCGTGGCCGCCGTGCTGGGCGTCGGTATGGCGCTCCTGCTGTGGCTCATCCCTTCCCTGGCCGGCTTCGTCAGCGGCCCGCTGGCCGATGTCCTGCAGTACCTGGGGCTCTCCAGCCATATCGCGGACTTCGCCAAGGGGATCATTGACACCCGTCATGTGGTCTATCACCTCAGCGTCATCGCCGCCAGCCTCTTTCTGGCCACCCGCATCCTGGAGACAAGGAGGTGGCGGTAATCATGCGCCGGCTTTCTGCACCCCCGCCCAGCACCGCCCTGTACGCCGGCCTGCTCCTGGTCCTGGCCGGCCTGCTGACCGCCCTCATCCAGGGACGGTTCTCCATCATCGCCCTGGCGCTGATCGGCGCCGGCGCCCTGCTGTGCGTGCTGTTCATCCTCCTGCGGCCGGCCGCCGTCCGCCAGGCCCTGCGCGGCCGGCAGGCGCGCTACGGCGGCTCCGCCGGCCTGATGACCATCGCCTTCCTGGCCATCCTGGTGCTGATCAATTTCCTGGCCAGCCGGCATTCCCTGCGCTGGGACCTCACGGCCGAGCGCGCCTATTCCGTCTCGCCGCAGGCCATCCAGATCCTCAAGGGCATCCGCGAACCCATCACCATCACCGGCTTCTTCCTGACGAACGACACGCGGCGCGAGCGCCTGCGCGACCTGCTGGAGGAGTACCGCTATTACACCGATAAGCTCAGCTTCGAGTTTGTGGACCCGGAGCTGAAGCCGGCGCTGGCGCGCAAATACGGCGTGACCAGCTACGGCGTGCTGGTACTGGAGCGCGGGGCAAAGCGCACCCTCACCTACGCCCTGGACGAGCAGGAGCTGATCTCGGCCATCTGGCGGCTCTCCCAGGATGAGCCGAAGACCATCTATTTCATCACCGGGCACGGGGAGCGCGACCCCTATTCCTTCGAGGCAGACGGGTACGCGACTATCCGCCAAACGCTGGAGCGCAATAATTACATCGTGAAGACGTTGAACCTGGCGACCATCACCGACACGGTGCCGGCGGATGCCGCCGCCCTGGTGCTCGCCAATCCCAAGGTGGACTTCACCCAGCAGGAGCGGGACCATTTCATTGACTACCTGTACCATGGCGGCAAAGTGCTCTGGCTCATCGACACCAACGCCGGCATGGTTGACCCGTACATCTTGAGCGATTGGGACGTGCGGGTGCGCGATGACCTGGTCATCGAGCCGCGCAACGCCTTCTTCGGGGAATTCGCCTCCCCTATCATTGACCGCTACCCGGAGCATGCGATCACGAACGGGTTGGGTGGGCGCTCCACCCTCCTGCTGTACGCCCGGAGCATGGAACTGCTCCAGCCGGCGCCCCCCAATATCACCGCCAAGCCCATCCTGCAGACCAGCCCGGACAGTTGGGGGGAGACGAAGATCACCAGCGACAGGATGGCCCAGTTCGATGAGAAAGAGGACACGCGCGGCCCGCTGGTGCTGGGAGCGGCCATGGAGGAGAGCATGTACGGCGGCCGGCTGGTCATCATCACCGACGCGGACTTCGCCGCCAACAGCGTGCTGGACTCGGTCAAGGATGCCTTTGCCAATGAGGCGCTCTTTGTCCAGGCGATCAACTGGCTCACCGAAGAGCAGAATATGGTCGCCATCAGTGCCCGCACCATCGAGGAGCGCCCCATCATCCTGACCCGGCCGCAGATGCGTCTGATCCTATATTCCAGCACCCTGCTCCTGCCGCTGGTTATCCTGGCCGCCGGCGCCGCCGTCTGGTGGAGCAACCGCTAGGTCTGCGCGCAAAGGAGGACGGGATACCATGAGGTGGCGTTCCACCATCATCTTGGTGATACTGGCCCTGCTGTTGGGCCTGTTCGTCTATTTCACCGAACTGCGCCCCGGCCCCTCCAACACCACCGAGTCCATCACCGTCCTGCAGGACGTGCATGTGGATGATGTGACCGAGTTTCGCCTGCAGAGGGACCAGCAGGCGCTGGAGGCCTATTACTCGACGGACGAGGGTTGGGTACTGCGCTATCCGGTCCATTCGCCGGCGGACAGCGACCGCATCCGGCAGGCGCTGGGCTTCCTGGTCTATGCCCATGCCAGCCGCGTACTGCCGCCACGCGAGATCACCAGCCTGGCCGACTACGGGCTGGCGACGCCGGCCCTGCAGTGGCGGTTACAGCTTCGCACCGGCCGGCGGATCCTGATCCTGGTGGGCGATCAGACGCCGCAGAAAATGTACTATTACCTGAAGAAAGGGGATGACGAGAGCATTTACATTGTGGCGACGAACCTCGTGGAGGTGTGGAATCAGCTCCTGGATGTGCCGCCGTTTCCCCCTACCCCCACCCCCGCCGCCACCGCGGCGTCGGTACAGCAGTAATGCGCGATCAACGCATATGGTGTTGGTGAAGAGGGAATGCCATGGAGCATCTGGCAGAGGAACAAGCGAGGATGTCCTCGGACGACCTGGATGAGGAAGCAATAGGAGACGTGGAGGACGAACTGTTCGCCGGCCTGTACTGCGAGCAGGAATATGACCCCAACGAGATGGTGGACCTGTCCCCGATGGACGACGGCGCCAGCGACCCCCTCAGCATTTATCTGCGGGAGATCGGCCGTGTGCCCCTGCTGACCCCGCAGGAAGAGGTGGAGCTGGCAAAGCGCATCGAGCTGGGCCGGCAGGCACGCCGGCGGCTGGCGCGGAACGGCGGGCTTCCGCCCGAGGAGCGCCAACAACTGCTGGAATATATCCGCATGGGTGAGCGGGCGCGTCAGCATCTCATCAAGGCCAATTCGCGGCTGGTGGTGAGCATCGCCAAGAAATACGCCGGCCAGGGCGTGCCGCTGGCGGACCTGATCCAGGAGGGCAACCTGGGGCTGATGCGGGCGGTCGCCAAGTTCGATTACCACCGCGGCTATAAGTTCTCCACCTACGCCACCTGGTGGATACGGCAGGCGGTTGCCCGTGCTGTTGCGGACCAATCCCG
>JAPWUQ010000199.1 GCA_028275445.1 Anaerolineae bacterium | reverse complement strand
GTGGTGATGACCATGCTGCATGCCGGCGGCAAGTTCGGCGGCGGCGGATACAAGGTTGCCTCCGGCCTGCACGGCGTGGGCGTGTCGGCTGTGAACGCGCTGTCGGAATGGCTGGTGGCCGAGGTGCGGCGCGACGGCCGGCTCTACCGCCAGCGCTACGAGCGCGGCGTGCCGGTCACGCCGGTGGAGGAGCTGGGGCCGGCGGAAGGCACCGGCACCACCATCACCTTCCTGCCGGACAGCACCATCTTCAAATCGCTGGACTACCGCTTCGATACCCTGGCCCAACGCTTCCGCGAGATGGCGTTCCTGACGCGCGGCCTCTTCATTTACTTCCGCGATGAGCGCGGCGAGGGCCTGCCGGTGGAGAAGAGCTTCTACTTCGAGGGCGGGGTGGCCTCTTTCGTGCGCTTCCTGAACAAAAACCGCGCGGTGCTCCACGAACCTTTCTACGTCTGCCGGCAGATTAACGGCACGGAGGTCGAGGCCGCCATCCAGTATACGGACGGCTTCGCGGAATCCATGTTCGCCTTCGCCAACAACATCAACACGGTGGACGGCGGCACCCATGTCACCGGCTTCCGCGCCGCGCTGACGCGCACGCTGAACGATTACGGCCGGCGCAACGGCCTGCTGAAGGACTCCGACGCCAACTTCACCGGCGATGACGTGCGGGAGGGCCTGACCGCCATCCTCAGCGTGAAGCTGACGGACCCGCAGTTCGAGTCCCAGACCAAGGCCAAGCTGGGCAACGCGGAGGTCAAGGGACAGGTCGAATCGGTCATCGGCGAGGCCTTCTCTGCCTTCCTGGAGGAGAACCCGCAGGCCGCCCGCGCCATTATCCAGAAATGCTTGACCTCGGCACGGGCACGCGAGGCCGCCCGCAAGGCGCGCGATCTGGTCATCCGCAAGAGCGCCCTGGAGAGCATGACCCTGCCGGGCAAGCTGGCCGACTGCTCCGAACGCGACCCGATGAAGACGGAGCTGTACATCGTGGAAGGTGATTCCGCCGGCGGCTCCGCCAAGCAGGGGCGCGACCGCCGCTTCCAGGCTATATTGCCTCTGCGCGGCAAAATCCTCAACGTCGAGAAGGCGCGCCTGGACAAAATCCTGGATAATAAAGAGGTGCGGGCGCTCATCACCGCCATTGGCGCCGGCGTCGGCGACCAGTTCGACCTGAAGAACCTGCGCTACGGCCGCATCATCATCATGACCGATGCGGATGTGGACGGCTCGCACATCCGCACCCTTTTGCTGACCCTGTTTTACCGCTACATGGAGCCGCTCATCACCAACGGCCATCTGTACATCGCCCAGCCGCCGCTCTACCTCATCACCGCCGGCAAGGAGAAATACTACGCCTACTCCGAGGCGGAGAAGGAGGCGCTGGTCAAACAGCTCAAGGGCAAGAACATCACCATCCAGCGCTACAAAGGTCTGGGGGAGATGAACCCGGAACAGCTCTGGGAGACCACCATGAACCCCGAGAACCGCATCCTCCTGCAGGTGACCATCGAGGATGCGGCGGCGGCGGACCGCACCTTCGACATGTTGATGGGGAGCAGTGTGCCGCCCCGCACCCGCTTCATCCAGACGCATGCCAAAAAGGTGCGCAACCTGGATATTTAGGCCGTACAAAAAGCCCCTGCGGGTCTCTCCCCGCAGGGGCTTTGTTTTATTCGGCGATGCGAGCGCGCCGCAGGCGCAGGCTGTTGGTCACCACAAAGATGGAGCTGAAGGCCATGGCGCCGGCGGCCAGCATGGGGTTGATGAGGCCCAGCGCCGCCACCGGGATCAGGATGGTGTTGTAGAAGAAGGCCCAGAACAGGTTCTGCTGGATGGTGCGCATGGTGCGCCGCGCCAGCAGTATCGCCCGCCACAGGGCATGCAGATTGCCGGCCATCAACGTCACATCGCCGGCCTCCATGGCGATATCGGTGCCGGAACCCATGGCGATGCCGACATCGGCCTGCGCCAGCGCCGGCGCATCGTTCACCCCATCGCCCACCATGGCGACCTTCAGTCCCTGGGACTGAAGCTGGCGAACAGCCTCCGATTTCTGCGCCGGCAGGACCTCCGCCAGCACCCTCTCGATGCCGACCTGTCGGGCCACGGCACGAGCGGTGCGGGCATTGTCACCGGTCAGCATGATGGGTTCGATGCCGGCCTCCCGCAGTTTCCGGATGACCTCCGGCGCCTCTGGGCGAATAGTATCAGCGATGCCAATGACCCCCAGAACCTGCCGATCGCGCGCGACCACGATGGCGGTCTTGCCCTGGCTTTCGAGCGTTTCCAGAAGCCCACGCGCCGGCCCCAGGTCAATGCCCTCGCCCTCCAGATAGGCCGGCGAACCGATCATCACCGTACTGCCGTCGAACGAGGCAATGACGCCGCGCCCCGGCACCGCGGAGAACGTGTCCGGTTTCCGCAGGGGGAGCATCTCCTCGCGGGCGCGCGCCACCACCGCCTGTCCCACGGGATGCTCGCTGTTCTGCTCCACGCTCGCGGCCAGGACGAGCAGTTCCTCCGCGTCCGCGCCGTTCTCGGAAACTGGCAGGATGTCGGTCACCGCCGGCCGGCCCAGGGTGATGGTGCCGGTCTTGTCCAGCACCACCGCGTCCAGCTTCGCCAGCCGTTCCAGCGCTTCCCCGGATTTGATGAGCACGCCCATTTGGGCGCCCTTTCCCGTGCCGACCATGACGGCGGTAGGGGTGGCCAGGCCGAGCGCGCAGGGGCAGGCGATGACCAGCACCGCCACCATGGTGAAGAAGGCGCGGGTGAAGCCGGCGCCGGCCAGCATCCAGCCGGCGAAGGTCAGCACGGCGATGGCGACGACCGCCGGCACAAACACGGCCGCCACCCGGTCGGCCAGGTGCTGGACCGGTGCTTTGGTGCCCTGTGCCTGCTGGACCAGCCGGACGATGTTCGCCAGCGCCGTCTCAGCACCGACGCGGGTCGCTTCGATTACCAGCCGGCCCTCCCGGTTCACCGTCCCGCCGATGACCTCGGCGCCCACGCCCTTCTGCACCGGCAGGCTCTCGCCGGTCAGCATGGACTCGTCCACCGCCGACTGGCCTTCCACCACGATGCCGTCCACCGGGATGCGCTCTCCCGGCCGCACCACGACCCAATCGCCCACCTGCACCTGGGAAGCGGGGATTTCCACCTCCTCGCCGTCGCGCAGGAGGCGGGCGGTTTTCGGGCGCAGGTCCATGAGCCGGCGGATCGCTTCCGAGGTATGTCCTTTGGCACGCGCCTCCAGGAACTTGCCCAGCACAATCAGGGTGATGATGACGGCCGCGGTGTCATAGTAGACATGGCCGGGGATGAGGAAGGTGGTGGCCAGGCTGTAGAGGAACGCCGCGCTGGAGCCCAGGGCGATGAGCACGTCCATGTTGGCACTGCCAGAGCGCAGGGAGCGGTAGGCGCCGGCATAAAACTGCCGGCCCACATAAAACTGCACCGGGATGGTCAGCGCCAGCAGGATATATTTCCGAGCGGCGAAGTCGGGCAGAAGCCCGAGGTCCGGCAGGATGCTGAGCAGGAACACCGGCATGGTGAAGATCAGGCCGATGATGAGCAGGCGGCGCTGGCGCTCGATCTCCTGCCGGCGTGCCTGGCTTTCCACATCCTCGGCGGCCTCTTCCAGCGCCGCGGTCGAGGGCACGCGGTAGCCGGCCTCCTCCAACACCCGCTTCATGGTGCTGATGGCGGCCAGGCCGGGGATATAGCGCACCTGGACCCGGCCGGCCGATGCGTCGGCCTGCACCTCCAGCACCCCGTCCAGCCGCGCGAGCAGTTCCTCCACTTTTGTAGCAGAGCCGGCGTCCGACATGCCCTGCACCGGCAGGGTCACCAGGCCGGTGGCCACGTCATAGCCGGCATCGCGCACGCGCTGAACCAGGACCCGTGTATCCACGCTGGCCGGATCATACACCACCTGGGCGCGTTCCAGGGCGAAGTTGACGCTGGCGGTTTCGACGCCGGCGGTGCGCTTCAGATTGCGCTCGATCGTGATGGCGCAGTTGGCGCAAGTCATCCCCAGCACTGGAATGGCGGCCTGCTTCTTCTGGACCTCTGTTCCTTCCATGGACACTCCCCTTGTGACGGAGGTCACCCCTCCGCTGGATAGCCGATCTCCGCCAGCGTCTGCTTGATAGTGTTGAGGGCCTCCCCCTCGAACTCAACCCGGATCTCCTTGGTCTCCACGTTTCCTTCGACCTTGCGCACGGCCGGCAACTGCTTCAGCTCGCGCGTGATAGTCATGATGCAGTGGTGACAACTGATATTGGGGATCTTCAACGTGACCTCTGCCATGCTGCACCTCCGTTGTTGATATGCCGGTCTTGGCCGGCCTATACAGTATACACCTTGTTTAGCAAAATTGTCAAGTAATAGCGGTTACGCTCCACCGCGCCGCTGTGTCCCTGCGCCTCGCGCACCGTTTGCCGCATCCGCCGAAATATGTTATAATAGGAATGCTGGTAGGGGTTCGTGCCTTTCATCACCAGAAAGGAGGTGCAGCCGAAAGGGGCCTGATCGCGTCCGACCCATTGGCCCTGCATCCCTGCCTCCACGGATCCAGCTTCCTGCCCTGTTCGGCGATCAGCCCGCGGGACAAAATCGCAACGACTATCACTACGATGGAATTGGGTGGGCGCTCCGGGGAGCGGTTTTGGCGTATGCCCGGCTCGCCGGCAGAGGGCGCGCAGCGCCGGCGATGGCTGACCGAACA
>JAPWUQ010000198.1 GCA_028275445.1 Anaerolineae bacterium | reverse complement strand
CGGATACGGATGACCGGTGCAGTACCCCATTCCTCTGCCGGTGCGCGGCCCCATCCCAAAGGGTCCAGTGCGATCTCCTCTTGGCATACGATCACCTCCTGTGCTCATAATTTGTCATGCGCATATATGCCAGGTATCTATATGCGCTATGTATATAATAGCACAAAACCCATTGTTTGTCAAGAGTTTTTACGACATATTTTCGCGAATGTCGCGATTCCCGGCATACTTGTCGCATTCCGCCCCGCAGTCCAGGGAGCACATCCCGCGCCCAATCCCATTTCCCTATCTTGTCCCCCGCCCCTGGCGCTGGTATAATGGAGGTGGAGATCCGGAGTATGTGTCTTGCATCGCGAAGGAGGTGCCAAGATGGTGGACGAAGCGGTTCAGAAGGTGCTGAAGAAGATCCACTGGTTGGGCCATGATGCCTTCCGCATTGACGCCGACAAGGTCATCTACATTGACCCCTATCAGCTTGAGGCCGGCGAACCCAAAGCCGATATCATCCTCATCACCCATGACCATTTCGACCATTACTCCCCGGACGATGTGAAGAAACTGCTCAAGCCCGGCACCACGGTGGTCAGCATCGCCGCCGTCACCAAGAAGGTGCGGGGCGCGGCGGTGGAGACGGTCAAGCCCGGCGATAAGGTCACAGTGCAGGGGATTGCCATCGAGGCTGTGCCGGCCTACAACGTGGACAAGCAGTTCCATCCCAAATCCGCCGGCCATGTGGGGTTCATCGTCACGGTGGACGGCGTGCGCATCTATCACGCCGGCGACACCGATTTCATCCCCGAAATGAAAGATTTCCGCGTGGATATCGCCCTGCTCCCCGTCAGCGGGACCTATGTCATGACGGCGGAGGAAGCGGTGCAGGCCGCCGGCGCCATCAAACCGAAGCTCGCCATCCCCATGCATTACGGCGCCATTGTGGGCGGCCTCTCCGACGCTCAGCGCTTCGCCCAGGCCTGCCCGGTGGAAACGGTCATCCTGGAAAAATCCTGAAGGAGGTGATGCGGGGACCCCCATCACCGGGGTTGTCCCCCGCGCGGCAGAAACAGAAAAGGGGCGTCTTGCGACGCCCCTTTTCATTCGGGCAGTGGAGTCGGCTCAAGCGGTCTCTTTCAGATCGCTGGGCGGCACCACATGGTCGGCCTGCGTCAGGAGCAGGGGTGCGCGCCGGCCCAGGATGGCATCCGCATCCACGATGCACTTTTTGATCTCCGGGCGGGAGGGGATCTCGTACATCACATCCAGCAGGGCTTCTTCCAGGATGGTGCGCAGGCCCCGCGCGCCGGTCTTGCGCTTGAAGGCCTCGGTCGCGGCCGCCTCGAGCGCGTCCTCGGTGAACACCAGCTCCACATTGTCCAGGGCGAACAGCCGCTGGAACTGCTTGGTCAGGGCGTTCTTCGGCTCGATGAGGATGCGCTTCATCATCTCTCGGTCCAGCGGTTCCAGGCTGACCACCACCGGGATGCGGCCCACGAATTCGGGGATCATACCGTACTTGAGCAGGTCATCCGGCGTCACTTCCTGGAGCAGGCGGGCCTTGCGCCGCATTTCCCGTTCCACGCGCAGGAGCTCGCGCTCGTTCTTGTCGTCCGGGTCGACGTGCGCCGGCCCCGCCGCCGCTTCCCTCATCTCGCGCACGCCGGCGAACCCGATGCGGCTCTTCTCCTCCACCCGTTTGGCGATGATATCCTCCAGATTATCGAAGGCGCCGCCGCAGATGAACAGGATATTCGTGGTGTTGATCTGGATGAACTCCTGGTGCGGGTGCTTCCGCCCGCCCTGCGGTGGGACATTGGCGACCGTGCCCTCGATGATCTTCAGCAGGGCCTGCTGCACCCCCTCGCCGGAGACATCGCGCGTGATGGAAGGATTATCACCGCTCTTGCGGGCGATCTTGTCGATCTCATCGATATAGACGATGCCCTTCTCCGCCCGAGCAATGTCGTAATCCGCCGCCTGGATAAGGTGCAGGAGGATGTTCTCGACATCCTCGCCGACGTAGCCGGCCTCGGTCAGCGACGTCGCATCGGCGATGGTGAAGGGCACGTTCAGAATCTTTGCCAGGGTCTGTGCCAGGAGGGTTTTGCCGCACCCGGTCGGCCCAATCAGCAAGATATTGCTCTTCTGAAGCTCCACGTCGGAGGAACGCGCCTGCGAGCGAATGCGTTTGTAGTGGTTGTACACCGCCACCGAGAGGACCTTCTTGGCCCGCTCCTGCCCCACCACATACTCGTTGAGCTTCTCGAAGATTTCGGAAGGGGTGGGGATGGTTTCCAGGGCAAAGTCCACCTCGCTGGGGCGCGGTTCCTCGTCCAGGATCTCCTGGCAGAGGGCCACGCACTCGTCGCAGATGAAGACGTTGTCCGGGCCGGCGATCAGGCGATGTACCTCTTCCTGACTTCGCCGGCAGAAGGAGCATCTCTGCATGGTACTGCTTCCCGTCCTGGTCACATCCGGCTCCTTTGTACTGCCCATGGCTTCACGAACCACCCGATGCCACAGCGGCTTTTTCCATCGCCTCGAAGAAGGCGGAGGTGGTGGGAACGTCGCTGGCATCGCCCAGCACTTCGTCAATGATGCCGTATTCCTGGGCCTGTAAGGCGTTCATGAAGTAATCGCGGTCGAAGTCCTTCGATATTCGCTCGATGGGCTGGCCGGTGTGCTTGGCGAGCAGGCGCTTGATCAGCTCCTGCATGCGGAGGAGCTCCCGCACCTGGATCTCCACGTCGGGGGCGTAACCGCGCGCCCCGCCGCCGGCGGGATGCATATGGATGGTCGCGTGGGGCAGGGCATAGCGCCGGCCCTTGCGGCCGGCGGCCAACAGCACCGTCCCCATGCTGGCTGTCCACCCCACCGCGATGGTGGACACCGGCGCCCGGATCAACTGCATGGTGTCGTAAATGGCCAGGCCGGGGTAAATCTCCCCTCCCGGGCAGTTGATGTACATCGAGATCTCTTTCTCAGGGTCCTCCCGGTCCAGATAGAGCAACTGCGCCACGATCAGGTTGGCCACCTGGTCGTTGATCGGGGTGCCCAGGAAAACCACCCGCTCCTTGAGCAACAGCGAATAAATATCGTAGGCCCGCTCGCCGCGGCCCGATGACTCAATCACCATGGGAATGACAGCATTTACAGCTTCCATACATTTTCTCCTATCTGCTGAACACCATTCTTTACAGCAAATGCTACCCCATAGCCGCCAACTTGTCAAGCGGCCGATGGAAAGGGTGTAAAGGCCGGGGAAAATCCCCCCGCCGGCCTGCCCCTGGCCGTCACCCGTGCCAGGCCCTTATTCGGCGCCGCCGGCCGCCTCTTCAGAGGGCTTTTCCGCCGGCAGTTCCGGCGCCCGCCCGGTGACGATCTCCAGCACCCTCTGCCGCACCTTCTCCACCAGAAGCTGGTTGCGCAGGTAGCGCTGCAGTTCCGGCATCCGGTATACTTGCTGCATCATCTCCGGGTTGCCAGAGGACTCCACCAGTGAATCGGCCCTTGCCTCCACCTCCTGGTCTTCCACGGCCAGTTTCTCCAGCTCGGCCAGTTTGGTCAGCACCAGCGCGCGGCGCAGTCTCTGCTCCGCTTCGGGCTTCTGCTGTTGGCGATAGGCCTCCCGCTCGATGTGCAGTACCCGCAGGTAATCGTCGAGGGTGAAGCCCTGCCCGCGCAGTACGCTGTCATGATCCGCCAGGATGTCCTCTATCGCCTCTTCCAGCATGAAGTCCGGATAGGATATCTTCGCCTGCTCGGTCAGGATGGTGAACGCCTTGTCAATGAGCTCCTCATCGCGCTCCTTCTCCTTGGCCTGCATGAGCTGGGAACGGAGATGAGCCTTCAGCGCGTCCAGGTCCGGGAAGTCGCCCATCAGCGCCGGCATTTCATCCAGGTCCGGGAGCTCCCGCTCCTTCACCTCCTGTACCGTGACGGTTATCGTGCGGGTCTGGCCGGCCAGGCCCTCGTCGTCCCAATCCTCCGGGAAGGTCAGCTCGAAGGTGCGCGTCTCGCCGGCGCGCATCCCCACCAGCTTCTCCGCCAGGCCAGGCAGAAGAGTCGTATCCTCGCCCAGCACAGTCTCACTCGTCTCCGGCAGGCTGTCTTCCTCCGCGAACGTGACCTGGAAGACCACCTGGTCGCCCATCCGCGCCTCGCGGTCGACCGGGTTCCACACCGCATGCGCCTTGCGCGCCTCTTCCAGCGCCTTCTCGACCTCCTCGTCGGTCACCTCGACCGGCCGGACGTCCAGGCGCAGGCGGCGGTAGTCGCCCAGGTCCACCTCGGGCGGCATGGGCACATGGAAGGTCAGCACCAGCGGCTCCCACTGGATATCCACCAGCTTGCCTGGGCCGTACGGGTCAATGCCGGCCTCATCCAGCGCCTGCGAGTAC
Source organism: Anaerolineae bacterium (assembly GCA_028275445.1). GTDB lineage: Bacteria > Chloroflexota > Anaerolineae > JACIWP01 > JACIWP01 > JACIWP01. Next base: position 373 of record JAPWUQ010000198.1, on the reverse strand, counting down.
AGCTTCGGTCCCAGGTCTTCCAGTGCCTCTTCCAGCACCGTCTGCCGGCCGAACATCTGCAGGACAACGTGATATGGGGCTTTCCCGGGGCGGAAGCCGGGGATCTTGGTCTGCTCGGAAATGGAGCGGGCCGCTTTGCGCATGGCCTCTTCCACGCGCTCCGGCTCCACCTCGATGATCATCTCTGTCTGGCAGTTCTCCAGGCGTTTGGTCGCGACTTTCACGTGTTTTCTCCTTTCACCGACCGTAAGTGCAAGTTGATTATAACATAGGATAGAGGTGGTGAGAAATTCTTGGCGGCTTCTGCTCTGCCGCCGGCCAAAACAAAGGCCCTCGCGTCTGCGAGGGCCTGCGCCTCTCATGGAGCGGAAGA
>JAPWUQ010000052.1 GCA_028275445.1 Anaerolineae bacterium | reverse complement strand
GACCTGGTGCCGGCCCACGACGACTCCTCGCCCTGGTACACCTACATCCGCCGCGTCACGCAGACCATCCAGGCCGATTTGGAGATGTCGGGCGACTTCCGCAAGTACTAAAGCGACCGTTGTAAGGTAGAAATGCCCGTAAGGGCTGTGAGATTGTGCCGGCATTCCGCCGGCGATGAAGAAGGAGTAAAGCCATGTCACCGAATTACCAATCGATGGATCCCGCTGTGGTGGCCCTCCAGGGGATTGCTGAAGAAGCCTGCTGTCCCACGGTGTTTGATCGAGCGGCGGAGTTGAAGCCGTGTCCCATTGGTTCGACCGGGGTGTGCTGTCGCATGTGCGGCATGGGCCCCTGCCGGCTGGTGGGCAAGACCGACCGCGGCGTCTGCGGCGCCACACGCGCCACGGTGGTGGCCCGCAATTACACGCGCATGGTGGCCGGCGGCGTTTCCGCCCACTCGGACCACGGCCGTGACCTCGCCCGCACCCTGATCGAAACCGCCCGCGGGGAAGCCCAGGGCTACCGCATCCGCGACGTGCAGAAGCTGTACGAGGTCGCGGAAATCATGGAAGTACCCACAAAGGGGCGAAAGGTAGAGGAAATTGCCGAGGATGTGGGCAGGAAAGCGCTGGCGCAGTTCGGTCAGCAGGAAGGCGAGCTGATTTATCTGCGGCGGGCGCCGAAGAAGCGGCAGGAAATCTGGCGCAAGGCCGGCATCGCCCCGCGCGGCATCGACCGGGAAGTGGTGGAGGCCATGCACCGCACCCATGAGGGTGTGGATATGGATGCGGAGCACATCCTGATGCAGGCCCTGCGCTGTTCCCTGGCCGACGGCTGGGGCGGTTCAATGATGGCTACCGATATCAGCGACATCCTCTTTGGCACCCCCGTTCCGCTGAATACCTATCACAACCTGGGCGTGCTGAAAGAGGATGAGGTCAACCTCATCATCCACGGCCACGAGCCGACCCTATCCGAGATGGTGGTGGCGGTGGCGCAGACGCCGGAGATGCAGGAATATGCCCGCTCCAAAGGCGCCAAGGGTATTAACCTCGCCGGCATGTGCTGTACCGCTCTCGAAGTGCTGGCGCGCCACGGCGTGCCCTCGGCCGGCAACTTCCTCAGCCAGGAAATCGCCGTTCTCACCGGCGCGGTGGACGCCATGGTGGTGGACGTGCAGTGCATCATGGAAGCACTGGTGCCGGTGTCCCAGCGCTTCCACACCCTGCTCATCACCACCTCGCCCAAGGCCAAGATGACCGGCGCCCTGCATATCGAGTTCGACGAGGAGCACGCGCTGGACATCGCCAAGGAGATCGTCAAGCGGGCGGTGGATAACTTCCCCAACCGCAAAGCCAAGGTGGTTATCCCGAAAGTCGTCAGCCCAGCTATCGGCGGCTTCTCCCATGAGTACCTGCAGTACATGCAGGGCGGTCTGCATCGCGGCTCCTTCCGCCCGTTGAATGATGCCATCATCGCCGGCCGCATCCGCGGCGTCGCCGGCGTGGTCGGCTGTAACAACGCTCGCGTCCCGCATGATGAGGGTATGATGAAGGTCATCCGCACCCTCATCGCCAACGACGTGCTGGTGGTGACCACCGGCTGTACCGCCCACGCCTCGGGCAAGTACGGCTATCTCCTGCCCGAGATGATGCGCGACGCCGGCAAGGGCCTGCGCGAGGTCTGCGAGGCCATCGGCATCCCGCCGGTGCTGAACCTGGGCTCCTGCGTGGACAACAGCCGCATCCTGACCGTGCTCAGCCAGGTGGCGACCGAAGGCGGCCTGGGGCAGGATATCGGCGATCTGCCGGCGGTAGGAATGGCGCCGGAATGGATGTCGGAAAAGGCCATCGCCATCGGCACCTACTGCGCCGCCTCCGGCGTACACACCATCTTTGGCGTGAACAATATCGTCAGCGGCAGTCCGGAGGTCGTCGAGATCCTCTCCAAGAAGTGGGATGAGATGTTGGGCGGCACCATGGAGTTCATCCCGGACTATGACGAGATGATCCAGGCGGCGCTGGCGCATATTGACCGCAAGCGGGCGGAACTGGGTCTGGTGCCGTGGGACCCCGAGCGCTACGGCCAGAGCGGCGGTGACGAGCTGATGGAGAAGATCCTGTCCCTGCCACCCGAACAGCGCTATCTGTACAGCCGCAAGGTGGTGGAGGAGAGGGTCGCAGAGCAGGTGTAAGCTGAAATCGCTGGGGCAGGGGGCGCCGGCCGGCGTCCCCGCCCCTTCTTCCCAATCACAGAGGCATTGAAGGAGTGAGGATCGATGTCCCGATATATTGCTACGCGAGCCCTGCGCGGCGCCAACATGGTGGTGCGCGAAGCGGACCAATTGCTGAAACAGGCCATTGCTGAACTGGGGCCGGATGCCAAGGTGGAGTTCACGAACACGGCCTATTTCCTGCCGGTCATCTACGGCTTCACGGGCCGGCAGGTGACCAAGCTGGCCGACCTGGAACCGGTGCTGGAGGAGGCCAAGAAGCTCCTGCACCCGGTGCCGAAGGACAAGAACTACCTGCCCTACCTGGGCGAGACGCTGGACGCCGGCGTGGCCTCCCTGCTGGCGATGGAGGCTATCGAGGGCATCCGCTTCGCCAAGGGGGAGGAGCCGATGCCCTTTAACTGGGCCGGCAAGGGCATGGTGGGCGGAAGCTTTACCTCGCCGGAGTTTGAGGGTGCCGGCGCCGGCGACGGCCGGCTGAACGGCCCTATTGACGACATTCAGCTTCGTGCCTGGGGTATCCAGCTCGTGGACGGCCGCATGCCCGGCTTCGCCGCCATCGTCGGCTGTGCCAAGTCCAACGAGGTGGCGGTCGAGATCGTCCGCCAGCTCCAACAGCGCAACATCCTGGTCTTCCTCTCCGGCAACGTGAACGGCCGAAGCATCATCCACCAGCTCCATGAGGAAGGGGTGGAGATGGGGTACGATACGTACATCGTCCCCTTTGGCCTGGATACCATGTCGGCCATCTATGCCCTGGGCTTTGCCACCCGCTCGGCGCTGACCTTTGGCGGCATGAAGGGCGGCCAGGCGCGCGAGATCCTGCTGTACAACAAGTACCGCGTCTTCGCCTTTGTGCTGGCGCTGGGCGAGATTGACGATTTGAAGTATGCCGCGGCCGCCGGCGCCATCTCCTACGGCTTCCCGACCATCGCCGACACGGTCATCCCGCAGATTCTCCCCACCGGTATTACCAGCTACGAGCATGTCATCTCCATGCCGTTCGACGATATCGAGGGGGAGAACGATCTGGAGCGCGCCAAGCGCCTGGTCCAGCGGGCCATTGAGGTGCGCGGTGTGAAAATCAAGATCACCGAGGTGCCCATCCCCGTTCCGTATGGCTCGGCCTTTGAGGGCGAGCGCGTGCGCCGCGCCGATATGCGCATCGAATTCGGTGGGAAGAATTCCCGCTGTTTCGAGTATCTGCGCATGCGCAATATGGATGAGATCGAGGACCACAAGATTGTGATCGATGGCCCGGGCTTTGAAGAGGTCGAGGAAGGCGGCTCCATGGATATGGGCATCCTGGTGGAGGTCGCCGGCCGCAAGATGCAGGAGGACTTCGAGCCGGTATTGGAGCGCCAGATCCACTACTTCATCAACGGCGCTTCCGGCGTCCAGCATATCGGCCAGCGCGACATCACCTGGATCCGCATCAGCAAAGCCGCCGCGCAGAAGGGCTTCAACCTGAAGCACCTGGGCGAGATTCTCTATGCCCGCTTCCATGCCGATTTCGGCGCCATCGTGGACAAGGTACAGGTGACCATCATCACCGATCCGAAGAAGGTGGCCGAGATGCTGGAGGTGGCCCGCAAGGCGTACGATTACCGCAACCGCCGGCTGGCCGACCTCACCGACGAGGCGGTGGACACCTTCTATTCCTGCACGCTGTGCCAGTCCTTCGCCCCGAACCATGTCTGCGTGGTGACCCCGGAGCGCCTTGGCCTGTGCGGCGCCTACAACTGGCTGGACTGCAAGGCCTCTTACGAGATTAACCCGACCGGCCCGAACCAGCCCATCCCGAAAGGCACCTGCCTGGACCCGGTCAAGGGCTATTTCACCGGCCCGAACGAGTTCGTCAAACAGCATTCCAACGGCACGGTGGAGCAGGTGGCGCTGTACTCCATTATGGAGAACCCCATGACGGCCTGCGGCTGTTTCGAGTGCATCATGATGGTCATCCCGGAGGCCAACGGCGTGATGATCGTCAGCCGCGAGGATCCCTCGATGACGCCGGCGGGCATGACCTTCTCCACACTGGCCGGCATGGCCGGCGGCGGCCTGCAGACGCCGGGCGTAATGGGTATCGGCAAGTACTACATCACCAGCCGCAAGTTCATCTCCGCCGACGGCGGCCTGAAGCGTGTGGTCTGGATGTCCAGCATCCTCAAACAGCAGATGCGCGAGGAACTGCAGAAAGCCGCCGAACGCGAGGGCGTCCCCGACCTGCTCGACAAGATCGCCGATGAGACGATCTGCACGGACGTGGACGGCCTGCTGCCCTGGCTGGAAGAGAAGGGGCATCCGGCCCTGATGATGGACCCCATCTTCTAAATTGTCCGACCGTATAGGAGGCCCAGGGGAACGAAGCTTACATCCAAGTCAATGGTGGGTTAACCCTGGGCCTCCTGTCATGGCGCGCGGTGCGGCCGGCACGGTGCTATACAGGAGGAGGACGCGATGCTGGTGCGCGATGTGATGCACCGGGGGGTGGTGACCTGCCCGATGGACATGACCCTGCGGGAAGCCGCGCGGCGGATGGCGCGGTCGCGCTGCAGCGCGGTGGTGGTGTTGGATGCCGCCGGCGAGGTGGCCGGCATTATCTCGTGTGAAGACATCGCGCGGGCGTTTGTCGAGGATCGGCTCGATATGCGCGCCGAGGAGATCATGAAGACGGATGTGGTGACCATCGTGCCGGATATCCCTATCAAGGCGGCAGTGCAGTTGATGTTGGATCACGGCGTCCAGCAGTTGGTCATCCTGCATGCGCGGCCGGCCGTGGCGCGGCCGGTGGGAATGATCTCACTGGAGGATGTGATACGGTATATCGCCGGCGGAGAAGCGTAGCCGGCCAACCCTGTCCAACCATTTGGCACCCGCATTCAAATCGTGGTAATATATTGCAGGCTTGTGCTGACAGCCCAGCGGAACTGAAAGGAGAGAGCAACAGATGCCCACCACAGTCGAAATTCCCAAGGAAAAGTGGACCGGCAAGGTTCGCGAAGTCACCTTGGGGGCAACTCCCAGCAACGGCGGCACCCGCGGACGGGAGGTCGTTGTCGGGGGAGAAGCCACCCTGCCTTTCCTGCACTTTGAGGGAGCAATACCACACCCACCTGTCGTTGCCGTCGAGATCCTGGACCGCTACCCGGATGATTGGGCGGCACCGCTGAAGGAAGTGTGGGGAGATGTGATGAAGGACCCCGCCGCCTGGGCGCGCAAGGCGGAAGAGCTGGGGGCGGAGCTGATTATGCTCAAGCTGACCCTGAACGAATCGGGTGCGGCCGACGGCGCGCGTGCCGCGGATGTGGTGAAGGCCGTGCTGGGGGCGACCACACTGCCGCTGATCGTGCGTGGGCCGGGGCAGGCGGAGGCGGATAACGCCATGCTGGTGCCGGTGTGCGAGAAGGCCGCCGGCGAGCGCATCGCTGTGGGGCTGTGCGAGGATAAGAACTACCGCACCATTGTGGCCGCCGCCATGGCCAACAATCACCTCGTGATCGCCAGCACCCCGATTGATGTCAACCTGGCCAAGCAGTTGAACATCCTGATCAGCGACATGCGTATGCCCATGGAGCGCATCCTGATGGACCCGACGACGGGTGCCCTGGGGTACGGCATTGAGTACACCTATTCGGTCATGGAGCGCCTGCGGCTGGCCGCGCTGAGCGGCGACAGCATGACGCAACAGCCGATGATCTGCTTCGTGGGTGAGGAATCCTGGCGGCAGAAGGAATCGCGCGTGGGCCAGGGTGTGCCGGCGGAGTGGGGCGATTGGCATCATCGCGGCGTTATCTGGGAGACCGTGACGGCCGTGGCACTGCTGGAGGCCGGCGCCGACATCGTCACCGTCCGCCACCCCAAAACCCTGGAGCTGGTGCAGTCCACCATCCAGAAGCTCATGGCCAGTTAGCTGAAGGAAAGGAGAACATCACTATGCCGCTCAGTGGTCTGGAAATATACAAGCTCTTGCCCAAAACGAACTGCAAGGAATGCGGTTTTCCCACCTGTCTGGCCTTCGCTATGAAGCTGGCCGCCAAGCAGGCCGAGCTTTCCGCCTGTCCGTATGTCTCGGAGGAGGCCAAGCAGGCGCTGGCGGCGGCCGCCGCACCGCCCATCCGCCTGGTGACCCTGGGCACCGAGCGCAGCTTCTCCGTCGGTAACGAGACGGTCCTCTTCCGCCATGAGAAGACCTTCTACCACGAGCCGGGCCTGGCACTGCGGGTGAAGGATACCGATCCGGCGCTGGAGGAAAAGGTCGCGCTGGTGGATGGCTTTTCCGTGGAGCGCGTGGGCATGAACCTGGTCATGAACGCGCTGGCCATCGAGAACGCTTCCGGGGATGCCGGCACCTTCGCCGGCGCGGTGGCCAAAGCGCGCGCCAAGACCAAACTGCCCTTTATCCTGATGAGCGACAGCCCGGACGCGATGAAGGCCGCATTGGAGAAAGAAGGCGGCATGAAGCCGCTCGTTTACGCGGCTTCCGACGGCAATGTGGAGGCCATGGCCGCGCTGGCCAAGGCGCACGGCGCTTCCCTGGCTGTGAAGGCGGAGACGCTGGACGGGCTGGCTGCGCTGACGGAGAAGGCGACTGCCGCCGGCGTGGAGGACCTGGTGCTGGACCCGATGCCGCGCCATCTGGCCGGCGCCCTGGCGGCCTTCACGCAGTTGCGCCGGCTGGCGCTGAAGAAGAACTTCCGCCCATTGGGCTATCCCATCATCGCCTTTGCCGGCAACGGCGCCAATTCCCCGGAAGAGGAGACCATCGCCGCCGCCCAGGCCATTTGCAAATATGCCGGCATTATCGTGCTCGACCACTTTGATGCCGCGGATGTGTATGCGCTGATGACCCTGCGGCAGAATATCTTCACCGATCCGCAGAAGCCCATCCAGGTCAGCCCGGGCCTGTACGAGATCAACAGCCCCAAGCCGGGCGACCCGCTGATGGTGACGACCAACTTCTCGCTGACCTATTTCAGCGTCGCCGGCGAGGTGGAAGGCGCTGGCAAGCCGGCCTGGCTGTTGGTCACCGATTCCGAGGGCATGAGCGTGCTCACTGCCTGGGCGGCCGGCAAGTTCGACGCCGAGGTCATTGCCAAAGCGGTCAAGAACTTCCAGGTCGAGAGCAAGATCAACCACCACAAGATCATCATCCCCGGCTTTGTGGCCACCATCTCGGGCGATCTGGAAGAGGAACTGCCGGGCTGGGAGGTGCTGGTGGGGCCGCGCGAGGCGGTGGACATCCCGGCCTATTTGAAGCTGTGGCAATAATGGTGTAACACAGAGCGCGGTAGCGGGGGAGTGGGCTTGCCTGCTCCCCCTGCTTGCCCTGTTCCCGGGGGCCGGCCGGCGCGCGGATGCTCCGCCGGCCGGCCCGAGACCCTGTTGACATAAGGGGGCGTCGTAATCCGGATATGCCAGTGATCCGACTGCTGCCGGCGGAAGGCAATCCAACCGAAGTCACCGCATCCCCTGGCACCCTGCTGAGCGAGGCCATCGCCCAGGCCGGCATTGCCCTGCACCTGCCCTGCGGCGGACAGGGGCGCTGTGGCAGATGTAAGGTGCAGGTGCAGAAGGGGACCGTCCGCCGGCGTTCCGTGATCCGCTTGAGCGAGAAAGAACTCGAAGAGGGCTGGGCGCTGGCGTGTCAGACACTGGTGCAGGATGAGGACCTGGTCGTCGCCATCCCACCGCAGGCGGATAAGCTCAGCCGGCGCATCCCCAGCGAGCCGCGCAAGGTGCCGCGGGTGGAACTGCCCATCTCCTGCGACTGGCGCAGTGACCCTCCCCTGCGGCGGGTGTACCTGGATATCACACCGCCATCGCTTTCGGACAACACCTCCGACTTTGAGCGGGTGGTGCGTCACCTCCAGCCGTATCTGGAGGAGGGCGGGCAGGTCGGCATCTCCCTGCCGATGCTGCGCCGGCTGGGGAAAATCCTGCGGGATGCGGACTGGCAGGTGACGGCGACGCTGGAGTATTACGACTGGACGACCCGCCGGCAGGGCCGGCGGCCGCGCCTGATTGACCTGGTGCCCGGACGCCGCACCCATGAGCTGTACGGGGTGGCTATTGACATCGGCACGACCTCCAACGTGGTGTACCTGGTGGACCTGCTGACCGGCGAGGTTGTGGATTCTGCCGTCGAGTACAACGCGCAGATTGCCTGCGGCGAGGACGTGATCTCGCGCATTATCTATGCCCGCCGGCCAGGCGGATTGGAGCATCTCCAGAAGCTGGTGGTCGGTACCCTGAACGGGCTGATCGAGCAGGTGGCGGCGCGCAACGGCATCCAACCGACCGACATCCAGCGCGCCACGGTGGCCGGCAACACCACCATGATTCACCTCTTCCTCGCCATCCCGCCCGAGCCGATCCGGCTGGAGCCGTACATCCCCATCATCAACCACCCTCAGCCGGTGCTGGCGGCGGAGCTGGGGTTGAACATCAACCCGGACGCCAAGGTGGACTGCCTGCCCGGGGTGGGGAGCTACGTGGGGGCGGACATCACCGCCGGCGTGCTGGCCACCGGCATGCACCGCCAGGAGGAGCTGACCCTGTTCATTGACGTGGGCACCAACGGCGAGATGGTGCTGGGCAACTCCGACTGGCTGATCACCTGTGCCTGTTCCGCCGGCCCGGCCTTTGAGGGCGCCGGCGTGCAGTCCGGCATGCGCGCCACCGAAGGGGCCATCGAAGAGGTCTGGATTGACCCGCATACCGGCGAACCCACTTATAACACCATCGGGGATGTGCCGGCGAAAGGGTTGTGCGGCTCCGGCATCATCAGCCTGCTGGCGGAGCTGTTCATCACCGGCCTGCTGACCAAGGGCGGGCGGTTCGAGAACCGCGTGGGGACGCCGCGCATCCGCCAGGGCGAGCACGGTATGGAGTATGTGGTGGTGTGGAAAGAACAGACGGCGGATGGTGCGGCCGACATCGTGCTGACCGAAGTGGATGTGCAGAACCTCCTGCGCGCCAAGGCGGCCATTTTCGCCGGCTTCTCCACGCTCACCCGCAGTGTGGGGATTCAGATCGGGGATGTCCAACGCGTCCTGATCGGCGGCGCGTTCGGCAAGTACCTTAACATTGAGAAAGCCATTCAGATCGGCCTGCTGCCCGACATGCCTCACGACCGCTTCCGCTTCCTGGGGAACACCTCGGTGCAGGGCGCGTATCAGGCCCTTCTCTGTCCGGACCTGCGCGATGAAGTGGCGGAGATCGCCAGCAAAATGACCTATCTGGAGCTGTCCGCCGATAATACCTTCACCGAGGAGTTCATGTCGGCCATGTTTCTGCCCCATACCCAACTGGAGCTGTTCCCCAGCGTGGCCGCCCTGCTGACCCCCCAGCCATAGGGGTATGGCATGGCGGCGGTAGGGTTTCGGCGAAGGGGCGGCCGGCAGTGGACGGGGGCGCTCGCGGCCGCCGGCGGATATCTAGCCCTGGCCATGGCCATGACCTATCCGCTGGTGCGCGAGTTTGGCCGGGCGATCCCCGGCGACGGGTTCGACGGCTGGCAGAATTACTGGAACCTGTGGTGGATGCGCCTAGCGCTGGTGGAGCGGGGTGTCAATCCGCTGTACACCGACATGCTCTATTATCCCACGGGGGTCAGCCTGGCCTTTCAGACGTTGAACCCGTTCAACGGTCTGGTGAGCCTGCCGGTACAGCTTACCTTCGGGTTGCTCGCGGCCTATAACAGCATCGTCCTGGTGGGCTTTGTCGCCGGCGGTCTGGGGGCCTATGTGCTGGCACGCGACGTCCTGCGCAGTGCCGGCTGGCGCGGGGCGGGGGAGCGGTGGCCGGCGTTCCTGGCCGGCGTGGTCTATGCGTTCTCGCCGTTCCATTTCGCGCACCTGCTCGGTCATATGCAGGTCTTCTCGCTGGAGTGGATCCCCTTTGCCGTGTGGGCGCTCTGGCGGGGGATGAGGGAAATGGACGGCGGAACGGCCGTCGGTGCCGTATGGGCGAAGTGGACTGGGCTGGCCGGCCTGTTCCTCATCTTCGCCGGCCTGTGCGACTGGTATTTTGCCCTGTACCTGGCCCTGTTCTCGGGGGTGCTGGCGCTGTACTGGCTGGCTGGCCGGCGCCTCCGCTGGCGGCATCTACTGTTCCTGGCCGGCAGTTGGGCCGTCTTCCTCCTGGTGCTGGCGCCGCTGTGGTGGCCCATGGCGCGGGAGGCCGGCCGGGCGGATTTCATGGTGCCGCCCAGGGAGCAGGCGCTGGAGCTTTCGGCCGATCTGCTGGCCTTCGTCACGCCGAACCCGTTTCATCCGCTGTGGGGGCAGTGGGCCGGCCGGGCGGCGGAGCGCTTCACCAGCACGCTGTCCGAGCGGACGGTCTTCGCCGGCTTTGTGCCCCTGCTGTTGGGAATATGGGCGGCGGTGCGGTCGGGCCGGCACAGCCGCTTCTGGTGGATCGTCACCTTGTTCTTTGTCATCTGCGCGCTGGGGCCGGTACTGCATGTCGCCGGCCGTTCCGAATGGGGCGCGGCGGGGCGGCCGATACCACTGCCGTATGCCTTGCTGTACGACGGGGTCCCGTTCGTGCGCATCGCCCGCTCCATCGCCCGCTTCGACGTGATGGTGATGGCTGGGCTGGGGGTGCTGGCGGCGCTGGGCCTGGCAGAGCTGATGGGCCGGAGCAGGGGGGCATGGCGGAAGCTCCTGCCGGTGCTGGCGGTGGGACTGGTGTGCTTCGAGTTCTGGAGCGCGCCCTATCCGATGAGTCCGCCCGATACGCCGGCGTTCTATCACCAACTGGCCGAAGAGCCAGGCCAGTTCGCTGTGCTCAACCTGCCGGTGAACTGGGACCGCCCGGGATACCTGCTGTACCAGACGGTGCACGGCAAGCCGCTGACCGCCGGCTATATTTCCCGGGACGACCCGCGCACACTGGTGTACCGGGTGCCGGTACTGCAGGAGTTTCGCTTCCTGGGCCGGGATATCCTGTGCGACGACGTGCGCCGGCTGGGCCCCAGCGTGTTGAGCTGGATGGGCATCCGCTATGTGGTGCTGGACCGCTATAAGATGCCGGGCGGCGCGGAGCGCGAGGTGACGACCGCCCTGGCCGAGGAGATTTTCGCCGGCATCCGGCCCGTGTACGAGGACGAGCGGCTGACGGTCTATCGGGCGGAGCCGCCGGCGGAGCCCCAACCGTTCGCCGTGCTGGGCGGGGGATGGGGACCTCGCCGTGAGGAGGACGGGCAGGTCTGGCGGGAGATCGCCGGCCGGGCCCTGCTGGAGGTACAATCCTGGGGGCGCCCCGGCGTCCGGCTGACCATCGCGGCCGGCTCGGACGGCAGTGCGGGGCTGATTGTGCGGGCGGCGGACGGGAAAGAAACCCGCGTAAGCCTGTCGGAGCAGGGCAGGGTCCTGACCTTCGACGCCGCCGCGGCGGAGGATGGGCGGGTGGAGCTGGAATGTCTGGGGCCGGCGGCGTGTCGGGTGTATCTGGTGAAAGTGGAATATACGGAACAGCGCTCCGATATCTCGGGCGGATAGCTGTGGAAAAAAGGGGATTGCGATTCGCATGGCTACGGTGACGATAGCGATTGCCGGCAAGGGGGGTACGGGCAAGACCACCCTGGCCGCGCTGTTGATCAAGTTTCTGAAAACCGAACGACAGGGATATATCCTGGCTATTGACGGGGACCCCAGCTCCAACCTGAACCTGGCACTGGGGCTGGAGCTGAAGGAGACCGTGGGTGGTATCCGGGAGGAGGCCCTGCAGGAGGTGCAGGCCGGCGGCGGGAGCACGCGCGGCATCAGCAAGCACGATTGGTTCGAGTACCGCATCAATCAGGCGCTGGTGGAAAGCCCGCGGCTGGACCTGATTGCGATGGGCCGGCCGGAAGGCCCCGGCTGTTACTGTGCCGCCAATAACATCATCCGAGCGGTGATTGACCGGCTGGGGGATGAGTACGACTACGTGGTGATTGATAATGAAGCCGGCATGGAACACATCAGCCGGCAGACCACCCGCCATATTGACTATCTCTTTGTCGTCTCGGATCCCACCCTGCGGGGCCTGACGGCGGCGCAGGGCATCAAGGAGCTGGTGCGCGAATTAGGCCCGCACGGGACGCGGGTTTCCCGCATGTTCTTCGTGGTCAACCGCGTCAATGGGACTCTGCCGGAGGCATTCCGCCAGAAGGCGGCGGAGATGGGACTGGAGCCGCTGTTCGCCCTGCCGGCGGACCCGACGATCAACGAGTTCGACATGCAGGGCCGGCCGATCATCGAGATCGGCGTGGATTCCCCTATTTACCAGGCGGTGCGTGAGCTGGCCATCCGGGCCGGCCTGTAGTCTTTCGGTACGTCGCGAGGCAGTGGTACGGCTTTTTTCAGCTACCCACACGAAGGGAGGATAGAGACATGCTGATTATCGGAGAGAACATCCACATCATCTCCAAGCGGGTGAAGGAAATCATCCAGAACCGCGACACAGAGGCCTTGCAGAAGATGGCCCTGGCGCAGTGGGAGCATGGGGCGCGGGTGATTGACCTGAACATCGGCCCGCAGAAAAAGGAGGGGCCGGCCATCATGGAGTGGGCGGTGGAGGCCATCCAGGATGTCATCCCGGATGTGACCCTCTCGCTGGACACGACCAACGCGGCGGCCATCGAGGCCGGCTTGAAGAAGTGCAAACGCCCGCCGTTCATCAACTCCACCTCCGCGGAGGAGGAGCGCCTGTCGGTATTGGGGCCGCTGGCGGCGCAGTACAATGCCAAGATCATCGCCCTGACCATGACCAAGGCCGGCATCCCCGTCAGCGCGGAGGAGCGCGTCCGCATCGCCATGGAAATCCTCATCCCGCGGCTGACGGAATACGGCATCCCCATGGAGAATATCTACATTGACCCGCTGGTGCTGACGGTCAACGGCTGTCAGGAGTATGTGCCCAACGCCATTGAGGCGGTGCGCTTCCTGAAGGTCGCCGCGGAGCCGCCGCCCATGACGGTGGTGGGGCTGTCCAACGTCTCCAACAATGTCTCGCCGGAGAACCGGAGCCTGATCAACCGCACGTATCTGGTGATGTTGATGGCCGCCGGCCTGGATGCCGCCATCGCTGACCCGCTGGATGAGGCGCAGAACGAGTTCATTCGCATCGTGGAACAGCGCGATACCTCGACGCCGGTCGGCCGGCTGCTGGTCAACCTGTACGATGCCGTGGCCTCTATGAGCGAGCTGGACCCGGCGCTGGTGGACATGAGTGACCCGGACCAGGCGGCGATTTACAAGACGGTGCAGATTCTGCTGAACAAGGTGATCTTCGCCGATTCGTACCTGCGGATGTAAGGGCACGGTTGGAACGGAGAAGGCCCCCGCGCACACCTTCGCGCGGGGGCTTTTTTCGCGCCGGCAGATAGACGTAAGGTTACAGTTTCTTGCCGGCCCGTGCGGCGGTGTATAGTTGGAGTGTCTTAATGATAGCGCCGTCTGCTGATCACGCGGCCGGCCCAACGCCCGTACCGCTCCGCAGTTGACAGCCAGGGAGGGAAATGATACACTGATCATGTAAATTAAGCCGGTGGCTACCGTGTATTCCCTGGAGTGATGAGATGAACGATGACCGAGCACGCCGGCCCGCCGCATCCTTCCTTGCACTGCTCCTGCTGGGCACCGCCGGCCTCGCCGCGCTCTCCTTCCTCGCCCTGAGCCTGCCCGCGGCCCAGGCCCAAATCCGGGAGACCGCCAACACCTTTATCGTCCTGACCCCCACCGCCGACGCGTGCGTGTTGGAGGGCTATCCCAGTGTCAATTTGGGGAGGACTTCCGATATGTGGGCCGGCTATGATGACTCCCGGACCCCGCCGGGCCGGATCGCGCGCTCCTACATCGCCTTCCCCCTGCCGGCCATCCCCGCCGGCCAGCAGGTCATCACGGCTTCCCTGCGCATCTATCACGTATCCACCTGGGACTTCCCGGACAGCCTGGATCATGTCACCGCCTATGCGGTGAACGGCGCGTGGACCGAGACCAGCATCACGTGGAGCAGCGCGCCGGCATGGGGGCCGGCCTACGGCAGCGCGGAGGTCGGGTTCGAGATCGGTTCCTGGTATGAGCTGGATGTCACTGAGCTGGTGCGCGATTGGGTCGCCGGCCGGCGGTCCAACTACGGGATCGTCCTGCGAGGAGAAGAAGGTTCCGGACCGGATGCCTCGTGGCGAGGGTTCAGCACGAAGGAGGGGGATAACCCGCCCCAGTTGGTGGTCGCTTACGGCCCGCCGGCGACGGCCACCCCGACTCCCTCTCGCACTCATACGCCCACTTCTTCGGCCACGCCGACCGCCACACTGACCAGCACCCCCACGCCTACGCCGACGGCGACGTTCACTGCTTCGCCAACCGTTACCCCATCGGCGACGCCCAGCGCGACGCCCACTTCCACCGCCAGCGCAACCCCCACTTCCACCGCCAGCGCAACCCCCACTTCCACCGCCAGTCCGACGGGGACATCCACCTCCACTTCCACTCCTACGGCAACGCCCAGCCCAACGCCTTCCCCCACGCCGGCGGGCGTACACATCTGGTTCCCGCTGGCCTGGAAAAGCC
>JAPWUQ010000258.1 GCA_028275445.1 Anaerolineae bacterium | reverse complement strand
CCCACTTCCACCGCCAGTCCGACGGGGACATCCACCTCCACTTCCACTCCTACGGCAACGCCCAGCCCAACGCCTTCCCCCACGCCGGCGGGCGTACACATCTGGTTCCCGCTGGCCTGGAAAAGCCGTTGGAAGTAGGACTGCGCTCTCTACCGCGCGGTAATGCGGCGCACGGATTCGATTTCCTGAAGGAGTTTTTCCAGCGCCTGGGGCGCGCCGGCCAGACTGCCGCGCTTCCCCATCTGCTCCAGCTCCCAGGCGGCGTCGCGCACACGGACAGCTCCAATGGTGGCCGCGGCGCCCTTCAGGCTGTGGGCGTGATAGTCCACCTGCTTGGCACTGCCGGCCTGCACCGCCTCGGAAAGCCTGGCGGCATGGCCCTCCGCTTCTTCCAGGAACACGCGCAGGTATTCCTGATAGCTGTCACCATCCAGCCCCATTTGCACCATGACCGCCTCGCGTTCCAGGATGGGGGAGGGGATGGGGCCGGGATATACCTGGTTGGGCACAACCCAGCCGTTGAAGAGGATGTACGGGTGAAAGCGCAGGGCCTCTGCCAGCATGTCTGGGGGGCAGTGCCGCCGGTCGTACTGGCAGAGGAACATGCCGTACAGCTCCTGGCCGGCGGAGTCCAGCAGGGACTCGAAGGCCTGCCAGCGGTCGGAGCCAGGCAGTCCCCAGGTCGCCCAGCTCATCTCCACCACGATCCAAGGCGCGGGAAGCCCGCCGGCGCGGTGGGACAGGGTAAATCGGCGGAGCTGAGCGAGCGCGGTTTGCTCGTCAAACCGGGCATTGTCCAGCAGAATCTGGGGCGGTTCCAGCAGAAACGCCTTCCCCTGGGCGGTGACTTCCGGCGCGATGGCGTGCAGTTGGCGCCGGAGGGCGGTGAGGGGGCGCCGATCCACGATGTACAGGAAGGCCGCGCCGGCGGATGCCACAGCTTGTGCAATACCCGCCAGCGAGGCATGGAAGTCCTCATCCCCGTCCACCTGCCAGCAGATATGGACGCCGGCGGGGAGATGCTCCAGTGGGTAGCGGTTCCGCTGGGCGGATAATTTTTCGGTCATATCACTGCCTCCCGCTTGTGGCGAGCACTACCAGGAACGGCGCCGGCGTCGGGTGCGGTGCCACCGCAGACGGCAGAGGCGCTCCAGATGCGCCAGCGATTCCTCGCTGGCCAGCCCACGCGCCCTGCGTTGGGCGATGAGCTTGGCGACCTCCGCCGGCGGAATGGGGGCATCGCATCCCATGAGCTGGAGCAGATATGTGATGTGGGCGGCATGCTCCAGCTTCTCGAGCTTCAGGTAGGCGCGGAGCGGGGTCTTATCCACGGTCACACTGCCGTGCCGGCGGAGCACCACCGCATCATGCTCCCCGATGTAGCGGTGAATGACCTCCGCGCCCTCCCGGGTGGAAGGGGTGGCGTACGGCGTCAGGGGGATCATTCCCATGCCCACCAGCACCTCTGGAATGAGGCATTCGGCCACGGGGATGCCGGCGATGCTCAACGCAATGGCGTACGGTGGGTGCGCGTGGACGACAGCGCCCACGTCCGGGCGCATTTTGTAGACCTCCAGGTGGAGCCAGATTTCGGAAGTGATGGAGAGGCCGGCGGGGTTCGGGCCGTACGGCGTCTCGGCCGGCACGTTCGCATCCAGGTCCAGGATGATCAACTGCTCTTCCGTAACCCATCCCTTGCTGACGCCGCTCGGGGTGGCGAGGACGTACGTGTCGTCCAACCGCGCCGTCACATTGCCGTCCGTGGCGGCCACCAGGCCGTGGTCGTACATCAGCCGGCAGACTTGGATGATTTCCCGGCGCAGAGCGGCCACTCGCTCCATCGTTTCCATCGCTGGCATGTGCTTCGTCTCCTATGTATGCAGTCTGGACCACAGCGCTTTGAAAATGAGCGCCAGAATGATGAGCCACAGCAAGAGGATGATGATGCCGGCGGTCCAGTTGGTAGGGCGGCCGGCCTCCCGCACCCGCCGCGCCTCCGCCCGACATTCCGCGAGGATGGCCGGCGGTATTAGGCGGATGGCCAGCGCCACACCCAGCGGGATCAGCACCAGGTCGTCCAGATATCCCAGCACGGGGATGAAATCAGGGACCAGGTCTATCGGGCTGAAGGCATAGGCCGCCACGATGAGCGCCCAGGCCTTGGCGTACCATGGGACGCCGGCATGCCGATAGGCCAGGTACAGGGCGTACACGTCATCCTGCAGCGCCGCGGCGCGCGCTTTCCAGCGGCGGTACACCCGCCGAACGGATTCTGCTGTCATTATAGCCCTCTTGACGGGAAATATCAACCGCGTTCCAGCACCGGGGAGTATACACGAACAGCGGCCTGGCCGGCAACCGGGCACTGGTACTCGCAAATGCCGCAGCCGATACAGCGCTCCCGCTCCACGTGGGGGAGCTTCACCGTGACGGTCTGGCCGGCAACCGTCTTGACCCGGGCCTCCTCGAGTTTAATGGCCTTATCCGGCACCGGGCACATTTCCTCGCAGACGATGCAGTCGCGCCCTTCGGACCAGGGGATACAGCGGCTGGTATCAATATAGGCCTTGCCGATGATGACCGTGCGTTTGATGTCCAGCGGGATATCCGGGATGGCCCCGGTGGGGCAAATTTGCCCGCAGGCATGGCAGGAGTAATCGCAGTAACCCATGCGCGGCACCAGCACGGGCGTCCAGAGGTCCTGTGCGCTGGCTCGGGGAAATGCCGGCTGTAACCCGCCCGTGGGGCAAGCCTTCAGACAAAGGCCACAGCGGATGCATTTGCTGGCCAGATCGTTCTCCCGGCCGCCTGGCGGCAGGATGCGGTGGGGGTCGAGAAAGTCCGAGCTGGGGCCGGCGCGGAACAGGCCGACGCCGGCCAGGCCGAGACCCAGCGTCACCAGGGCCTGCCGGCGCGTCGGATCATAGTTTTGGGACGGCGCCGGCCTGAGGCTTCCCCCTGAAAAGGAAATCGCGGAGACAGGACACGCATCCTGGCAGAGGAGACAGGTCGTGCATTCGGCGGGGTCGCTGGCGTAGCCGCGGCCGGCATCAATGGTGCCGGTGGGACAGAGGCGGGCACAGCGCCCGCAGTCAATGCAGGATGTGTTTACCCGCCGGCGGATCCAGGCCGCCCGCGAAAGCAGGCCCAACAGGGCACCCAGCGGGCAGAGATGCCGGCACCAGAAGCGCGGCGCCAGCGCGTTGAGGGCGAGGATGCCGGCAAAGACCAGACCGATCAGCACCGCACCGCCGTAGAAGTGGCGCTCCAGCGGGAAAATGGTGCCGCGCAGGAGGTTATCGGCCGAGGAGACCAGCGGGCGCGTCCAGGG
>JAPWUQ010000197.1 GCA_028275445.1 Anaerolineae bacterium | reverse complement strand
TCACCGTCGTTCAGGTTCTCATAGAGCGCCTGAGCGGTGATGTTCTTGGTGCCGCCGCTGAAGTAGGCCTTGGCCGCCGCCAGGATGTCCTCCGCGGCATAGGCCACGCCGGCCAACAACAGCGCCAGCACGACGACCAGATTGAGCAGTGCAAACTTCTTCATAGCCGCCTCTCCTTAACTCATTTGGTGTATAGTGTGTCGATGAGCGCGCCCATCGTGACACAGCGAAGCGATCATCCGCCAGCCGGCTTGGTGGCGCTTTCCCAGGCCTGGTCCGCCTGGTGGCACTTCACGCAGTCGCCGGCGTAGGCATCCTGATTATGGGAAGAGGGCTTGGCATGGCAGGCATCACAGTTCGACGCAATCTTGGCCCGCAGACCCTCAATGTGACAACCGACGCAGTCCACCTGGGTATGTTTGCCCTTGTACTGATCCCAGACCTGCACATGCTCGGGCCAGGTGCCGGCGGCAAAGGTCCAGGTGTTGGCCGGGTCATGGCACGAGGCACAATCATCGCCGCCAAAATCGTGCGCCTTCTCGTGACAGGCCGCGCACTGCGTGGACAAACCGCCGAAGTTCGGATAGCGATGGCAGGAAAAACAGGCAACCTCGGCGTGCTTGCCAACCAAGGGCATGGGATGCACCGCCACTTTCACCTGCGCCCAATCCTGGGTGGAAGTGTGGCACAGTTCACAGTTCAGGTTCTGCACGTCATGCGGCCCCACATGGCAGGCGTTGCATTCCGTCAGCTTGACATCCAGGTTGCGCTGTTTGTGGCAGTCCAGGCACACGGTCATGTTGCACACCACGTTGCCTGAGACCGGGTCAAAGCCGTGCCCCACCTGACCGTGACAGTCACTGCAGTACACGTCCAGCGCCTGGCCATGTTCGATCTTATCCGTCACAATCTTGTGCGGGGTGCGCAGACGATCGCCGGGGATTTCCGCCGGCAGGTTGTAATGGCAGACGATGCAGTCCGCCGGCCGATCCTTGGTGATGTCCGCGATCAGCCCCTTATGCGAGGCCTCCTTATCCGAGACTGTGCCGTCGCCGCCGTGACAGGTCACACATCCCAGCTTGCCGTGTGGCTTGTAGATGGACTCCGGCTCAATGAGAAACTCCTCGGCCTTGCTCGGGTCCGCCGCGCTGGCCTTCAGCGCGTCCAGGGAAAAATGGCATTCGCGGCAGGTCTGGGACTTCGCCGGCAAGGCATAGGCAATGGCGTGCAGGGTCGGGGTCGGCGTGGGCGCTTTGCCGGCCAATGCCACCCCAATGGGCTGGAGCAGTAGCCCGAGGCCGATGGCGACGCCGGCCAATGCCAGCCCGATCAGGATCAGGGTCCAACGAGGCCAACTCTGTGGAAGCATGCTCACCCTCCCTTACAGCGCCACCGGGATGCCGGAGAAGACGATGAGATAGCGCAGGAACAGGCCGGCGATGACAATGCCCGCGCCGGACAGGATGCCGGAGATAAACCCATGCCGGCCGGCGCCGATGGCGTACGCGTGCACCACAAACGGGTAGAACAATCCCGGGAACACCACAAACGCCCAGAAAATGACGGCATGCGGCCCCATGAATATCAGCCGGGCGGACTCTGCGGCTACGCCGCCCTGGAGCCAGGCCACCGCCAGCACCAGGCCGATCAGCACTGCTTCCAGGCCGATCAGCACGATATGGATGATGGGCAGGGCATGGAAGCGGCGGGCCACGTCGGGCACGGCGATGGTGGCGCCCAGGTCAATGGTCAGGCCCATGCCGGTGGAGCCGGCCGAGACCAGGAACAACAGCGGCAACAGCGGCGTGTGCCATAAGGGCACCGCCCGCACCACGGACAGCAGAATGCCGGTGTAGATGGCCACCCCGACCGCCAGGACGGCGCCCACCCCTGCCAGCACCCGCCGGATGGAGCGATACGGGAGTGTGGCCGGCAGGAACTTGAGGAACCGCCGCAGCCAGGCCAGGATGCCGGGGTAATTGTCCATGATCTCCATCAAGCCGTAGAGCAGGCTCACCGGGATGAACAGGCTCAGGAGCCAGATGCCCCAGGTCATCACCGAGGTGAAGTGGGTGAACATGTAGATGATGCGCCAGGGTTCCATCTTGCCGGCGCCCAGGTCGAAGATCAGCAGAAGGGAGCCGATGATGACCAATGGGCCGCTGACGCCGGCGCCGATGAGCGTGGTCGGGCAGAAGGCGTGCTTATAGCGCTCGCCGGTCAGCTCCACCACCGCCGCGGTGAGCAGTGAGCCGGCGCCCATGCCGCCGAGGAACAGATAGATGGCGACCAGCCACCCCCAATGTGTTTGTCCCATGCTCGCTCCTCCTGGCCTTATTCACCGGGGAAGATGTAAAACAGGATGCCGGGCTCCGTGCCGAATTCCGGATGCAGGGGTTTGGCGCGGCCGGAAGCGATGAGCTGGCTCACCTCGCTGTTCGGGTCATCCAGCCGGCCGAAGAGGCGGGCGCCCGGCGCGCAGGCCTGCACGCAGGCCGGCACACCGCCTCCCAACACCCAGTCCAGGCACAACCAGCACTTTTCGGCGATGCCCTTTTCCTCATCGTAGCGCCGCGCGTCATAGGGACAGGCCACCATGCAGTAGCGGCATCCGACGCAGGTCTTGTCATTCACCAGCACGGCCCCACTTTCATGGTGATAGGTGGCGCCGGTAGGACAGACGCTCTCGCAGGGCGCCTTCACGCAGTGTTGACACTGCACCGGCAGGAAATAGGGGCTTCCATCCGGCTTCTGTTTGGGGTAGACGCGGATGTAGGACATATCCCCGGGAAGCTCGTTGCGCTGATGACAGGCCAGCTCACAGGCGCGACAGCCGGTGCATTTGTTCAGGTCAATGATGAGGGCGTATTTGCCGCGCGCCTCCGCCAACGCTTGATCGAGGGTCATCAGCTTGCCGCCGGCGGCAATGAGAATGGTGCCGGCCAGGCCGGCCTTGAGGAACTGCTTGCGGGATAGGACCGATCGGGATTTCTTGTTCGTATCGTTCATACAGGACAGCTCCATGGACCGATGCTCTGCGAACGCCAGGAACCCGCTCCAACCAAGAGGACAGCTTGACAAAATATTCAGGACTGAATATAATATGGCTTAGTCTTCTGTGATAATTATAACAGCTTTTTTCCGGTTGTCAAGTCCCCGCAGGGCATTTTTTGCGGGAAAAGGAGCGAACATGGGAACGCCGGCATTAACGCCGTTGGACCTGCTGGTGCTGGGGCTCCTCCAGGAACGCCCCATGCACGGCTACGAGCTGTACCAACTGATCAAGGCCGAGCGCATTGACCGCTGGTTCAACATCAGCATGCCCGGCGTGTACTATGCGCTGGGGAAACTGCGCGACCGGGGCTATGTCTCCGAAATCCGACAGCGGCGCGGCTCGGTGGACAAGGCGATATACCTGCTGACCGAGGCCGGCCAGCAGGCATTCTTCGAGGCGCTGGAAGCGCACGCCGCCGGCCATGTCCCCGTCCACTTCGACTACGACCTGAGCATCTACCTGCTGAACCGCCTCCCTATTGAGCGCGCCCTGGCGCTGATGGAACAGCGCATGGAATCCCTGCGCCAGTGGCAGATGCAGGTGCGAGAGACCATGGAACAGGAACCAGACCTCAACCCGCGCCTGCGCGCCATCTTCGACCACACCCTGCGCTTCATCACCATGGAACGCATGTGGATGGGAGAGCTGATCGAATCCATCCAGGGAAACGCCGGCGCCCTCGAAGCACCAGGCAAACGAGGATTGATGGTCATGGCCGGCGACCTGCGGCAGTACCATCTTCCTGACCTCCTGCGCCTGATCGCTTCCGGCAAGCACTCCGGCACCCTCGCCGTCACCGACGGCGTGCTGGGCAGAGCCATCAACTTCGTGCGCGGCCAGCCCAACTGTATCGCCGGCTACCGCCTGGACCAGGCGGAAGCGACACCGCCTTCCATGGAAGATTCTCTCCGCGCCATATTCGACCTCTTCCGCTGGCAGGCCGGCGAGTTCACCTTTGACCAATCCCAGCCCCAGCACCAGTGGTGCATCCCCATCCAGCTCACCACCACTCAGCTCATCCTGGAAGGATGCCGTTGGGTGGACAACTGGGAAACTATCCGCCGGCTGGTGTCCTCACCCGAGGCCGTCTTCGAGGTCAGCATGAGACGGGAGGAGTTGGAACAGCTTGGGTTAACAGAGGCAGAGAAGGCGTTCCTCAAGGAGGTGGATGGCAGTCGCGATATCACGGATATCGCCGGCCGGCTCCAGTTGACGCTTTTTGAGGCCTCGCGCATCGCCTACACCCTGCTTGCCGCCGGCGCCATCCGCTACGGCGATATGGAGCGGATTCATCTCCGCAGGGCCTTCCGCGAGATCGCGGAGCTGAACTGCCGGGGCACACTAGCACTGCGCAAGCACCCGTCCGACACCAGTTGCGAACAGGCGGTCAACCGCGCCTGCCAGGACATCCCCATCCGCATTGAGAGCGGTCACATTGTGGATGAGACATCGCCGGACCTGGAGCTGGACAAGCTGGCCCACGTTTACCGCACCTTCCTCAGCCGGCAGATAGAGGTGATCCGCCAGTACTTCGGAATGGATGCCGCCCGCGAGCTGACGGCGCGCACCCTGCGCCAGCTCGTCCCGGAACTGCAGGCGGTGGCGGAACGCTACAGCTTCATCCGCATACTGCATCCCTGAGCCATCCGCTCACGGGAGCGGGTAGCGCAGTTCGCCGGCGCTCGTCATATAAATCCAGTATCCCTTGCCCGGCTCCAGCGTCCGCAGTGTGTTGAGGCTGGGC
>JAPWUQ010000196.1 GCA_028275445.1 Anaerolineae bacterium | reverse complement strand
CCGCCACGCCTGTGGTGTGGCGCATGCCGGCCCCCACCGCGGTGACAATGACCACGTCATCCAGCGACCACACCCGGTCAATATCCCGGCGGGCCAGCTCCAGCGCCATCTCTTTCTCAATGGCCCGCACCACCTTGGACACGGAACTGCTGGGAATCACGAAGGAGATGGACTGCTCGGACGAGGACTGGGAGATCATCAGCACGCTGGTGCCCTGGCTGGCCACCGCGGCGAAGGTGCGCGCGGCGATGCCCGGCACGCCGATCATCCCTCTGCCCTCCACGGTGACCATGCTCATGCCCTTGATGGCGGTGACGGCCTTGACGGTGCCGGCGGCCGGCTCCGCCTCCCGCGTGATAAGCGTGCCCGGGAACTGCGGGTTGAAGGTGTTCTTCACCCACACCGGGATATCCCGCTCGATGACCGGGCGGATGGTCTTGGGATGCACCACCTTGGCGCCGTAATACGCCAGTTCCCCCACCTCGCTGTACGAGAGGGTGGGAATGACCCGCGCCTCCGGCACCCAGCGCGGGTCAGCCGTCATGACCCCGTCCACATCGGTCCATATCCACAGCTCCTGGGCGTCCAGGCAGTCGGCCAGGATGGCGGCGCTGTAATCGCTCCCGCCGCGCCCCAAGGTGGTGGTGATGCCCTCGCGGGTGGCGCCGATAAAGCCGGTGACAATGGGCAGGACGCCGGCCTCCAGCATGGGAATCAGCCGGCTCTGCACCCGCGCCCGCGTCTCCTCCATCAGCGGCGCGGCATTCTGGAACGTGTCATCCGTGATGACCAGCTCCGTGGCGTCCACCGCCTCGCTCTTCACCCCGCGCCGGCGCAAATAGGCGGCCACGATGCGGGCGCTGATGCGCTCCCCCAGCGAGGTGACCGCATCCATGGCACGCGGCGTCACCTCCCCCAGCACATGGATGCTCCGACAAAAGGTATCGAAGGTATCCAGGTACTCGTCGACAATGGCGAACAGGGCACCCCGTTCCCCTTCTGGCGGCAGAAGCTGATCCACGGCGCGGTAATGCAAAGCTCGCAAATCGGCCACGACGGCGCGGTAGGTCTGGTCATCGCCGGCGGCCGCAGTCAAGGCACCCTTAGTCAAGGCATCGGTCACCCCGCTCATCGCAGAGACCACCACTACCAGGTGGTCCCACTGCGGAGCATGCTCTAAGATGATATCCGCGGCCTGTCGAATGGCCTCCGGGCTTCCGACCGATGTCCCACCGAACTTCATGACCAGGGTGCGCATAGGAACTACTCATCCTCCTTTTCCCACAAAAATTGTTTCAGGGCGCAAGATGCCCATATGGAATCCATTGGGAGATCGTCGGCATTGACCTGCAGGGCTGGTGCGATCGCAGTGGGGAACGCACAGGGGCCAGCCGGCATATGCACCGCGACGCCGGCGTCGCAACCTCCCCCATCCCGGCGGGGAGCTGACGGACTCATGGTGGGAAGCTTCACAAGCGTTGTAGTGCGCGATATTACCATTAGATCGCGGAGTTGTCAACCGGCGCGAAACAAGGGTTATAAGGTGAGAGTAAGGTGACAGTCACCTTATAGGTGACTGTCACCTCGTTGTCACCTGCGGGGTGACTGTCATCTCGCCTCTCACTGCCAGGCGCCCCACACGGGGTGACAGTCACCTGCGAGGTGACTGTCATCTCGCCTCTCACTGCCAGGCGCCCCACACGGGGTGACAGTCACCTGCGAGGTGACTGTCACCTCACCCTCCCACCTCCCTTACCGCTTCATCACCCTTGGCAAATAGACCACGGGCTGTGAGATCATCAACCGCACCCCCGCCGGCCCAGCCGCCTCGTAATACTCCAGCAGGATGAAATGATAGCCGCTCTCCAGCTCGATGTCAACCTCGTACCAGACCATCTGCGGGTCCTGCCACGCCTCCACCACCAGCGCATCATCCACCCACAGACGCACCCCATCGTCTGCATACAGGCGGAACCGATACCTGCCGGCGTCCAGCCACACGTGCCGGTACCAGCGGGCCGAGAACTCGTCCGCCGGCAGACCAGGCCCCGGCGCATCATGCCCCCAATCGAAATTGATGCGCGCCTCATTCCGGATGAGGGCCGGCGCCCCCGTCAGCCAGCGGTTGGGGAAGTACTCCCCCCGCCACTGGGTCGGGTACGCCGTACCAAAGGCCTGGATACGGTGATTCTCGGTATCCGCCACGTAGACCGTCCCATCGGGACCCACCGCCACGCCCTTAGGGTACTTGAACTGCCCGGGAGCGGAGCCTTGGGTGCCCCAGGTACCCAGGAATGCCCCATCCGCGGTAAAGTGCTGAATGCGGTGGTTGTTGGTATCGGCCACGTATACCGTCCCGTCGGGGGCCGCCGCCACGCCCATTGGCAAGATGAACTGCCCTTCGCCGGCGCCTAGAGAGCCCCACCTGCCCAAGAAGACGCCCTCGGCGGTGAAGCGCTTGATGCAGTGATGATCGGTATCCGCCACATAGACCGTCCCGTCAGCGGCTACCGCCACATCCCAGGGGAAATAGAGTTCTCCTCCGAAGCCCCAGGCGCCTAGGAACGCCCCGTCCGCGGTAAAGCGCTGGATGCGATGATTGTTAGTATCGGCCACGTAGACCGTGGTGTCAGGGGACACCGCCACACCGCGCGGGTAATTGAACTGCCAGAAACCGGGGCCGTAAAAGCCCCACTCACCCAGAAAAGCGCCGGCGGCGCTGAAACGCTGAATGCGATCATTGGCGCTGTCGGCCACGTACACCGTCCCGTCAGGGCCTACAGCCACGCCCGAAGGCCAGCGGAACTCCCCAGCCCCGAAGCCCTGGGAACCCCAGGTGCCCAGGAAGAAACCGTCGGCGGCGAAGCGCTGGATGCGGTGATTGTCGGTATCCGTCACGTACACCGTTCCGTCGGGGGCCGCCGCCACATCCATGGGCCGGTTGAACTGCCCGGGAGCGGAGACTTCGGGGCCCCAGGCGCCCAGGAAGGTTCCATCCGCAGTGAAGCGCTGGATGCGGTGGTTGTCGGTGTCTGCCACGTACACCGTCCCATCGGAGGCTACTGCCAAACCGTGAGGCGATTCAAACTGCCCTTCGTCAGAACCTTCGGAACCCCAGACGCCGAGGAAGGCACCGCCGGCGGTGAAGCGCTGGATGCGGTGATTGTCGGTATCGGCCACGTATACCGTGCCGTCAGGCCCCACGGTAATATCTTGCGGCCCATAGAACTGCCCGTTGCCCGAACCCGAGGAGCCCCACTCGCCCAGGTAGGCGCCGGCGGCGGTGAAGCGCTGGATGCGATCGTTCCAGGTGTCCGCCACGTAGACCGTCCCGTCGGGCGCCACCCCCACGCCGTCTGGCGAGCGGAACTGCCCGGCCTCGGAGCCTTCGGAGCCCCAGGTACCGAGGAAGGTGCCGGCGGCGGTGAAGCGCTGGATGCGGTGATTGTAGGTATCGGCCACGTAGACCGTTCCGTCGGACCCCACCGCCACATCCATGGGCCGGTTGAACTGCCCGGGAGCGGAGCCGTAGGCGCCCCAGGCGCCGAGGAAGGTGCCGGCGGCGGTAAAGCGCTGGATGCGGTGGTTGTCAGTGTCCGCCACATAGACCGTTCCATCCGAGGCCACCGCCACGCCGACGGGGTGGGCGAATTTGCCCTTCTCCGAGCCGCAGGAGCCCCAGGCGTTCAGGAATGCGCCAGTGGGGCCGAAATGCTGGATGCGGCAGTTGTCAGTATCGGCCGCGTACACCGTCCCGTCGGGGGCCACCGCCACACCGCCGGGGTGACTCAACTGCTCCGCCGGCGCCTGGGCACCGATGGAGAAGAGAAAGTAGCGGTAAGGCGCGGCGTCCGGGCCGGCCGGCTCCACGGAGGAGCCGGGCCGGGGCTCCTGAGCGACAGCCGGCAGGCCGGCCAGCGCCAGGAGCAGGAGACAGCCGGCCGCCAGGACCAGCAAACCCTTCTGTACAGAACTTGGGCACAACATTCCCAACCTCCTTTCAGGCACCACTGACAGCGCTCCCGCATTTCCTCGCGGCGAGCCTCCACCTGGAGGCTGCGCAGTGTCCGCGAGCATTGACCGTCCTGCGCCGGCGGTCAACCCCCGGAAAGCGGCATTCGCAACGCAATAGGCCCAAAATGGGATGGAGGGACTTGGCACCAACAGTGGGTCGGGGTATCAAGAAGAGGATCGCGAGTCAGAATGGCTTCAGGTTGCCGAACCCGATGCAGGCAGGTCCCTTTCCGCCAGATATTCCAAGCGACAGCCGCCTGTTCATTATGAGGAAGTCACTAGGTTGGCATCTGATCGGGATCGGCAACCAACAGGGGCTTATCGCAGTATTCATTATAATCTTGCGGGTGTAGAAGTCAACCGCGCCGGGGTCTGCGCCGGCCCTTTCTCCACACCCTCGCGAAAACCGCCATCAAACAAGCCGCTCCCCTCATTTGGACTTCTGCGGCCGTCGGTGGTATCATCTGCGCGAACAGCCGGCATACCGCCACCGCCGGCCACATTGCACCTGTGCCTTCATCACTGATGCCTGTGGAACAGGAGGAAGAGCTTGTCAACCCGCTTCCACGTAGCTGTCGAGGGCCCCATCGGCGTGGGCAAGACCACCCTGGCCCGCCATTTGAGCGAGCGGTTGGGGGCCCATCTGGTGCTGGAAATCTTCGAGGAAAACCCCTTCCTGGAACGGTTTTACCAGGACCGTTCCCGCTATGCCTTCCAGACCCAGATATTCTTCCTGCTCAGCCGCTACCGCCAGCAACAGCACATCCGGGAAATCCTGCAGACCCA
>JAPWUQ010000195.1 GCA_028275445.1 Anaerolineae bacterium | reverse complement strand
GAGCCGCCGGCGCCCCCCAAACCGCTCCCGTCGGACCCCATCCAGCGCGCCCAGGCCCTGGCGGCCCTGCATGCCTGCCCCTTCCTGGGACTGTTGCAAGACCCGGACATACGCTATCTGGGCGCGGACGAAGGGCACCGCTGTTACGCCGGCCCACGTCCCCGCGCCATCACCATCCCATACCAGGAGCGCCTGTGCCTGACGGACCATTATCAGGACTGCGAGATTTTCACCCGGGCGCTCAGCCGGCGCGCCGCAACCGCTCCGGCCGGCCCTGCCCGCCGGTTCCGCGACTGGCTCGCGCGCCTCTTCAGCAAAGGTTCCTGATGACCTGCTCCCTAATCTTTGCCTTTTCCCCCCGCCGCGTTTACAATAGCGGCTGAAATGCCGGCCTCCCAGCCGACATGTACCCTTTGCCCGAAAAGGTGCTCATCCCAGATGCGTGTGGCTGTCATCATCCCGACATATAACGAGCGCGAGAACCTGCCGCCGCTGGCCGGCGAGATTCTGGCGCTGGAACAGGTGGACCATCTCATCGTCGTGGACGACAACTCGCCCGATGGAACAGGTGAGCTGGCGGACGAGCTGGCAGAGCGGGACCCACGCGTCGTGGTGGTGCACCGACCTGGCAAGCAGGGGCTGGGGCGAGCGTATGTCGCCGGCTTCCGCCGCGCGATGGAACTGGGCGCCGACGTCATCATCACCATGGATGCCGATTTCTCCCACCATCCCCGCTATATCCCCGCCATGCTGGAAAAGCTGGCCACACCGTGCGATATTGTCATCGGCTCGCGCTATGTCCCTGGCGGCGGCACGCGGCACTGGGGATTCGATCGGCAGTTCCTCAGCGCCGGCGCCAATATGGTCGCGCGCCTCTCGCTGGGACTGCGCGCCCACGACTGCACGGCCGGCTTTCGCGCCTACCGCCGGCAGGTCCTGGAATCCATACCATTGGACAATATCCGCTCGAACGGATACTCGTTCCTGGTCGAAATGCTCTATCGATGTCAGCAGGCCGGCTTCCGCGTCGGGGAAGTCCCCATCATCTTCGAAGACCGACAGCGAGGACAGTCCAAGATCAGCCGTGAGGAAATCTACAAAGCGATGCTGACGGTCTTCCGGCTGGCGCTGGACCGTCTGAGCCGGATATGGCGGCGGCCGGCTGTGCGGGGGTCCGCTCGGTGAGCATGACACATGGTTCAGGAGAGGCCCAGAGCACCTGTCGGCCATTCCCCTGACCGCGGCATGCGCGTGGGAAATAGGACATGAATGCCTTTCCTCGCCGGCTCGTCACTGCCATACGCGTAGTGGTGTTTCTCGTCTGGATGGCCTTCGTCCTGGCCTCCCTGTACGCGGTGCAGAAGCCCTTCACCCCAGCCACCGGCGCCGCGCTGGCCCGCACATTCTGGAGCGCGTTGGTGCCGGCCATCATTGCCCTGTGCGCGACGCTCCTCGGTCAGCGTATCCTCTCCGCGCTAGGTCTTCGCGCGAATTCCCGACTGGAACAGGCCCTCTATGGTCTGGGCATGGGGGGCGGCGCCCTGGCTGTCCTGATATTCCTGCTTGGCGCCTCAGGCCTCCTGAGACAGACCCTGCTCCAGGCGCTGTTTGCCGCCGGCCTGGCCTTCTGCCTGGCAGAGCTGATCCGCCACCGCCCCAAGCGGCCGCGCCTGGCAGAACTGCCCCTCCCACCGTGGTGGTTGGCGGCATACCTCTTCTGGATGGCCGGCCTCACCCTGCTCGTGGCCCTGGCCCCTCCCTGGGGGTGGGACAGCCTGTTCTACCACCTGGTGGTGCCGGCAAATGCACTGGCCAGTGGGAGCTGGCCGGCCCCCGCCGGCGTCCCGCATTTCCTGTATCCCAGCCTGATGGAATCGCTGTTCGCCTGGTGCATGGCGGCTGCCGGCGACCGCGCCGCGGCGCCCCTGCACGCCGTGTTCGCCCTCGGCACCGCCGGCGCGGTCTATGCCCTGACGCGCCGGCTGACAGCCGGCCGCGCCGCGTGGCTGGGCGTGGCGGTCTGGGCTTCCATGCCCATGGTGTTCGTGCTGAGCGCTTGGGCCTACACGGACATGGCCCAAGCGTTTTACCTGGCAGTTGCCGCTCTGGCCCTCGCGGAATGGGACAGATCCGATGACCCGCGCTGGCTGGTGCCGGCCGGCGCCCTGGCCGGGTTTGCCCTGGACGTGAAATATACGGCCCTGATCGGCGCGGCGGGCCTGGGCACCTACGTCATCCTGAAACCCCTGGCCAGGAAATCCTCGCGGCAAGCCGCTGTGGCGGCGCTAGCGCGCTTTGTCCTGCCGGCACTGCTCACGGCTTCCCCATGGTACATGCGCAATGCCATACTGACCGGCAATCCGATATATCCTTTCCTGTTCGGCGGCCCAGGGTGGGACGCTTTTCGGGCAGAGTGGTACAGCCGGCCGGGAAGCGGCCTGGGATGGGATATGCTCCAGCTCATCATCCTGCCCTGGACCGCCACCCTGGGCATTCGCGACATGAATTATTACGACGGCCAGACCGGGCCGATGTATTTACTGCTCTTGCCGGCGCTGATTATCTGGCTGATCGTCCCGCGCCTGCGCCGGCAACTGCCCCAGCCGGCCGGCGTGCTCTTATGGTCCGCCGGCGTCCTCGCCGCCGCATGGACATTCGGCGTGATCCAGTCCCAATCGCTCTTCCAGACCCGACTGCTCCTGCCCTGCCTCACCCTGGTGGCCCCTGTGATGGCCTTTCTCCTGGAGCACCTAGATACGCTGATGCCCGGGACGCTCTCTGCGCGCCGGCTGGCGATCACCGCGCTCGGGCTCTCCATGCTCCTGCATGCCACTGCCTGGACCATTCAGACCACCGCCGTTGATCCTCTGCCGGTCCTGGTCGGGCGGGAGACAGAACGTGCGTACCTTGAACGCAACCTCGGCGCCCATGCGGTCGCCATGCGGAATCTGGCCGGCCTGCCGCCTAGCGCACGGGTGCTGTTCCTCTGGGAGCCGCGCACCTATTACTCGCCGCGGCCGGCCTACCCCGACGCGATCCTCGACAACTGGGCGCACGCTGTACACCAATTCGGCAGTGCGCGGGACGCCGCCCAGCAGTGGCAATCCGAAGGCTACACGCACATCCTGCTGTACCGCCGCGGCCTTGATTTCGTGATGCGCACCGGTCTGGACCCGCTGACACCGTACACGCTGTCGGAACTGAAAGTACTGCTCGGGGAATACGCGGAGCGCATGGAGTTTGCCGCGGAACCGGAGTACGAGCTGTACGCCCTGCGGCCGGCCGGCGCCCCGCCTGCGACGGGATCAACATATGGACAGTAAAAGCCCCCTCGCCCACGTTCCATTTCCCTGGAAGCGAGACATCACGCTCATTGTCGCGGCATCTCTGCTCTTCCGGGCCGCCGCCGCCCTGCCCTTCCGCTCCCCGGGCTATATGGACGCCTTCTATTATTATGTCAATGCGTGGCGCATTGCCGCCGGCCGCGGCCTGACCGAGCCGTTCGTCTGGAACTATCTGTCCCCGCACCTTCAGCTCCCCATGCCGGCGTTCCAGTACTGGATGCCGCTGACCTCGTTCCTGATCGTGCCCTTCTTCGCCGCGTTCGGCATCAGCTTTCGCTCTGCACAGCTTCCCTTTATCCTCCTTTCCAGCCTTCTGCCGGCGCTTGCCTACCTCATCAGCCTGCACCTCTCGCCCGCCCGGCGCACCGCCTGGTTCAGCGCCGCCCTGACACTGCTCACGCCGTCCTATCTCAAATTCTGGGCCACCACCGATAATTTCACCCCCTTTGCCCTGCTGGGGTGCCTGGCGCTCTTAAGCGGATGGAGGGCGATCGTCACGCGCCGCCGGCGCTGGTTCTTCCTGGCCGGCCTGCTCATCGGCCTGGCTCACCTCACCCGCGCCGATGCGCCCCTGCTCTTCGCCGCCATCCTGCTGACCGCTCTATTCCCTGGACCGGATTCCTCGTCCTGGCGCAAGCGGCTGGGCGTCCTGCTGGCCGGCTTTTCCCTCATGGCCGCCGGCTATTTACTGCCGCTGGTCCCCTGGCTGTGGCATAACTGGCACGCCGCCGGCGCCCTCTGGAACCCGGCCGGGACGCGAACGCTCTTTCTCCGCAGTTATGACGAGCTGTTCAGCGCCCAGGCCCAGCTCTCCCTCGCGGCCTATCTCGGGTGGGGATGGCGCAGTATCCTGGCCTCTAAGCTCTCCGCCGGCTGGCGCAATGCGCTCACATTGATCGGCGCCATGCTGGCCCTGTACCTCGCCCCGTTTGCCGGCATCGAGCTGTGGAAGCGCCGGCACGCCGCCATGACCCGCCTGGTGCTCAGCTACCTCCTCCTGCTGTATCTGGTCATGACCCTGCTCTTCACCTTTCCAGGGCCGCGCGGCAGTTTCCTGCACTCCGGCGCCGCCCTCCTGCCGTTCCTCATGGCCTACGCCCAGCACGGTCTGGAGCGTGCCATCCGCTGGGCATCCCGCCGGCGCGGCTGGAAGACCGAGCAGGCGCTGAAGGTGCTGAGCGCCGGCAGTCTGCTCATCGCCGCTCTGCTCGCGCTGATACTCACCGGCCAGGCGCTGGCCGGCGATGGGATAGCCGGCCCCGGCTGGAACGAGGTTGGGCGCATCTATCTGGATGTGGATGCCTGGCTGGACGCGCAGGGCCTGGAGCCGCAGACCCCTGTGCTTGTCGTGGACCCGCCGGCGTTTTATTATTACACGGAGCGGTATTCCCTGGCGGTCCCCAATGACCCGCCAGAGGTGGTGGCAGAGGTGTGCCGGCGCTTCGGCGCGGAGTTCCTGATCCTGGA
>JAPWUQ010000210.1 GCA_028275445.1 Anaerolineae bacterium | reverse complement strand
GCGATATGGGCACACCCAACTGACTGGACTGCACCAGCACCGCCACGAACGTCTCCAGCTCGGGCACCCCCGTCCGATCCACCATGCGTTTCAGCGCCAGGTCACGCGGTGTACCCACCCGCATTTCTGCGACCACCCGCTCCAGCTCACGCGTCAAGGCATTATGCCATTGTTCCCCCACCCGCAGCATGGCGGATTCAAAGGCCAGGCCGGCCTCTACCCCGATGGTCATCATGTCCAGCGCATCGGGCAATGCCCGGGCGATCTCGTGCTGTCGCCGGCGCACCCGCTGTCGAAGCCAAAACCTCGGGATCATAAACCCGAGCAGGCTGATCAGGAGCGTGTTGCGCAGAGCGAGCATCAGAGGCTGTTTCAGGCCCATTCCCAGAAAATAGAGTCCCGCCGGCACAATCATCATCAACAACTGCAGGCCGTAATAGTCCAGAGGGGTCAACCCTCCCGGCTGTCCCGCATAAATGAGCATCTGTCGGGTGAGCTCCACATTCCGTTGCGGCATGAGCCTCCCGAGAAAGCGCAGGATCCCCCGGAGGGCCGGCAGGATGACACGCTTGAAGAAGGATTGCTGCATCTCCGGTTCGCGCAAGACCTTCTCGCGCTTGAGATAGCCCTCGACACGCTCCTGCACCCCGCGTTTGACGGAGGCCGGCGCGAAGGCCATCCACACGAACAGGACCGCCAGGCCGATGAGCACGGAGAAGACGACGGGCGACCATATGGGCCAGTTCAAGATAGGAAACAGCAGGATGCTCAATACGTTTGGGTTCATCGTCTCACTCATATCTCGATGTTCATGATCTTGCGAATGGTCAGGAATCCCAATACCTGCAACACCAGCGCCCCGATGGGAACCAGGCGGATCCAGCCGGGCTGGAACAGCCGGCCAATATAGTCCGGTTGCGTGACAAACAGCCAGAAGGCCAGGAAAATGGGCGCCGCCGTCAGGATGTATCCGCTCAAGCGCTGTTGAGCGGTCAGGACGCGCACTTGCCGAAACATTCGAATGCGCTCCCGCACCGTCTCGCTGATGGTCTCCAGCGTTTCCGCCAGGTTCCCGCCCATTTCACTCTGCACGTTGATAGCTGTCACGACCAGCGCCACGTCATCACTGCCGACCCGGTCCGCCATCTCGCGCAATGCCTGGTTCACCGGTGCCCCCAGAGAGATGGCCCGGGTGACCCAGGCAAATTCCGCGGAGATGGGCGGAGGCAGGTTGTCGACCAGGAACTGGAGGGCCTGGGATAGTCCCAGGCCGGCCCGCAGTGCGCCCACCAGCAGCGTCAGGGCATCCGGCAACTGCCATGTAATGGTCCGCACCCGCTGACCCTCTTTGTATCGCAGATACATGAGGGGCAGAGCAAGCCCTACCAATCCCAGCACCAGCCCCAGGGTGTATCCCATAGCCAGCGTCCCCACAGTGAACCCCACCACCGCGCCGGCCAAGATGATGACCGTGAATTCCGCGGCGGTGAAGGGGAAGCCGGCGCGCATCAGGGAGCGTGCCAGTTTGGGACCGAGACCGAAGCCGCTCAACAGGCGGGTCAGGCCGGTCCAGGCCCGCCGCCGGCGCGGCTCCGCCTCCTCGCCCTCCCCAGCAAGCTCCTGCGTCACCCCATATTGGCGCATGCGCTCCTCGATCGGGTCACGGACGCTGGTAAGGAACCACAACCCGATGAAGCCCAGCAGTACGCTGAGCGAGAGCAAAATACTGAAAATTAAGGGGCCGCCAGCCATAGATTATCCTCTTCTTCCATGCGATCACATTGTGCCGGACCCAGGGTCGCGGCCATTGATGGATATTTACCACGCCGTTACGGAATACTCCGCAGTGATTTCGGCACCCCTTTGCCGGCCTGCCGGCCTTCTTCCAGCGCAGGAGCAGATACCTCCGCCACCAGTTGCTGGGCCAGTTCCCGGACCGCACGCGCCAGGGGACTGCGCGGGTGACTCATCACGAAGGGTACCCCCCGGTTAATGGCATATGTGGTCAGCGCCTGGTCATCGGGGATAGTATGTTTGATGGACACGCGTAAGCGATCGCCAATGTCCCGCTGGGAAAGCCCTCCCTTTAGCGTGGCACGGTTCAGTACCAACCACACTTTCTGCAGCGGATAGCCTCGTTCGTAAAACTGATCGATCATCAAGCGCGTGTTGCGCAGTCCCACCAGCTCCGGCAGCACGCACATGACAATACGGTCGGCGCCGTCCAGGAAGCCAAATGCCGTCTCGTCCAGCGGCAGGCCCAGATCCACAATCACCCAGGCGAACATGCGCTTCAGCCAGACCAGCACTCGCTGGACATCGGGCAGGGGAATGGAAGTGGAAAGGTCCGCCGGCGGCGGTGCCAGCAGTACCCGGATGCCCGATTTATGCGTGGCCAGGACCTGATGGATCAAATCCGCGTCCAGCCGCGCCAACTTGGGCAGTAAAGCCGTGATATTGGCACTGGAGTTGATGTTCAGCGCTACATCCACCGCCGGCGCCGCATAGTCCGCATCCACCAGCACCACATCTTGGTTGGAGATCTCCCGCAAGGTGATGGCAGTATTGATGGCCAGCGTGGTGCGTCCGGTGCCCCCTTTGGGCGAGCAGAACACCACGACCCGGCCGGCGATGATAGGCATCTGTCCGGACACCGGCGCCGCCGCCTTGGTCAACACCTGGCGCAGTGCCGCCACCAACTCCTCCGGCTTGAGCGGTTTGGATATGAACCCGCGCGCGCCGGCCAACACCACCTCGCGCGCCAGCGCCATGGCATCGCCGGCGAGCAGCACCAGCACAGCCGTCTCGGGGAACTGCGAGGCGATCTGGCCGACTATATGCGCCGGACTCACACCGCCCAGATCATCGTCCACCAGGATGACATGGGGCAGGACATCCATGGCCCGCACGAGGGCCAGATCAGGCTGTGAAACCCAATGCAGCCGATAATCGCCAACCCGGCCGGCCAGCGCTTTTCCGACCTCGACGCGCATCCCTTCCTGGGCACTGACGAGCAGAACTTGAAGGGTTTCCCCTGGAACTAAGCTGGCCAACTTATCCTCCCTGAATACCCGATAAGATCATCTTGTTGTTGATAGCGGGCCATCCCGCTAGCGTACCGGCCCCGTAGGGATTCGATATTGGTCTATCACGTAATCCATATCCACCGGCTCCACAGGGAAGGGCCTTTCCACACCAGGAGCCCGCAGAACGACGTCGGCAGTAGCGCCGGCATCGATCATATATTTCAGTACCAGCGCTTCCTGGGGATTCACCGTGAGCAACAGCGCCTGCGGGGTCCCGGACTGCGGATTCTCAGCCGATGCCCCACTGCGGATGATGGCCGCAATCGTCAGATTTTGCAGTAGGGAAAACGTCACCTGCTTCTCCTCACTTGCGGCCTGGGTGCCCGTACGAACGGGGACGTCCAACGAAAACAACAGGTCCACATGGTCCCCTGGCTTGAGCACATTGACCTGGGTCAGGAGCTGATTGGCGGGGATGGCCACCAGCACCTCGTCTTCGGTGACAAAGAGCGCGAGGCGCCCATCACCAGTCACCGTATTGGGGTCCAGGAGGCGCTGAGAGAGGATGACTTCGCCGGCGTACAGATCCACCAGGGTGATCTTCCCCACAGCGTCTTCCAGCCGGCTCACCGCCCCCTCTGGCACAGCGCTCACCGGCAGTTTCGTAAGCTGGAGGTCTTCGGCGGCGAGGACCGAGCGCACCGCTATCGCCCGGCTTGCCACCACTACATCTACTTCCGGCATCGCCGCGGCTTGTTCGGCGCCGGCCCGCTGCGCCGAGGCCCTGGTCAGGACCACAAAGCCCACCACGCCGGCCACCAGTGCTACCACCAGGCCGGCTGTCAACCATAAGCATCCGCGTAAGCGTCCCATACGTGTGTGTCCTATTCTCTGCGCATTGTGGCGGTTGTCTGTATGCGGATCACTGGGTTGCCACCGATCGCCTCAATGATCGGTGCGGTCAAAAAGTGATGATCGTACCACACCGTCACCTGTACGGTGTCGCGCGTCCAGCGGACCGTGATATTTTCGGATTTCAGTTGGAGGCCGATGCCTGCTTTGAAGGCGGCGCCGTACACCTGCGCGTCGCCGGCGGAAGGGACCACGCCGGCCCTGGCCCCATCCCGGGCGGCCAGCGCCACCGTGTTGTAATGGTAGAAGAGCATGCCGAACTCGATAATGCCCAGCAGTAGAAGCACAAGCACGGGCAGAATTAAGGCAAACTCCACCACATCCTGCCCGCGCCTCTCGGAATGCTGGAAACCCTCTCGACGCTTCAACATGGGCCCTTCCTGACCTTTCGAAAAGGGCCCCGGGGAGCCCACAGC
>JAPWUQ010000036.1 GCA_028275445.1 Anaerolineae bacterium | reverse complement strand
GAACTGCCGGCGGCGATGATGGTGCCGGAGTACTGGGCGGGGTCCACCTCCGGCAGGACGACTTCTCCGCGCGGCGCGGAAGTGGGCGCGCCGGCGGGGGAAGGGGTGCGGGATGGCAGGGTCGGGGTGGCGGGAACGGCTGTCCCGCGACAGGCTCCCAGCAGAACGGCGATCACACATCCGATGATGACAGCGGCATGCAGTGCTTTCACGGTTCTCCCATCCTCTTGCCTGATGATCTCCGGTGAATCGGGGGCCGACGTGTCATAGGCGGTTTATTCCCATGCCGAGAGCTGATAGAAGCCCTTCTGGTCGGCGGTATCTTCCCGCTCCGCCGGCTCTTCCTCGTCAAAGGGGATCAGCGGTTCGGGCGTCGCCAGGAGACGCTCTTCGGCCAGCCGGCAGTACTCCGGCGACAGCTCGTAGCCGATGTAATGCCGGCGAAGCTTCTTGGCGGCCACCGCCGTCGTGCCGCTTCCCATGAAGGGGTCCAGCACTACATCCCCGACGTTGGTGTAGAGGAGGATGAGCCGGCGGGGCAGTTCCTCAGGGAACGGGGCGGGATGGCCCAACCGGGCGGCGTTCTCGGTCGGAAAGCGCCAGATGCTCTTGGTCCATTCGACAAAGTCCTGGTTGGAGATGCCGCTGTAGTTCCCTGAAGAGGTCAGATGGAACTGCTCCTTGCAGAACACCATGATATATTCGTGGACATCGCGCAGGACGGGGTTGCTGGCGCGGCCGAAAGAGCCCCAGGCGGTGCTGACCCCGACGCTGGCACCCTTGTCCCAGATGATCTCTCCGCGCATGAGGAAGCCCAGGCGGAGCATCTGCTGGGTGATGAAGCTGTTGAGGGGGAGGTAGGGCCGGCGGTTGGTGTTGGCGACATTGATGGCAATGCGCCCGCCGGGCACCAGCACCCGATAGCACTCCCGCCATACCTGCTCGAGCATCGCCAGATATTCGTCCAGGGAGCGGCGGTCATCATAGTGTGTGTAGTCCTTGTCCACGTTGTACGGCGGGGAGGTGACGATGAGATGGACGCTGGCGTCCTCGACCTCGTCCATATGGCGGGCGTCCCCGCAGTAGATCACGTCCAGTTTCATGCTTCCTCCGTCGCGTCCGATGCGGATATCGTTGGTTCTGCATGTGAAGGCTCCTGGGGGCGCCGGCGCTCCCGCACCAGGCGCAGGCGCGCCACACGCGGTCCCTGCGGCCCTTCCTCCCGCTGGAAGCGGACGGGCTGGCCGGCGCGCAGGCGGCGCACGCTTTTCGGAAGGCGCGAGCTGTGCACGAACACCTCGTCGCCAGCCTCCGCCACCAGCACCCCGAAGCCCTTACTGGCGTCGTACCACTTGACCCGACCCTCCTCCCAGGGCGAGGGCGTCTCCTGCGGCGCCAGGATGCGCGCCAACGCCCGGCACCCCGGGCACAGGAGCGGCGGGCCGGCCTCGCCGTGCTCCTCCGCCCAGTGCCGCTGTTCCCAGGCAGTGAACAGGAACGCCGTGCCGCATTCCGCGCAGTACAGTATCTGGTCGGAGCCGAGGATCAGCCTGGGGCGAGCAGCCGGAGGGCGCGTCATTTGCCACCTCGTTTGGGAGGTTTGCCGGGCACACTGGTGACGATGCGGGAGCGCGCCGGCGTCTTGCCTTTGGCCGGCTTCGGCGCGGCAGGAGGTGGGGTCTCCTCCGCTTTGGGCTGCTCCGCTTTACCAGCGGCTCGGCCGCGCCGGGATGGGGGTTCTGCCGGCGGCTGTTCCCCCTTAGTCTGGGCGGTTTCGGGAGGCGCCTCCATCTCCAGGTTCAACTGCGCGGCTTCAGCCGGCTGTTTGCGGGATTTCCGGGCCGGCGCGGCAGGGGCGGTTTGTTCGGCGGGGGTGGAGGCCTTCTTTTTCGCGGCGGCGGCCGGCGCGGGCGCGGCTTCTTCCGCCGGCTCGCTCTTCTTGCGGGAGCGCGAGCGCGGCGGCTCTGCCGGCACCGCCGGGGCCGCTTCTTCCGCCGCCGTCTTCTTACGAGCGCGAGGCTTGGCGGCCGGCGCGGCGGGTTCCGCCGCGGCTGCAGGCTCCTCTTTCTTGCGGCGTCTGGCCGGCGCCGGCGCGGCTGGCTCTTCCGCTGGCGCCGGCGGCGCAGGGGCCTTGCGTGTGCGGCGGGCCGGCGCGGCCTCCGCTGGAACCTGCTCTGCGCCGGTGGAAGGCGCCGGCGGCAGGATGACCATGCCGGCCAGCGGGTCTTTCCCATCTATCTCACCAATCACTTTCCCCTGCGCGGC
Organism: Anaerolineae bacterium; assembly: GCA_028275445.1. Lineage (GTDB taxonomy): Bacteria > Chloroflexota > Anaerolineae > JACIWP01 > JACIWP01 > JACIWP01. Next base: position 16,159 of record JAPWUQ010000036.1, on the reverse strand, counting down.
GCGCGCCACCTGCGGTATATCCCCCGCCGGCCGGCAGACAGCGCGGCCTTTCTGGGTCACCAGAATCACCTCATCCCTGGGGCTGAGGATGCCGGCCGCGATGACGGGGCCTGTGCGGGTGTTGGGGCGCATGGAGAGCAGGCCGGCGCCGTAACGCTTCTGCACTGGATACTCGCTGATGGGTGTCCGTTTGGCATAGCCGCGGGCGGTCACGAGGAGCACCTGCCCTTCGGGCCGGGAGATGCCCAGGCCCACCACGCGCGCCTCTTCCCCCAGCTTGATGCCGGCCACTCCGGCGGCCGGCAGGCCCATGGGACGCACCTCTTCCTGCTCGAAGCAGATGACCAGCCCTTGGCTGGTGCACAGACACACCGGCTCCGTGCCTTGGGTCCAGGCGGCCGCGATCAGGCTGTCGTCGCTGGCAAGGCCCATGATGGTGACCAACCCCTTGCCGGCGGCACCCAGGACATCCTCGACGGTGACCCGTTTGACGCGGCCGAGGGCCGAGGCGAGGAAAATGTAGCCGGCGGGAGGCTCCTCCTCGGAGAAGGCCGGCAGGGGAACCAGCGCGACCGGCTGTACTTCCTCATGTGTGTTGAGCAGTTCCGCCAGCGAGACGGCGGAGCTGAAGGATTCCGGGATGCGGTGGGTGGGAATGAGGGCAGCGCGGCCCTCGGCGGTGATGAACAGCACTTCGCCGGTGGAAGGGGCGACCACGGCACTGCGCAGGCCGGCCTCCGCGCCTTCCGGGAGCTGGCCGGGCGATCGACCCTGCCAGGCCGTGCGCCAGATTTTGCCGCCGGCGGCTATCACCAGCACGTCCTCTTCCTGCACCAGCTCGCGGGCCGTCACCAGCTCCGTGGTGCGCTCCACCAGTTGCGTGCGCCGCTCATCGCCAAATTTCTCCTTGATGGCCATCAGCTCCGCCTTGATGACGCCAAGCATCTTGCGCGGGTCGCGCAGGAGCCCTTCCAGGTAGGCGATGGTCGCCAGGGTCTGCTGATAGTCTTCGCGTATCTTCTTCTGCTCCAGGGCCGCCAGCCGGCGAAGGGCCATATCGAGGATAGCCTGGGCCTGGATTTCCGTCAGCTTGAACTTACGGATCAGGTTTTCGCGGGCGGTGTCCGCCGTGCGGGAGCTGCGGATGGTCTGGATGACCTCGTCCAGATGGTCGAGGGCGATGAGCAGGCCCTCCAGGATATGGGCCTGCCGGCGGGCGCGTTCCAGGTCGAACTCGGTGCGCCGGCGCACCACCTCGCGCCGATGTTCCAGATAATACCAGAGCGCTCTTTTCAGTGAAAGAGTACGCGGCTCGCCGTCCACCAGCGCCAGGATGTGCACACCGAAGGTGCTCTGCAGTGGGGTCAGCTTGTAGAGCTGGGCCAGCACTTCCTTGGGGTCCACCGCGCGCGTCAGCTCAATGACCAGGCGCATGCCCTGGCGGTCCGATTCGTCGCGCAGATCGGCGATGCCTTCGATGCGGCCCTCTCGCACCAGCTCGGCGATGCGCTCGACCAGGCGCGTCTTGTTGACCTGGTAGGGAAGCTCGGTGACGACCAGCCGGCTGCGGTTGCGGGACATGGGCTCGACATGCACCCGCGCCTGCACGGTAAATTTGCCGCGTCCCACCGCATAGGCGGCTTTGATGACGTCCACCCGGCTCCCTTCCTCCTCGCCGTAGCGGTAGACAATGCCGCCGGTCGGGAAGTCCGGCCCTTTGATGAACTGCATCAGCTCCTCGACCGTGATATCGTCAATCTTGTCATAATGATCAATCATGAAGGCCAGGGCATCGCACACCTCGCCCAGGTTGTGGGGTGGGACGTTGGTGGTCATGCCGACGGCGATGCCGGAGGCGCCGTTGACCAGGAAGTTGGGGATGGCGCTGGGCAGGACCGCCGGCTCCTCCAGCGTGCCGTCGAAGTTGGGCATGAAGGGCACGGTCTGCTTCTCGATGTCCGCCAGCATCTCCATGGCGATGGGATGCAGGCGCGCCTCGGTGTAGCGCATGGCCGCCGGCTCGTCCCCGTCAATGGAGCCGAAATTGCCCTGTCCATCCACCAGCGGGTAGCGCATGGAGAAATCCTGCGCCATGCGCACCATACTCTCATAGACCGCGGCATCACCGTGTGGGTGATACTTGCCCAGCACTTCGCCGACGATACGGGCGCTCTTACGGTAGGGCTTGTCGGGGGTGAGCTTCATGTCGTACATGGCGTAGAGGATGCGGCGGTGCACGGGCTTGAGGCCGTCGCGCACGTCAGGCAGGGCTCGCGACACGATGACGCTCATGGCGTAATCGAGGTAGGAGTCCTGCATCTCCTGGTTGATATCAATTTGCCGCACAGTGCCAATTTCCACTGCTGTTCCTCCTGCCGGCCAGGCCGGCGGTACTATATTCCCTCTTGCACGAGAGCTGGACTCATGCTATAATCCCTTGCAGATACCGAACTTGTCCTGTCAGGATAGCCTGACAGTCCGCCCCATGACAAGAGGAGATAGCTGAGTTGGAGACAACCTCGAACTCGTTACAGATGCGTCTCGCCCGACTCCAGCGAGTGGTGGAGATCAGCCTGACGCTCAACTCCACCCTCGAACTTGAATCCCTGTTAGAGCTCATTATTCAGAACGCCCAGGAAATTACGCACACGGAAGGTGCCTCCATTTTACTCTTAGATAAAGAAACGGGCGAATTACGCTTCCGTGCCGCGACGGGGCAGAAGAAGGACGCGCTGCCGCCCATTTCTGTCCCGCTGGACGGCAGTGTAGCCGGCTATATCGTGCGCACCGGCATGCCCCTGATGATCCCCGACGTCAGCCAGGACCCCCGCTTCGGCGGACAGGTGGACGCCGCCATTGATTTCAAGACCCGCTCCATCCTGGGCGTCCCGCTGATGGTGAAGGACCGCGTCATCGGGGTGCTGGAGGTGGTGAATAAAATCGGCGACGTGCCCTTCGATGAGGAAGATGCCTATATTCTCACCACCATGGCGGCCCAGGCGGCCATCGCCCTGGAGAACAGCCGGCTCATCACCGAACTGCAGAACGCCTACCGCGAGCTGAACCAGCTTGACCAGTTGAAGAGCGAGTTCATCGCCATCGCCTCGCATGAACTGCGCACCCCGCTGTCCGTCATCCTGGGTTATGTGACGTTCCTGCAGAGCGAGGCCACTGGGGAACTGCGCGATCAACTGGATGTGGTCGTGCGCAGTGCCCTGCGTCTGCGCGACCTGATTGATGACATGATCAACCTGCGCCACATTGAGGCCGGCCAGGTGGAGCTGGAACCCAACACCTGCGATGTGGCCGAACTGGTCCGCGATGTCGCCGGCGAGTTCCAGCGCCTGGCCGAGAGCAAACGCCAGACCTTTACCGTCCATCTGCCGGATGCCCCGGTCGAGGCGGTGTGGGATGCGGACAAGATTCGTCTGGCGCTGGCCAATATCATTTCCAACGCCGTCAAGTTCACCCCGGAAGAGGGGAAAGTCGATATCATCCTGACCCCTCCATCCGATGACGAGATTGCCATTACCGTGCGGGACACGGGCATCGGCATCGAGGAAAAGGACCTCAAGCGCATTTTCGACCGCTTTTATCAGGCCGGCTCCGCCTATACCCGCCATTTTGAGGGCATGGGCCTGGGCCTCTCCATCGCCAAGAGCCTGGTGGAAATCCACCACGGCCGCATTGATGTCGAGAGCACCCCGGGGAAGGGGAGCGCCTTCACGGTGCGTCTGCCGCGGCGGCTGGCGGTTGGGCCGGCCAGCACCGGAAAAGTATAATCTGCCGGCGGGTTCCTGTCAAGCGAAATAGAACGGATGTTCGCAACGGGGAAGCGGCCGGCGGATGCCTTCTGTGAGTGGTTTCCAGGATGGGGTTGCCTGGACCTCATCCAGTGGGCATTTTGTCAACACCCTCTTTGTACGCCCATTTGCTAACAATGAATATTGGCATATAATATGTGCATGGAAGGCTGGTACCCCGAAAGCCGGCTGTAATCCCACTTTTCGCAAGGAGGTTGGTACAATGGCAGGAATCGGCGATTTGTTCCAGGCGGCGGATTGGAAGAAGGAAAAGCATGCACCGGTCATCGACTGCCCCGATACCGTCAAGGCCGGCGAGTTCTTCACGGTCACCCTCACGGTTGGCAAGGAGATCCCGCATCCGAATACCACCGAACATCACATCCGCTGGATCGAGCTGTATTTCCATCCCGAGGGGGATAAGTTCCCGTATCAGATCGGGCATTTCGAGTTCACGGCGCATGGGGAGTCGACGCAGGGGCCGAATACCGGGCCGGCGTACACCCACCCGGAGGTCGCCGCACGCTTGAAGGTGGATAAGCCCGGCACGCTCTATGCCACGTCCTACTGCAACATCCACGGCCTGTGGCAGAGCGAGAAGGCCATCAAGGTCGAGTAGTCGTTTCGCCTTTGACGCGCACAGGCCGCCGCGAAGTCACGCGGCGGCCTGTGTTGTTTTTCCCCAGAGCCCAGATTACGCGGCGGCTTCTGCGAAGCGCAGGTAGGCGTCAATGAATTCGTCAATCTCCCCGTCCAGCACCGCGTCGGTGTTGCCGGTCTCATAGCCTGTGCGCAGGTCCTTGACCAACTGGTAGGGATGGAGCACGTAAGAGCGGATCTGATTGCCCCAGCCGGCCTCCACGTGCTTGCCCTTCAGCCGGGCCTGCTCCTCCTCATGCTTCTGGCGCTCCAGCTCGTACAGGCGCGACCGCAGGATGCGCATGGCGGTCTCCTTGTTCTGAAGCTGGGAGCGCTCGTTCTGGCAGGAGACGACGATGCCGGTCGGGATATGGACGATGCGCACCGCCGTGGAGTTTTTCTGCACGTTCTGTCCGCCGGCGCCGGAGGAGCGGAAGACGTCAATGCGCAGGTCCTTCGGGTCAATCACCACGTCAATATCGTCTTCCAGCTCCGGCATGACCTCGACGAGGGCGAAGCTGGTGTGCCGGCGGTGGTTGGCATCGAATGGAGAAAGCCGCACCAACCGATGCACGCCGCGCTCCGCCTTGAGGTAGCCATAGGCATACGGTCCTTCGACGCGGATAGTGGCGCTCTTGATGCCGGTTTCCTCACCCTCGGTCATGTCGAGGATTTCGGTCTTGAAGCCGTGGCGTTCGCACCAGCGCAGGTACATGCGCAGAAGCATGCTGGCCCAGTCAGTGGCCTCCGTGCCGCCGGCGCCGGCGTGTATCGCCAGGATGGCATTCTTGGCGTCGTGCTCGCCGGACATGAGCAGTTCGAATTCCCGCTTGCGCAGTCTGCTCTCCAACGCCAGGGTCTCCTGCTCCAGCTCTTCCAGGAAGCTTGGCTCGAGCGTTTCCTCGCCTTCCTCGGCCAGCGCGACCAGCTCATACAGGTCATGCACCGCCTTCTGGAAGCCCTCCCATTCTTCGACTTCCTCGCGCAGGCGGGCCAGCTCTTTGCTCAAACGCTGGGCGCGCGCCGGCTCGTCCCAGACGTCCGGCGCAGAGACCTCTTTCTCCAGCTCGACGATGCGGCGCTTCTTGCCGGCCAGGTCAAAGACGCACCTGTAACGTCTGGATGCGCTCTTCCAGCTCAGCCAGTCGAGCTTTCAGTTCGGAAACAGCAGGCATACTCGTCCTCCGTTATTATGATTTATGAATTGCCGTTTTGATCGAACAGGCCGGCGACGAACTGCTCTGGGTCGAATTCGGCCCAATCATCCAGCTTCTCGCCCGTGCCGACGAAGCGCACGCCGACCCCCAGCTCCCGCACGATGGGGAAGACGATGCCCCCTTTGGCGGTGCCGTCCAGCTTGGCCAGCACGATGCCGGTCACCCCGACAGTGTCCTTGAAGTGACGGGCCTGGGCCAAGCCGTTTTGCCCAGTGGTGGCGTCAATGACCAGGAGCGTCTCATGGGGGGCGCGGTGCACCTGTTTGGCCGCCACGCCGCGCACCTTGGCCAGCTCCTGCATCAGGTTGTACTTGGTATGCAGCCGGCCGGCGGTGTCAATGATCAGCATGTCGGCCCCGCGCGCCTGACAGGCGCGGATGGCGTCATAGGTCACTGCCCCGGGGTCCGCCCCGGGCTGATGGGCGATGACGTCTACTCCGACCCGCTCGCCCCAGATTTTCAACTGGTCAATGGCGGCGGCGCGGAAGGTATCCGCGGCGGCCAGGATGACCTTGCGGCCGCGCTGTTTGTAGTAATGGGCCATTTTGCCGATGCTGGTGGTCTTGCCGGAGCCGTTGACGCCCACCACCAGGATGACGGTCAGCAGACGCGGCTCGTCAATGACCGATGGAGCGCCCTGCTGGAGCATGGCGATAAGCCTTTCCCGCAGTGCGCGATCCACGTCCGCCGGCGTGCGCAGTTTGCCGGCCTCCGCCAGCCGGCGCAGGTCATCCACCAGCTCGGTGGTGATCTCCACACCCACGTCGGCCTGGATGAGCAGTTCCTCCAGCTCGTCCCAGGTGTCGGGGGTGAGCGTACTGCCGGCCAGCAGTTGGCGTATGCGGCCGAAAAAGGTCTGCCGGGTGCGCGCCAGCCCGTCCTGTATCGTCTTTGGTCGTCCGAACAACGCTTGCTCCTTATCGTAAGGGATTGCAACCAACTATTATACACGAGGGAGGGGGAAACTCAAAGCAGGAGAGGGTGCAAAACGCAGGGGAAAGCAAAGCGCACAGGCGGGCGGTTGCGCCGGCCTGTGCGCCGACCAGGGAGGTGACCGATTGGTGGCTGTCTTTCAGGAATTTTGGCGGTGCAGTTCCAGCGTCCGGGACAGCAGTTCCTCGTACTCGTTGTCGCCGGCCTCCGCCTGCTCTTTCCGCTTGCGGGCTTTGCGCTCCCTCTGCTGTTGGCGCTCCAGCGCTTCCCGCAGTGCCAGCTCCATGATGGTGGGGATGTGTTCCTCCTCCTGCTGTGTCGGGGAGGGTTCCGCCGCCGCGGGTTCCGGGGCCGGCTCCGGTTCGGCCGGCTCCTCCGGCTTCATGGTCAGGTCAATGCGCCGCCGGCGCTTGTCCACCGCCAGGATGCGGGCCTCGATGACGTCGCCCGGCTTGACGACCTGGCCGGGGTTCTTGACGTACTCGGTGCCCATTTCCTTGACGTGGAGCATGGCCTCGCGCTCGGCCCCGATATCCACAAAGGCGCCGTAGGGGGCCAGGCGGGTGACCGTGCCTTTGACGACCATGCCGGCGCTCAGATCGCGTATCTTTTTGCGGTTGGGGTCCACCAGGGTCAGGCTGATGCGGTTCTTTTTGAGGTTGACCTCTTTGACCCAGGCCACAACCTGCTGGCCTTCCTGCACCACGTCGGAGACCTTCTCCACCGGGCCGAGGCTCAATTCGGTGATGTGAATCATGCCGTCGCGCCCGATGCCAATATCCACGAACGCACCGAATTCGGTGATTTTTGTGACAGTGCCTTCCACGCGCTGGCCGCGAGAGAGTTGTTCAGCCAGGGCGCCAGGTTTTTGCAAAGGTGGTACGCCAGCCCGACGTCCTTCCACGGTTCCGCTCCTTGACACTCCTTGTTCTCCATGGAACAAGGTGTTCATTACACGCCGGCGTATTATAGCGAAGTTGGCGGGTTTGTCAATGAATGAGGCGTCGGAAATCCCCCCGCCTCCGCTAGCGCCTGCGCCGGCGGAGGCCGTGCTCCCACAGCACGCACAGGGCAAAACGGGGCAGGGCCAGCATGCGCCGCCAGCGCCGCGGCTCTTGCATCAGGCGGTAGAGCCATTCCAGGCCGGCGCGCTGCATCCAGGCCGGCGCCCGCCGCGCCTTGCCGGCCAGGAAGTCGAAGGTCCCGCCTACTCCCATGGCGACCGGCACCCCCAGCCGGGCCAGGTTGCGGGCGATCCAGAGGTCCTGCTGGGGCGCGCCGTAGGCCACGAACAGGAAGTGGGGGGCGGCGGCCCGGACCATCTCGACGATGTGGTCCTCTTCCGCCGGCGCCGGCGAACCGGCATAGGTGCCGGCGATCTGCAGGCCGGGATTGGCGCGCTGGAGCACTGCCGCCGCCTGCTCGGCGATGCCCGGCGCCGCGCCGAGCAGGAACAGCCGCCAACTCCTGCACGCTGCCAGCCGCGCCACGGCCTGCACGGTATCCACGCCGGTGACGCGCTCGGTGAGGGGATATCCCATCAGCCGGCAGGCCCATACCACGCCGATGCCGTCCGGCAGGGCCAGGTGGGCGGCGTTCAGGACCCGGTAGAACTCGGCGTTCTTCTGGGCGGCCATGATGAACTCGGGGTTGACGGTGACGACGTGATGCGGCCGGCCGTCCTCCACGAATTCTTCCAGCCGGCGGATCGTCTCCTCCGGGGTCACCAGATGGACCGGCACTCCCAGCAGGCGAACAGCGGGCGGGGAACTAGAGGTCATGCTTCCTCCAGGTGAGGTGGAAGGATCGTTTCGACGGCCTGCAGGACGTCCTCCACCTGAATGGCGTGCATGCATTCCATAGTGGGACAGCCCTCGCGCCGGCCGATGGCATAGCCCACATAGGCGCAGGGCTGACAGGGGAGGCCGGCCTGCAGGACAATGGCGCGGCTCCGGCCGGCGGTCCAGGGGCCCCAGGCATCCGCATTGGTGGGGCCGAAGAGCGCGATCACCGGGGCGCCGGCGGCCACTGCCAGGTGCATCACCCCGGAGTCGGCTCCCACGAAGAGGGCGGCGCGGCGGAGCACAGCGGCGAGCTGGGGCAGGGAGGTCTGGCCGGCCAGGTTCAGCGCGGTGTCCGGGCACTGACGCGCCAGCTCTTCCACGTTGTCGCCGGCAGTCCCCACCAGCACGAGGCCGAGGTCATGCCGGCGCGCCAGCTCACGCGCCAGTTGCGCGAAGCGCTCCACCGGCCAGCGCCGGGCCAGGCTGTATCCGCCGGAGCCTGGATGGATGACGGCGAAGGGCCGGCGTCCGCCTGTCCGCTCCCAGCGCGACAGCGTCAGCTCCGCCCATTCCTCTGCATCGGGCGAGCAGGGCGCCGCCAGGGAGATATCATCGGTACGGGCGCCCAGGGTGTTGACCACCTGGAGCCAGTACTGCACTTCGTGCAGGGCGCCGAAGCCGGCATCAGGCGTGCAGTGGGTGAGGAACCAGCCGTGTCCGTTGTCCAGGCCGGCGCGGATGCGGGCGCCGGCGGCAAAGGCCAGCGCGGCGTATTTCAGCCGGCCGAAGGGCAGGGTCAGGTGGTGCAGGATGACCACCGCGTCGTAGCGGCGCCGGCGGAGGGTCAGGGCGAGGCTCGCCGCCGCGCGCAGGGAGGCCGGCCGCAGTGCATCCGCCGGCCGGTCGAACTGAAATTTGTCAAAGCGGATGATGTCGTCCACCAGCCCGGTGCCGGTCAGCGCCGGCGCGGAATGCGGGGTCACCAGGACGTCCAACCGCGCCTGCGGGTAGGTTTGCCGCAGGGCGCGCAGGGCCGGCGTGCTGGTGATGACGTCGCCGATATCGGCCAGCTTGACGACCAGGATGGCCCGCAGGGGCAGGATGGGCGGTTGGGGGCCTGTAGGTGGGCGCGCGGGAGTGGTCATGCCGGCTCCGCTCCCATCTCCTCGAACAGCTCCAAGAACTGGCGCGCCGTATTTTGCCAGGAAAAGCGCTGGACCTGACGGTAGCCGGCCTCCACCAGATGCCGGCGCAGTCCCTCGTCCTGCAGGACCCGGAGGAGGGCGCCGGCAATGTCGTCCACATCCAGCGGATCCACCAGCAGGGCGGCGCCGCCGGCCACCTCGGGCAGGGACGAGGTGTTGGAACAGATGACGGGCGTCCCGCAGGCCATGGCCTCCAGCACCGGGAAGCCGAACCCTTCGTAGAGCGAAGGGAAGGCAAAGGCCTGGGCGCCGCTGAGGAGGGCCGGCAGTTCCTCGTCGGGCACATAGCCCACGAGGTGGACGAGGTTTTCCAGGCCGTTCCGCTGGACCGCGCCCACGATGTCCTGTGTCATCCAGCCCATTTTGCCGCCCAGGACAAGGTGTGGGGGTTCCGTGCCGGCCGGCCACCGCCGGCGCACCGCGGCATAGGCCTCGATGAGGCGCACCAGGTTTTTGCGCGGCTGGATGGTGCCGACATATAGGATGTACTGCTCCGGAATCCCCAGCCGCTCGCGCGCAGAACGAATGCGGGCAGGGTCCTCCACCCGCTGGATCCAGGCGGTATGGCCGGGGTAGATGACGCGGATTTTGTGCGCCGGCGTGCCGTAAAAGCGCATCAGATCGGCGCGCGTCGCTTCCGAGTCCACGACGACGCGCCGTGCCTGCCAGGCGTTCCAGCGCGTGCCCAGCTCCAAGTACAGGCGGGAGGCCGGCGGATGGGCCTCGGGGAAATACCGATAGCCGAGGTCATGGATGGTGACCGCACTGCGGCGCGGATGAATGATCGGGAGGACGTGCGCCGGCACGAACAGGATGTCCGGCGGGTGTGCGGCCATCTCCCACGAAAGCCGGATGTGGGTCCACAGGCGGGGGAACGGGATAATGCGCACCTCGGCAGAGCCTGTCCAGGAGCAGAGGGAAGGGGAGGGCAGGTCCCGGAAATAGAGCCGCCAGCGGTGCGGGCTGTCCGCATCCAGCAGAGCGCGGATGATCTCCAGGGAGTAGCGCTCGGTGCCGGTGAGCTGAGTGACGGTGGCGCGGCTGGCGTCAATGCCGATTAACATAATCTACATCTCCGACCGGGTGGGATCAGCGCCGGCTGGCTTCCATCTGGCGGATCTTCTCCACGCGCCGGGCGTGCCGGCCGCCCTCAAATTCCGTGCTCAGCCAGACATCCACGATGTCCAGCGCCAACCCAGGCCCCACGACCCGACCGCCGAGACAGAGGATGTTGGCGTTGTTGTGGAGCCGGCTCATGCGGGCGGAATAGGTGTCACCGCAGACGGCGGCGCGCACCCCGACGATCTTGTTGGCGGCGATGCTCATGCCGATGCCGGTGCCGCAGATGAGGATGCCCAGGTCGTAGTCGCCGGCGGCCACCCCCCGCGCCACTGGATAGGCGTAGTCGGGGTAATCTACCGATTCGGGGCTGTGTGTCCCGAAATCCTCCACCGTGTACCCGGCCTGGCGCAGATGCTCCAGGATGATGTTCTTCAGCTCATAGCCGCCGTGGTCAGCGCCTATCGCGATCTTGCGTGTGTCAGCCATTTTGTGCTCCTCAGGGTTGTGCATCATCCGATCTGCAGGTCAGGGATCAGCCGTCGAATTTCCGCCGCGGCCAGCGCGCCGGCGCGCACTAATCGCGGCGGCGTCGTGGTGAAGTCCACGATGGTGGACGGTATCGGGCCAGGGGTGGGGCCGCCGTCCAGGATGAGGTCCACCCGCCGGCCCAACTGCTCGAACACCTCTTGGGCAGTGCTGGGGCTTTGCGCGCCGCTGATGTTGGCGGAAGTGGTGGCCAGCGGCGCGCCCAGCCGGCGGATCAGCTCCAACGGGACAGGATGGTTCGGCATGCGCACGGCGATGCCCGGCCCGGGGCTGATGATGGCCGGCACGCGCGGGGCAATGGGGAGGATCAGGGTCAGCCCGCCTGGCCAGAACGCTTCCATCAGCCGGCGCGCCGGCTCCGGAACGCGGCTCACGAAGTCCCGCAAATCGGCCTCGTCCGCAATGAGGATGGGGATGGCCTTGTCCGGAGCGCGGCGTTTGACGATGTACAGCTCAGCGACAGCGTCGGGATGGCGGGCATCCGCGGCCAGCCCATACACGGTGTCAGTGGGGAATGCCACCACGCCGCCCTCGCGCAGGATATCCGCCGCGAGGGCGATACATTCAGGGTCGCCGGCGGGGCAGAGTGGGCTTTCACGTGTCGTGGTACCGCAGTAGCGCAGGCCCTCGAGGTTGGGTGAGGGCTGTCCCTGGAGCACGAGCTGGCGGATGGCCCAGGCGGCGCCGGCGTGGGCTACCGCAGGGGCGATCACATCGGCGGCCTGTTTGGCGGCAGGGCTGGCGTTGTCCATGGCGATGCCCAGGCCGGCCCAGGCGAGCATCTCTGCGTCGTTATCGTTGTCTCCCAGCGCCACGGTTTCATGGCGCAGGACACCCAGATGCCGCGCCAGCCTGGCCAGGGCGCGCGCCTTATTGGCGCCCAGGGGCACGGCCTCAAGGAAGAAGCGGTGGGAGCGGGTCAAGCGCAGTTTGCCGGCGAAGCGCTGTTGCAGGGAGGTGGCAAGCTCAGCCAACTGCGCCGGCTCCCCCACCAGCATGATTTTGCTGGGGGGGCGCTGGAGGAACGCCAGCAGATCGCCGACGATCTGCACCGGCACGGCGTCAATCTGCTCGTAGAGCTGGGCCTGGGGGGAATAGGCTTCCGCGAACGGCTGGTCGTCCAGGAAGACGTTGGCATATACGCCGGCCTCTTTGAGCACTGCCAGCAGTTCGCGCGCCCACTCCAGCGGGATGCAGGCCTGATAGATGGCCTCGCCGGAGACAGGGTCGCGGATCTCTGCGCCCTGATACAGGATGACCGGGGCGTTGACCCCCAGCCGGCGGATGAAGGGTTGGGCGCCGGCGAAAGTGCGGCCGGTGGCGATGGTGAAGTACAGGCCGGCGGCTATGGCCTCCTGTACCGCCGCCACAACCTCATCCGGGATGACCAGGTCATCTCCCATCAGCGTGCCATCCAGGTCGGCGACAATCAATCGGTAGGTCATGGGGCGTTTCCTTTTCGTTCCACGATGAGGATGCGGTCATGGCCGGCCAAATCCTTTTCCACACGGGCGCGGCAGTCCGGTATGAGCGCGCCGGCGGCGGCCAGGGCCGGGATGCCCTGTTGCGCGCCGATCTCCGCCATGAGTGCACCGTCCGGGGCCAGTCTGGTGCGCGCCTGGGCGAGGAGCCGGCGGAGCGGTTCCAGGCCATCGCTTCCCCCATCCAGGGCGCGCCGGGGTTCGTATTGGCTGACCTCGGGCATCAGCGTGGGAAGCTCGGCGCTGGGGATATAGGGCAGGTTGGCCAGGATAAGGTCAAAGGAGCCGGCAAAGGGCAGGAGCAGATCGCCGGCCGCGAAATGGACGCGCCGTTCCAGCCCCAGCCGGCGGGCGTTCGTGCGGGCGACTTCCAGGGCCGGCGCGGAATCGTCCACACCGATGACATGCAGTTCGGGGACCGCGTGTGCCAGGGCGAGGGCGATGGCGCCACTGCCGGTGCCCACATCTATGACCCGCAGGGAGGCCAGGGTTTCCCGCCGGCCGGCGGCGCGCTGATTCAGCCACTGGATGGCGCGCTCGACCAGTTCCTCGGTTTCCGGGCGGGGGATGAGCACCGCCGGCGTGACCAGCAGGTCCAGCCCGAAGAAGGGCTGGCACCCCAGGATGTAGGCCAGGGGCTCGCGGCGCTGACGCCGGCTCACCAATTGTTCTGCCAGTGCTTGTTCTGATGGGGTCATGATGTGTTCCGGATGCGCCAGGACCCAGCTCCGGTCACGCCGGAGCGCGTGGGCCAGGAGAAGCTCGGCATCCAGGGCCGGCGAGTCCACGCCGGCGCCGGCGAGCCTCTCCCGCGCCCATTTCAGCCATTCGGCAGTGCTCGGAGAATCTCCCGAACTGCTCAACTCACCTTGGCCATTTCCATCTGTGCCAGGCGGGTGGCCTGGTCGTCGGCAATCAACGCCTCGATGAACTCGTCCAGCTCGCCGTCCAGCACATCTTCCAGCCGATAGGTGGTCAGGCCGATGCGGTGATCGGTCACCCGGTTCTGCGGGAAGTTGTAGGTGCGGATTTTCTCGCTACGTTCGCCTGTTCCCACCTGCTCGCGGCGCGCCTCGGCAATGGCCTGGCGCTGTTTCTCCATTTCCATATTATACAACCGGGCGCGCAGGACGGAAAGGGCGCGCATTTTGTTCTGGAGCTGGGAGCGTTCGTCCTGACAGCTCACCACAATGCCGGTGGGGATATGGGTGATGCGGACGGCCGAATCGGTGGTGTTGACGGACTGGCCGCCGTGCCCCTGGGAACGGAACACCTCGATGCGCAGGTCGTCGGGATTGATGTCCACTTCCACCTCATCCACTTCGGGCAAGACAGCGACAGTGGCGGTGGAGGTGTGGATGCGCCCGCTGGACTCGGTAACGGGCACGCGCTGGACGCGGTGCACGCCGCTCTCATACTTTAGGCGGGAGTATGCCCCCTTGCCCTTGATGAGGAAGATGATCTCTTTATAACCGCCGATGCCCGTCTCGTTGCGGGAGATGACCTCCACCTTCCAGCCGTGCTTTTCGGCATAGCGGGAGTACATGCGGAACAGGTCGGCGGCGAAAAGGCCGGCCTCGTCCCCGCCGGCGCCGGCGCGAATCTCCACGATAACGTTTTTCTCATCGCGCGGGTCCTTCGGCAGTAACAGCCGCTTCAACTGTTTGTCCAGCTCACGCTCGCGCTCCTCCAGCGCTTCCAGCTCATCGCGCGCCAGCGACTCCAGCTCAGGGTCGTCCGCCTCGCGCAAAAGCTGGCGGGTTTTCTCGATTTCTTCCCGCAGGGCCTTGTAGGCGCGGAAGGTCTCGACGATCTCCTCCAGTTCGGCGCGCTCCTGCGCGTAGGCGATGAGCCTGTCCGGGTCGGAGGCGACTGCCGGGTCGGCCATCAGCCGGCCCAGTTCCTCGTATCGTTCCTCAATTCTCGCCAGTTTCTCCAGCATCGGTTCTCTCTCCAGAAGTCCTTTAGGATAGTGTGATCATGCCGCTGTCACGTCCCCATCGGTGACCACTGCGCTAGAGAAAACCGATGCGGGTATATGCCGCGCTTCTCATTCTGCGATAGTCCTCATGTACAGCAGATGCGCCGCAGAGAGGACTGCGGCGCTTTCATGACACATGTAATATACTATGAGCGGAGCGCCGGCGTCAAATTGACGCTCGGAAATCGGCCGCTATAATGGGGCTGATCTTGCGGTCCATGGAGGGATGGAGGTGCTCATCGACATAGTGGATGTGACAGCGGTACCTGGCCTGCATACCAACTGCTACTTGGTGGCGGATGACGAGACGCGACAGGCGGTGGTGATTGACCCGGGCGGCAGTCCCGATGCTATCGTGGCGCGCATCCAGGCACTGCGGCTGGAGGTGGTCTGGATATTGAACACCCACGGCCATTTCGACCATATCGCCGGCAACGGCGCCGTCCAGTCCGCCGTCAAGGCGGACATCGCCGCCCACCGCGCCTCCGAACCACTGTACCGCGCTCGGGGTGGGGCGGGGTTTTTCGGCATCTTCCTGCCGGCGCCGGCCATGCCCACCCATTGGTTGGAAGATGGCGATGAGATCCGCTTTGGAAATGAAGCGCTGACCGTCCTGCATACCCCCGGCCATACCCCCGGCTGTGTGACGTTCTGGAGCCAGAAGCACAAGGTTGCCTTTGACGGCGACCTGCTGTTCCGCGCCGGCGTCGGGCGGACCGACCTGCCGGGCGGGGATTTCGAGCAGTTGCTGGAGAGCATTCGCAACCGCATCCTCACCCTGCCGGACGAGACGGTGATCTACCCCGGCCACGGCCCGGAGACGACGGTGGGGGAGGAGCGCCGGCATAATCCGTTCCTGCAGGACAGCACGCGCAACTGGTGGATATAGGTCCGGGGCGAGATAGGCCCAGATTGGCCGGCCAGGCGGCGTCATGGTATAATCCCCTCCGATTATCCTGAACCCGGACGAGATTCTCCATGATCCAGCATTCCCATCGGGCAGATGTGGAGCGGTTGTTGGAATGGTTCGCGGCCAACGGCCGGCGGCTCCCTTGGCGCACCGCCGGCCGGCGAGACCCCTACCAGGTCTGGATCGCCGAAGTGATGCTCCAGCAAACGCGGGTCCCCACGGTCATTCCCTATTTCCAGCGGTTCCTTCGCTTGTTCCCGGATGTCCCCGCGCTGGCCCGGGCGGAGCTGGACGCGGTGCTGAAGGCCTGGGAAGGCCTGGGCTATTACGCGCGGGCACGTCATGCCCATTCGGCGGCGCGGCTGATGGTGGAGCGGCATGCCGGCCGGGTGCCGGCGGAGCGCGACGCCCTGCTGGTCCTGCCGGGCATCGGTGAGTACATCGCGCATGCCATCCTGAGCCTGGCATTCGGACAGGACTACCTGGCGCTGGATGCCAACGGCCGGCGGGTGCTGGCCCGCTGGATGGGGCTGGAGCGGCCGTTGAGAGAGCGCGGCGCGGAATCTGCCCTGCGGGCGTTCGGCGAAGCATTACTGCC
>JAPWUQ010000192.1 GCA_028275445.1 Anaerolineae bacterium | reverse complement strand
CCAGGCGTCCGCCGGCACGCGGTAAAATGCAGGCCGAGCCGGCACCTCCCCGGCGCGATAGGCCTTGCCCACATGGTCGGAGAGCGAGCCGGCACCGATGAAGTATGTCAGCGCCAGCTTGCCCACCAAGATAATGATGCGCGGCTGAATCAGGTCCAGCTCCTGCTGGAGATAGGGAGCGCACAGGGCGATCTCCTGTGCGCTGGGCGGGCGGTCCCCGTGTCCGCCGGCCTGCCGGCCGGGGTAACAGCGCGTCAGCGCGGTGAAGTAAAACAGCTCTTCCAGCTCCGCGCTGGTCCACCCCGCCTGTGCCAGCCAGGAGCGCAGTCTCCCGCCGGCGGCGCCCGACCAGGGGACACTGCCGGCGCGCAGGTCGGCCGCGGCCGGCGCCTGCCCGATCACCATGACCCGGGCACGCTCACTGCCGGCGAACACCGCCGGCCCCTGCACCGGGAAGCCGGCCTCCTGACAGCGCCGGCAGGCCCGCATGAGGGCCTGGAGCGCGCCGAGCTGTTGCGGAAGGGACTGCGCGGGAGACAGGGACATGACGGCCGGCCTAACGGGCATCCGCCTCCTCGATGGTGATGGAGTGCGTCATCTCCACCTTGCCTTCCAAGGTGGCATGCACGGAGCAGTATTTGGTGGTGGAGAGTTCGACGGCGCGCTCCACCGCCGCCCGGTCCACCCCTTTCCCGCGCACAATGTACTCGATATGCATATGGGTCCAGGCGCGGGGATGGTCGGGCCGGCGCTGGCCGGTGATCTTCACCTCGAAATCCACCACCTTCTGCTGTTTCTTCTGGAGGATGGAAATCACGTCCATGGCGGTACAGCCGGCCAGCGCGACCATCAGGAGCTCGGCCGGCCGCATGCCGGTATTCTCCCCCAGGGGCGAATCCATAACCACCGAATGGCCGCCGCCGTCGGTGCCCACGAACTGCAGGTTGCGTACCCAGCGGGCAGTAATGGTATATTCGTTCATGGCCTATCTCCGACGTGAAGATGACCGCATTTTACCACGGCAGTACGCGCTGAACAAGGCGCGGTCCCAGCACCAAGAGGCCCACGATGACCGAGATGATGGCGCACACCACGACAGCGCCGGCGGCCACATCCTTGGCGATTTTCGCCAGCGGATGATAGCGCGGCGTCACCATGTCAATGGCGGTCTCGGCAACGGTGTTGAACATCTCGGCCATCAGCACCAGGGCGATGGTCAGGGCAATAACTGCCCATTCGAGCGCGCTCAGCCCCA
This sequence comes from Anaerolineae bacterium, assembly GCA_028275445.1. Taxonomy (GTDB): domain Bacteria; phylum Chloroflexota; class Anaerolineae; order JACIWP01; family JACIWP01; genus JACIWP01. Next base: position 3,665 of record JAPWUQ010000192.1, on the reverse strand, counting down.
GCCAGACGCCGGCCGCCACCACCCCTGCGGTGATCAGGAGATGAATGCGGAAGTTGCGCTGGGTGCGCAGGACATACCAGATGCCGGCGAAGGCCCAGCGAAAGCTGGAGCCGAGCGTGCGGTCGCCCCGCGGGTCCTCCTCCACCCCCACTGCCGGCATCGCCTGGCTGACAGAAGGCTTATCCGCCATTCTACTCCTCCTGGGGCGCGGCCTCCGCGCATCCCAGCTTCTCCAACGCCTCCCGCTGAAGCGCCCACATGCGGGCCTTCTCCTCCGGCTCCGCATGGTCATGTCCCAGCAGGTGCAGGGTGCCGTGCACCGTCAGCAGGCACAGCTCGCTGGCGAGGGGATGTCCGCCGGCCTCCGCCTGCCGGCGCGCCTGCGGCAGGGAGATGATGACATCCCCCAAATACCGGCGCGACTGGGTCGGGAGGACAAAGGCCTCTCCACCCTCCTCCGCCTCTTCCTCAAAGGCGAAGGCCAGCACGTCCGTGGTCGCATCCACATCCCGGTAATTGCGATTGAGCTCCTGCACCTCCGCATCATCGGTGATGACCAGGGTCATCTCCGCCGGCTCGGTCAGGCCGGCCAGCGAAGCGGCCAGGTTGGCGGCGGACACCAGGCGCTCCTCCGGGATGGCCGCCAGCTCCTCCGCCGGCAGGTGCTCCCCGTAAATCAGCGTGACTTCCAGCAGTTCCTGATGCATCATGAAGGCCTCTCCTGGGAGGGAATGCCCGCCGGCGCGGGTGCGGCCGGCTCTTCCGGCGGGGGTGCGGTGGCCGGCTCCGGGTACTGAATGCGCGGGTGGAACACCGCCGCCAGCATGGCCACGAATGCCTCGCGGATCGTCTGCAGATCGCGCATGGTCAGGTTGCACTCATCCAACTGCCCATCCAGCAGGCGACTGCGGATCATCTTGTACACGATCTCGTCAATCTGCTCCGGCGAGGTAGGGCGCTTACTGCGCACGGCGCTCTCGCACCCATCCGCCAGCATGACGATAGCGGTCTCGCGCGACTGCGGCTTCGGGCCAGGGTAGCGGAAATCGTCCTCGTTGACCTGGGACGGGTCGGCGGCCTTTTCCTTCGCCAGATGGTAGAAATAGCTCGCCACCGTGGTGCCGTGGTGCTCGGGGATGAAGGCCTGGATCGCCGGCGGCAGTTTGTACTCGCGCGCCAGCTCCAGCCCCTCCTCGACATGCCGGCGGATGATATCCGCGCTGGTCAGCGGGTCCAACCCCTCATGCACATTGACCCCATCCACCTGGTTCTCAGCGAAGAAATAGGGCCGCTTGATCTTGCCGATGTCGTGGTAATAGGCCCCCACCCGGGTGAGCAGAGTATCCGCGCCGATGCGGCTGGCGGCCTCCTCCGCCATATTGCTGACCAAGATGCTGTGATGATAGGTGCCCGGCGCCTTCAGGAGCAGTTCCCGCAGAAGGGGATGGGTGGGGCGCAAAAGCTCCATCAACTGCAGGGTGGTGGTGATGCCGAAGACCGACCCCAGGAAGTAGAAGGTGGCCAGGGTGATGCCGGCCGACAGCAGGCCGTTCACAAAGCCCATGCTGACCACGCCCAGCAGGCCCAGGGGATCATACACGTTCGCCGGCAGTTGAAAGATCAGGATAATAGCGACGTTGACGACGGAGACAAACAGGCCGGCCCAGAAAAAGGCGCTGAGCTTCTCGCTCCGCGCCAGCACCAGGCCGGCGAACAGCCCGCCCAAGAGCAGATACACCATCAGCTCCAGCGAGCCGCGCGAGAGGTAGCCGGCCAGCAGGGAGATCACCAGCACCGCGCCCAGGGCAATGGGAAACTCCACCAGCACGGTGATCAGGAAGGCCAGCGCGGCCACCGGAAACATATAGGCCAGCATGGTCTGGCCGGGGACCATGACCTTGAGCAGGATGGTAAAGGTCACCAGCAGGACGAAGAGCAGGGTGCTGTAGCGCGGGTGCGCGCGCAGGAGCGGCAGATGGCGCACCATGTACAGGCCCAGCCAGACGGAGCAGAGCAGGGCAAAGCCGCCGGCGCCCAAGATATCGTTCCAGCCGACGCGCTCCTGCTGTAGGCCCAGCGCCTCCAGCGCCTCCACGTCCAGCGCATCCACGATCTCGCCGGCGCGCACGATGATCTCCCCTTCCTCAAAGGTGCGGGTGATGGGCTGGACCGATTCACGCGCCTTGCGCCGGGCCTCGGCGGTCTTCTCGGCATTAAAGAAGGCGTTGGGCCGCAGCAGGCCCTGCACGAACTGGCTGATGACCAGGTTCTGTTCCTCGTTGAACTGCGGGTTGACCAGCGCCGGCACCGTCCGCTTGACCGCCTCCAGGTTGGAACTGCGGATCTCCTCCCGCATGGCCCGGTCGAGCACATTGATGATCTCGGCCGAGACATCCTTCCAGGTGCGGTCATCCATCATCAACAGGGCCTTGATGGCCTCCGGGCTGAGGTTGACATCGGCGATACTGCCCAGCCACTCGCTCTTGCGGGCCGTGGAGGCAAAGGGGTCTGTGCGCACCATATCAACAAAGTTGAGCACCGCCCGGGCGCGCTCCATCTGCTGGCGGGCGATGCGGGCCTGCGGAGGGTCATAAATATCCTGGACCGCATCCTCGGCCCGCTGGCGCGCCTGTTCGGTCAGCACTTGACTGATGAAGGAGAAGCGGCGCGGGGCGCGCACGTCGGTCGGGCTGACATCCCCTTCCTGCAACTGCAGGCCGCCGGCCGGCGGGAAGGGCAGGGCCAGGACGACGGTCGCAACCAGCCAGAAAATGACGAGATACAGCAGGTTGCGCAGGTAAAAGCCCCAACCCGTCCCCTTCCTGCGGTACGACGCCAGCAAACCGGACTGCCCAGCGCGTTTGGCCATGAGATCAACCGCTCATCCGCCCAGCAGTTCGCGCACCACTTCGTTGACCAGCCGGCCGTCGGCGCGGCCCTTCACCTGCGGCATCAGCTTCCCCATCACCTTCCCCATATCGCGCGGGCCGGCCGCCCCTACCTCGGCGATGACCTGGCGCGCCAGCGCGACGATCTCCTCGCGGCTCAACTGCGCCGGCAAATAGGACTCGATAATGGCCAGCTCGGCCTCCTCCTTCGCCGCCAAATCCTCTCTCTGCCCCTTGCGGAACTGCTCGATGGACTCGCGCCGCTGTTTGGCCTGCCGCTTGATGATCTCCCAGATCTCCTCCTCGGTGAGCGGCGCGCGCTTATCAATCCGCGCGGACTTGATGGCGGCGCGCAGGAAACGCAGGGTCTCCTTGCGCAGTGCATCGCCGGCGCGCATGGCTTCCACGTAATCCTGATCGATCCTCTGCTCCAGCGTCGTCATGACCTACCTCCTGAACCGAACAGCAGTGAGCGCTGTACGGTTGATTATAACCGCGCCGGCAGGGCTGTCAACCTTTCGATCCCCCCTCCCTGCGTGCGGGAGCCCGTTGACGCCGGCGGCGGGATGTGGTATGATGGGCACCGCAGGACCCTGCGGCGCGCCGGCCCCCTGCTCCCCCGCCGCCCGCCGGCGCCGCCCTCCCTTTCCATCGCGCCGGAGGGACGGGATGCACATCACGCCGGAACATATCGAACAGGTAGCGGACGCCATCCTGGAGGTGCTGGAAGCCTGCGGCATCCCCGGCGCCGGCCTGGCCCAGTACGCCCTGCGCGGC
>JAPWUQ010000191.1 GCA_028275445.1 Anaerolineae bacterium | reverse complement strand
ACCTGGTATCCCTCTGCCTCCAGGACAATGCGCAGAGCCTTGCGAATATCTGCCTCATCATCCACCACCAGCACCGATTTCCCCATCCTACTCCTCCCGCTCATAGGGCCGGCGCCGACCCCTGGCTCGCTGGTTCCTGCGCCGGCGACGGCAGGGGGAAGCGCAGAGCGCCCGTCTCCGCCGGCGCCTCCCCATGGTACACAACCACCCGCACCTCTAGCATATCCCCCGGCCGGCATCCCAGGCCGGCGTAGGGCAGGGCAAACTCCCACACGCCTTTGCTCGCGGCGGCGCGGGGCAGGGTCCCTGCCGGCACCCAGCCGGTGCCCTGCTCATCGGGGCGGAACAGTTCGGCCCGGTCGCCCTGAAGGCGAATCTCCCAGTGCGCCGCGATCCAGTCGGCGGCCGGCGGCGTATGCCGCGGCAGGGCCTGTGGGATGCTGGCGGCGCCGGCCTCCAACCGCGTCAGATAGATGCTGACCTCGCGCCCCGCCAGGTCATCGCTCCCCTCCAATCGCAGGAACAGCTCGTTGCCGTCGCCGCCCACGTACAGCCCCTTCAGCGCCGCGCTCCCCCTCTGCATACTGCCGCCGGCCGGCGATAGATCAAGGTAGCCGGCGTTGCGCCATCCATCCCCCGCCTGGGGTGCGGCGGTGAGCGCCGGCCGTACGGTCCCTTGGGGCAGGCGCACCCTCTGCAGACGCGCCGGCTCCACCGTGATGGGAACGTCCAGCCACGCCGGCACCGGCATGTCCAGCGTGCGGTACAGCGTGCGCAGATGCTCGCGGAAGGTGAGGTCGAACAGGTTCTCGCCGGCCGGGTTGTTGCGGCTGTAATACCACCAGAACCAGTCACTGCCCTCGGCGATGTATATCGCCTGCCAGGCGCGCTCCAGCAGGGCCGGCGGCGCCTCCGGATGCGCCTTTTGCCATGCCGCCAGATCGTCGCGCGCCCGCTTCAGATAGACCCAGGCGGTGTTCTGGGCCGGCTCCCCGATCCACGTCTCCAGGTTGCCCCCGATCCAGGAACCAGTGGCCAACTGCGGCAGGCTCTCCCGCACCCCGAAGCGCTCCAGATATTCCGAGACGGTGACCGGGCAAATATATTCGCGCTCGCGCGACAGGCGCTCGTACAGCCGGCGCAGGAAGGGATCGCCGTTATGCTCATATTCCTCCCAGGCGTTCTCCCCATCCAGGATGATGGAGACCAGGAAGGGCTGTTCCAGGTGCAGGACCTTGTCGCGGATCATGTACAGCCTCAGCATCAGGTCATTCACCGCGTCCTCGGCCTTCATATGCTGATAGACGAAGCCGATGCGGTCCGACAGCTCGCGGTCGCGAAAGATGACGGCCGGCGCCCCCGCGGACCGATCCGCGCGATAGGGCTGATACAACACCTGCGGACGGGTGACGTTGCCGTGCTCGTCCCGGTCAATGGATACCCCCAGACTGCGCGCCAGGATGGCCTCATCCGAGGCGAACCAACGGAACCCCCAGCGCACCAGCATAGGCACCATTTCGGGGCAGACCGCCCCTTCGGACGGCCACATGCCCTGGGGCGGCGCGCCAAAAAGCCGCTGGTGGTACTCCACAGCACGGCGGATCTGCTCCTCGGCGTCCTCGGGGTGGGCGAAGGCCGGCGCCGGCAGGGGCAGGCCCGGGGAGGCGCGCTGGGCGGTGGAGGTGTCTATCAGCAGGGGCAGGATGGGATGATAATACGGCGAGACGCTGATCTCGACCTGGCCGCGCGCCGCCAGCTCCTGGTACGCCGGCAGGACGCGGGCGATGATCTCCTGCTGTTTGGCCAGGATGCGGGCGATGTCCTGCGTCGAATAGCCCGAACCCTTTGCCACCAGGGACGCCAGCTCGACGTCCCGCTCCAGCCAGTTGGGGTCAATCCAGGCCAGGTTGAACCAGGCCGCCAGGTCGCGGTAGTACTGCTCGGAGAAGTAGGCCGGCATGTCCGGGGCGGCCTGCCGCAGGTTCAGCAGGCGCCAGTAGGGCGGATAGCGCTGGATGACCCGGTGCCAGTTGATGTGGAAGAAGAAGGACAGCAGGAACCTCTGCTCGTCCGGGGTCCAGTGCTCCTGCCGGCTGAGGGCCTGACAGCGATCCTCCGCCTCGCCGGCGGCATACATCAGCAACTGCTCGACCAGGCTGGGCACCAGGTTGAAGGTGACATGCACCTCCGGATAGGCGCGCACCAGCTCCGCCATGTGGAGATAGTCTTTGGTGGCGTGCAGGCGCACCCACGGCAGGGAAAACTCCCCCGTTTCCAGATGGCGGTACCAGGGCTGATGCATGTGCCAGACGATGGCGATGTATAACGGGTGGCTCATGGAGATACTTCCCCTTTTGTGCCCCGCTGTTGGGCGCGACAGGCAGGCGGGATATATAAAAACAGCCGGCCTGGAACCAGCCGGCTGAGACGCTCATCCGCTGAAAACCCCACTCCCTCGCTTCCCCCGGATCATGACGCCGGCCTGGGCCGCAGATGGGGGAAGAGGATGACCTCGCGGATGGAATCGCGGTTGGTCAACAGCATGGTCAGCCGGTCAATGCCCATGCCGAAGCCCCCGGTGGGCGGCATGCCGTACGATAGGGCGGTGAGGAAGTCCTCATCCATGCGGTGCGCTTCCTCGTCGCCGGCGTCATAGGCCCGCCCCTGCTCCAGGAAGCGCTGTTCCTGGTCATCCGGGTCATTCAATTCAGTGAAGGCGTTGCAGATCTCCATCCCCCCGATGAAACCCTCGAAGCGCTCCACCAATCTGTCGGAACCGGGCTTGCGCTTGGCCAGCGGCGAGATCTCCACCGGATAGTCGATCAGGAAGGTCGGCTGGATCAGCTTCGGCTCCAGGTAGTTGCTGATCAGGGCGTCAATGAGCTTGCCGCGGGTGGCCTTGGGCTCCACATTCCCGCCGATGGCGCGGATGGCCTGGTACAAGCTTGGGGCATCGGGATAGGCCTCGATGTCAATGCCGGTCTCCTCGATGATGGCCTGGCGAAGCTCGCGCCGGCGCCAGGGCGGGGTCAGGTCAATCTCATGCTCCCCATAGGTGATCCGCAGTGTGCCCAGCACCTTCTGGGCCACATAGGCGATCATCTCCTCGGTCAGGCGCATGACATCGTTGTAGTCGGCATAGGCCTGGTAAAACTCCAGTTGGGTGAATTCCGGATTGTGCTTGAAGGAAATGCCCTCGTTGCGGAAATCCCGGCCGATCTCATAGACCTTGTCGAACCCGCCCACGATGAGGCGCTTGAGGTACAGCTCGAAGGAAATGCGCAGATAGAGCTGTTGCTCCAGCTCATTGTGATAGGTGATGAAGGGACGCGCCGCCGCGCCGCCGTAAATGGGCTGGAGGATGGGAGTTTCCACCTCCAGGAACCCGCGCGCGTCGAGGAACTCGCGCAGGGCGGAGACGATGCGGGTGCGGGTGATGAAGACCTGGCGCACATCCTCGTTGACGATGAGGTCCAGGTAGCGCTGGCGGTAGCGCAGTTCCACGTCCTTCAGGCCGTGCCACTTTTCGGGCAGGGGGCGCAGGGATTTGGCCAGCATGGTGATGGATTGGGCGCGCACCGTCGGCTCGCCGGTGCGGGTGCGGAAGAGGGGGCCGGCCACGCCGATGATGTCCCCCAGGTCAAAGAGCTTGCGGAAGCGGTTGTACTCCTCTTCGCCCATGTTGTCCACGCTGGCGTAGAACTGGAGCCGGCCGCTCCCATCCTGGATGTGGCCGAAGGTGGCCTTGCCCATAACGCGCTTGCTCATCATGCGGCCGGCCACATGCACAATCTCCGCGGTGGCCTCCTCGCCGTCCAACCCCTCCAGCAGTTGCAGGGCCTCGGCGCAGGTGTGGGTGCGGGTACAGCGGGCCGGATACGGGTCAATGCCGGCCTGCCGCAACTGCTCCATATGGAGCCGGCGCTGTTCTTCCTGTTCGGTCAGCCGCTTGCTCATGCGCGATCTGCTCTCCTCTCGGACGATAATCCACGTGACGGTAGGGAGGAATGCCCGATGACGTGGGCAGGGGGATGGTTATTCCACGGCCCGCAGGATGAAGCGCACCTCGCCGCCCGGCGCCATCACCGTGACCCGGTCGCCGACTTTGCGGCCCATCAGCGCCTTGCCCAGGGGGGACTCGTTGGAGATGCGGCCGGCGGTGGGGTCCGCCTCCGCCGCCCCCACGATGACGTAGGTCTCCGGGTCATCCTGGCCCTCTTCCTGGATGGTCACCACACTGCCCAACCTCACGGTGGCGGACTGGCCGTCGTTCTCGATGAGCACCACGTTGCGCAGGAGGTTTTCCAGATAGGCGATGCGGCCTTCCAGCATGGCTTGTTCTTCCTTGGCGGCCTCATAGCCGGCGTTTTCCATAATGTCGCCGTCCATCTTGGCGCTGTGGATCTTCTCAGCCACCTCAGGACGGCGCACGTTGACCAGATAGGCCAGCTCTTCTTCCAGCTTGCGCTTGCCCTCTGGGGTCAGTGGTATCGGTTTGGCTTCCATCACTACTCCCCTCCGCGGCAGACTGCAAAGGCTGGGGGCAAATAAAAAAGACGCCCCTCGGCGCTTTTCCGCACGGTATTGTACGCCGGCTATTATACCCGAAGGGGGCCGGTTTGCAAAATTGCGGCCGGCGGGGCGCGGGAAAAGGCCCCGACCTCGCGCCGGATAAGGGGCTGAATTGCCCGTTTGACAGGAAGGGCCGGCGTGGTATAATAGTTGCCGGTTGGGGCACCTTAACAATTGAAATTTCCAATTTTGCGCGGACCCCCTCAGAAAGTTTAAAAAACCATGTCGCGAAATGGGGCTCCGGAAGGGGGTGCGCGCAAAAATCGAGCGCCTAGGGCGCAGATGTATCAACAGAGGATGCAGTGGGGAGGAAAGTGCAGTGTATCCCCCACAACAAGGGGTAAAAGGATGCAAAATTGGCCATCTTCTCCCCACG
>JAPWUQ010000035.1 GCA_028275445.1 Anaerolineae bacterium | reverse complement strand
GAATCCCGTCTCCCGCTCCTCGGAGCCCGTGTAGGGGGCTGTAGCTCAGCGGCAGAGCGGCCGGCTCATAACCGGTTGGTCGCAGGTTCGAATCCTGCCGGGCCCATCACTAGGTTGTCGGTAGCCCCACACTGTCGGTTCATCAGGCGGCGTGCGCTCTCTGAGTCTGTGGCGAAGGCCGGAGTGGGGAAATGGGTAACGCGTTGTTTTTACGGATGAATTGGTCTGATGACCAGAATGCCGGCTGTTCTCGCCGGCGGGGATTGCATCCTGCGCCTTTTCGGCCCCTTCTTCCCGCTGTGCCTGCCTGTCTATGGATCTCTTGTACTACATCCATCCGGCGCTTCCTTTCCGCTCCCGCCGGCGGCCATTCTCTCTCGCGGATTCTCTTGTGCCGATCCCCGGCGGATGCCGGCAGTGGTTCGTCGCGCTGTTCGTATACGGTATTCGTTTAACTGACTCTCAGGAGAAAGCTGGGCGAAACCATGGACGCCAGGATCATCACTCTTATCCTGAACGGTCTGACACAAGCGGCGCTGTTCTTCCTGTTGGGAAGCGGGCTGACCCTGGCCTTTGGGTTGATGCGCATCATCAACCTGAGCCACGGCGCGTTCTACCTGCTGGGGGGCTATATCGGTTACACGGTGATGAAAGCGACCGGCAACTGGGGGTTGGCCCTGCTGGCCGGCGCGCTCTCCATCACCATTCTGGGCTTCCTGTTCGAGCGCACGCTCCTGGCCCGGGTGCGCGGCCAGGACCTGCCGGAGACTCTCTTGACCGTGGCGCTCTCCATGGTTATTGCGGACTTCTGTCTGGCGATTTGGGGCGGCCATTCGCTGGCGCTCAACGTCCCGAAGGCGTTGAATCCCTCCATCACGCTGTTCGGCATCACGTATCCGGGCTTTCGCTATCTGATGATGCTCGCCAGCGTGGTGGTGGCAGTAGGGTTATGGCTTCTGCTGTACAAGACGAAGCTGGGTGCGGCGGTGCGCGCCGGCGTGGATGACCGAGAGACGGCCAGCGCTCTCGGCGTGAACATTGACGTCATGTATACCATCGTCTTCCTGATTTCCGCCTTCCTGGTGGGCGCGGCCGGCGTGCTCGGCGGCACCTATCTCCAGCTCAGCCCAGGCAGTGATACCACCATCCTCACCTATGCACTGGTCGTCATCATCCTGGGCGGCCAGGGAAGCCTGTTGGGCGCGGTGGTGGGCGCGTTAATTTTGGGTCAGATCGCCTCCTTTGGCTCCGCCTATGCGGCGGAATACTGGATGTTCCTGGTCTTCGCTCCACTGGCGATCGTTCTGGCAATCCGGCCGCAGGGCCTCTTCGGGAGAACCGTATGAACCTGGACAAACTCACCCGACTGGCAAAGCCCATTCTCCTGGCGATCGGGGCTGTTTTGCTCATCACCCTGCCCTTCTATGGGTCTCAGTACACTATCACCACGTTTGTGCGCATTATCTACTTCGGCTTTCTGGCGGTGAGCGTGGGTTTCTTGCTGGGCCAGGGGGGTATGATCAGCCTGACGCAGACCGCGTTCTTCGGGATGACCGGCTATGCCATTGGTCTGCTGGGGTATGAACGCGGCATCCCCTTCCCCTGGCCGGACCTGATCGGTATCGGGATTGTCCTGATCGCGGCCGCCCTGGTTGGCCTGGTTTCCCTGCGCACCTACGGTCTGACCTTCCTGATGATCACTCTGGCGTTCGGGCAGGTCTGCTGGGCCTTTGCCACACAGAACACCACCCTTCTGCACGGCTGGTCCGGTTTCCGCGGCATTCGGCCCTTTGTCCTCTTCGGCATTGACTTTCGCAACAGTGCGAACTTTTACTGGATGTCGTTGGCGCTGTTTGCCCTGGGCCTCTATATCCTCTGGCGGATAGTGCATTCGCCTTTCGGGCTGGCGCTGAACGGCATTCGGGAGAACCCGCGCCGCATGATAGCGCTTGGCTATCCTGTGTACTGGATACGGTTGGCGGCTTTCATCATCGCGGCGCTGTACGCCGGCATCGGCGGCATCCTGGCCGTCTACTACTCCGGCCTCATCGCTCCCCCGACGATCCATCTGAGCCGGGCCATCTGGGCACTGCTGGTCGTTATCCTGGGCGGCTCGAGCTATTTCTGGGGGCCGGTGGTGGGCACGTTTGTGGCGATCTGGCTGGAGGTGCTGATCAGCCAATACACGCAGCGCTATCTCCTGTTCGTCGGCCTGATCTTTGTCATCGTCGTGCTCTTCTCACCCCAGGGGATCCTGGGCATCATCGATGCACTGCGGCGGAGGTACAGCATCCGATTGGCGGAACGTTTTTCGGTGCGCCCAGCCGGTGCCCCCGCCGGCAGTGACAAGAAGGGGCTGGAAAGGAGGTGATCTGAGAAAGGGGAAACGGCAGAATCCTGTTTTCACCTGTCCCGATTCGATCAGTGAGTGTGTAAAGGAGGGAGGAAAATGGAACGGAGGCTGTTTGCCATCGTGTCGGTCCTGGTGGCGCTTTCGATGCTGTTGATGAGCTGCGCACCGGCTGCGACGCCAGCGCCAGCGGCCACCGAAGCACCCACGGCGGCCCCCGCCGGGGAGATCAAGATCGGCATCATCAGCGCCTTCACCGGCGTCTTCTCCGCCTTCGGTGAGATGCAGAGGTCCGGCTACCTGCTGGCGCTGGAGCAGTACAACTACACCGTCGCCGGCAAGAAGATCAAGATCATCGAGGAGGATGACCAACTGAACTACGAGCTGGCCATCACCAAGGCCAAGAAGCTGATCGAGCAGGATAAGGTGGACATCCTCACCGGCTTGGTCTCGGGCGACGAGGGCCTGACGGTGCAGGAATACATGAAGGATAAGGACATCCCTCTCATCCCCATGTATTCCGCGCCGGAAGACATGACCATGCGCAAGTTCACCTTCAACACCCTGCGCCCGACCTGGACCGGCGCCCAGCCCATGGACCCCTTCGGCTACTGGCTGGCCAAGGAGAAGGGGTTCAAGAAAGTCTACATGATCGGTGAGGACTACTCCTATCCGTACAACCAGGCCGGCGGCTTCAAGCGCGGCTTCTGCCGCGGCGGCGGCGAAGAAGTGACCACGGTCTGGCATCCGGTGCCTATGGATGACTACTCCTCCATTATCGCCGCCATCCCGCTGGACAAGGGCTATGACGCGGTGATCTACAACGGCGCCGGCTCCGATGCCGTCTCCTTTGTCAAGCAGTATCTCGACCTGGGCATGCACAAGAAGATCCCGCTCCACGGGCAGTCCAACACCTTTGAGCGGCCGGACGTCTTCTCCATGCCCGAGGAGGTGGCAGAGATCCAGGCCTGGTCTCCTCATCTGGTCGCCGATGACCTGAACACCCCCGAGTGGAACAAGTTCAAAGAGGCCTATGTCAAGCGCTGGAACAAGCCGCCCTCGGCCGCCGCGGAGTTCGCCTACGTCTGCATGATCATGATCCTGCGCGGTCTGGAGAAGGTGAACGGCGATGTCTCCGACAAGAAGGCGCTGGTGGAGGCTATGGCCTCGGTGGACCTGAGCGACGCGCCGCGCGGCCCGGTGAAGCTGGACAAGTACCACAACGCCATCGAGAATGTCTACATCCGCGTTACCGCCAAACTGCCGGACGGCCTGGGCAACAAGGGGGTCGTTACCATCAAGAACGTGAGCCAGTTCGGCCCCTATGACCCAGACTTGTACATGAAACAGCCGCCCGACGACAAGAACTATCCGCCCGACAAGTGCTCGGAGATGCCGGCGGAAATGCTGAAGGTCGAGAAAGAGTACGAGTTCGTGCCGTTCGGCCAGTAATGGCGGTCCTTTCACAGCCTGCATAGTAGGAGAGGGAACAAATGACAGGGCCCGATCAGAAGCTCGCTCTTTCTATCCAATCGGTATCGAAAAGCTTTGGCGGCATCCAGGCGGTGCGTTCCGTCAGCCTGGATGTGCCGGTTGGCGAGAGGCGGGCTCTGATCGGGCCCAACGGCGCCGGCAAGACCACGCTGTTCAACGTGGTGACGGGAGAACTGCCGGCGGACGGCGGGCGCATCCAACTGTTCGGCGTGGACATCACCCATAAATCGGTGCAGGAACGGGCCAAAATGGGCCTGGCCCGCACCTACCAGATCTCCCAGCTTTTCCTCCATCTGACCGTGGAGCAGAACCTGTTCCTGGCCGCCAGCGCCAACCGCGGCATGGAATTTCACCTGTTCCGGCCATGGCATCGCTATCGATCGGAACGGGATTGGGTGTTGGAAGTCGCGGAGCAAGTGGGCCTATCCGACCATCTCCATGACATTGTCTCGGAACTCTCCCATGGGCTACAGCGGCAGTTAGAGCTGGGGATGGCGGTGGCCATGCGCCCGCGCTTGCTGATGCTGGATGAGCCGGCCGCCGGCCTCTCTCCGACGGAGCGGGTCACTCTCGTCTCACTCATCAAGAACCTGCCCAAAGAGATCACCCTGGTCCTGATCGAGCACAATATGGAGCTGGTGCTGGACCTGGCGGACCGCATTACCGTGATGAACCGGGGTTCGGTGCTGGCGGAGGGGACGCCGGCGGAAATCCGCGCCAACGAAGAAGTACAGCGAGTCTATCTGGGAAGCTCCTATGCATAACTCAGGCGAAAAGAACGGCATACTGCTCGAAGTCCAAGAAATCCATTCCTATTACGGGGACAGCCATGTCCTTCAGGGATGCTCCCTGAAGGTCGGCCAGGAATGCGTCGCCGTGCTGGGGCGCAACGGGATGGGGAAGACCACCCTCCTGCGCTCGATCATCGGGCTGAATCCCCCGCGGATGGGGCGCATCATCTGGAAAGGGCAGGATATTGTCGGGAAAAAGCCCTTTGAGATCGCCCAGCTCGGCATCGGATATGTGCCCCAAGGCCGCCGGCTCTTCCCCTCCCTCTCGGTGGAAGAGCATCTCAACCTGACCTACCGGCGAACCGGCCGGCCGGACGAGTGGACCCCGCAGAGGGTCTTCGAGCTGTTCCCGGAGCTGGCAGAGCGCCGGCGGCTCAGCGGCGCCCGCCTCAGCGGCGGCGAACAGCAGATGCTCGCCATTGGGCGCGCCCTGGTGACCAACCCTGAGCTCATTCTCCTGGATGAACCTTCCGAGGGCCTATCCCCCGTGGCAGTGGAACGGGTGATCGCGACCTGTCGGGAACTGCGCAAAAACCGCATCGCTATCCTCCTGGTGGAGCAGAATATCCACGTCGCCTATGACCTGGCGGACCGTGTCTACATCATGGTCAACGGCAACACGGTGTACGAATCCAGCGCCGCCGAATTCCTGGATAACCCCGAACTGCGCTACAAGTACCTGGGCGTGTAGGAGAGAACTGCCATGACCAAAACCGTTGCCATTATTGGCGCCCTGGACACCAAGGGTGCCGAGTTTGCCTTCCTGAAGTCCGAGATCGAAAAGCGGGGGTGCAGGACATTCATCATCAACGTCGGGGTGCTGGGGGAGCCGGCCTTTACCCCCGATGTGGATGCCTCTGTGGTGGCGGAAGCCGGCGGCGTCAAACTGGAGGACCTGATCGCCAAACGCGACCGCGGCGAGGCCATGGAAGTTATGGCGCGCGGCATCCCCCATGTCCTGCGCAAGCTGTATGACGAGGGCAAGTTCGACGGGGTGATCTCCATGGGCGGGGGCGCCGGCACGGTCATCGCTACCAGCGGCATGCGCGCCCTGCCCGTCGGCGTGCCGAAACTCATGGTTACCACCCTGGCGTCCGGCGATACCAGCCCATACGTGGGCACTTCGGACATTGTGATGATGCCCACGGTGGTGGATGTGGCCGGCTTGAACCGCATCAGCCGCATGATCTTCACCTATGCCGCCGGCGCCATCTGCGGTATGGTCATGAGCGAGGTCGAGAAGCCGGCGGAAGAGAAGCCCCTCATCGCCGCTACCATGTTTGGCAACACCACCCGGGCGGTGAATCATGCCCGCCAGATTATGGAAGCCAATGGCTATGAGGTGCTGGTCTTCCATGCCACAGGTACCGGCGGGAAGACGATGGAGATGCTGATTGAGAGCGGCTTTATCGCCGGCGTGATGGACATCACCACCACCGAATGGGCGGATGAGATTTGCGGCGGTGTGTTGAGCGCCGGCCCCACCCGGCTGGAGGCCGCCGCCAAGATGGGCATCCCCCAGGTCGTCGTGCCGGGCTGTCTGGACATGTGCAACTTCTGGGCGCCGGAGACGGTGCCGGAAAAGTACAAGGACCGCCTCTTCTACCGCTGGAACCCCAACGTCACCTTGATGCGCACCACTCCGGAAGAAAACGCACGCATGGGGGAGATTTTCGCCGAAAAGCTCAACGCCGCCAAAGGCCCGGTAGTGGTGCTCATCCCCACCAAGGGATGGTCGGAACTGGACGCGCCCGGCAAGCCCTTCTGGTGGCCCGAGGCGGACCAGGCGTTCATTGACGCTCTCCAGCGCAACCTGCGCCCAGATATCCCGGTGATTATGATGGACTACAACATCAACGACCCGGAGTTCTCCGGCAAGGTGGCCGAGACACTGCTCGAACTGCTGAAACAGCACAGCAAGAAGGAGGCGTAAAGCTATGGCCATTCCACGCAGTGAGATTTTGAAGAAGCTGTATGCCAAGGCGGAGGCCGGCATCCCTATCATCGGCGGCGGCGCAGGGACGGGAATTTCGGCCAAATGCGAGGAGGCCGGCGGGATTGACCTCATCATCATTTACAACACCGGCCGCTATCGGATGGCCGGCCGCGTTTCCATCACCGGCCTGTTCGCCTACGGCGACGCCAACCAGATCGTCATGGAGATGGCCGGCGAGGTCCTGCCGGTGGTCAAACACACACCGGTGCTGGCCGGCGTCAATGCCACTGACCCATTCCGCCTCATGCCGCTCTTCCTGAAACAGGTGAAGGAAATGGGCTTCTCCGGCGTGCAGAACTTCCCCACCGTCGGCCTGTTCGACGGCAAGATGCGCGCCAATATGGAGGCCACCGGCCTGGGCTATGACAAAGAGGTGGAGATGATCCGCCTGGCCCATGAGATGGACCTGCTGACCACGCCCTACGCCTTCACGGAGGATGAGGCCCAAGCGATGGTCAAGGCCGGCGCCGACATCATCGTCGCCCATGTGGGCCTGACCACCGGCGGCACCATTGGGGCCGCGGCGGCCATGACCATGGACGAGGCCATTGACACCGTCATGCGCATCGCAGACGCCGCCCGCAAGATTCGCAAGGACGTGCTGGTGCTCTGTCACGGCGGGCCGTTCGATGAGCCGGAGAACGTGGCCAAGGCCCTGGAACGCATGCCCGGCATCAACGGCTTCTACGGCGCCTCCAGCGTCGAGCGCCTGCCGGTGGAGCGGGCCATCAAGGAGCAGGTGCAGAAATTCACGCAGATGAAAGTCGCCCCGTTCAAGCCCTGAACGGCAGAGCCGGCATGAACATCCTGCCAAGGGGAGGGGTTTGCCGGCCCCTCCCCTTGTCGCTGTTCACCTACTATTGAGGAGCCGCACCATGACCTACCACACCGTACCCTATGACGCGTTCCTGCGCCAGACCCTGGCCCGTCTGGCCGACCCCGGTCTCTTCCTTGTCTCCCATGGGCAGGACGGCCGCACCAATGCCATGGCCATCGGCTGGGGCACCATCGGCATTATCTGGGGCAAGCCCATGTTCCTGGTGTTGGTGCGCCCCTCGCGCTTCACTTACAGCCTGTTGGAGCAGAGCGATTCCTTCACCGTGTGCGTGCCGGCCCCCTCCCAATACGATGCCCTGCTGTACTGCGGCAACCATTCCGGCCGCGACGAGGACAAGCTGGCGGTCTGCGGGCTGGAGACCGTGCCATCCCTGCGGGTGCGCACCCCTGGCCTGGCCGGCACCCCTCTGATCTACGAATGCCAGATCGTGCATCATAACGATATCCTGGCCGGCAACCTGGAGAAGAGCATCATCACGGAGTATTATCCGCAGGACAATTATCATCGGGTGTATTTCGGGGAAATCCTGGCAGTGCGCGCACTGCCGGATGCGGAGGCCCTGCTGGAGCCGGCCAGACGCTAGGGCGTATGCTTCGGGCGCCGGCGCCGCGCAAACAAGGCCTGCCATTCCTCTAGTTCTTCTGACGTGAGGGAAGGCTCCGGCTTTTCCTCTTCGCCTGCCGGCTGGCCGGGCGCCGGCCCCTGCATCATGCGCACAAACTGCTCCGCCGAGATCACATTGGCCCCCGTGCGGCGTGCCCTCTGGGCAAGGGAAGCATCGGAGGTTACCACCGTGATGTCCCGCGGCCGCGAGGCCCTGCTCAGCCGGCGCACAATTTCCTCGTCCGCGCTCTTCCCGGGCCGACACCATATCGCCTGCACATCCGCGTACGGGGAGGCCTGCTGGGGCACATAGTACAGCCCGGGGTCGAACACCACCGCGATCTGATGCCGCCGGCGCTGGGCGAACACGTGCAGGCGCTCCAGCAGTATCTGTTCGTCATTCGGGTCATCCAGGCGCATGCCCGGATAATGCCCGATGAGGTTGTGCCCATCGATCAGGAAGCGCATGTGCACCTCTGCCCACGGCTCGTGAGGCTATCTTGGCAGGTCCTGCGGCCCGAAGGAGGCCGGCAGGAGCTCCTCCAGCCGCCACTGCCGCACGCGATCGTCCATGTCCACGGAGATGACCAGTATATCCAGGCCGAACTCCGCCAGCACCTGCCGGCAGGCCCCGCAGGGGCTGGCGCCGTTGGACGAGGCGATGGCAATGGCTAAGAACTCGCGCTCGCCGGCGGTCACCGCCTTGAACACCGCCACCCGTTCGGCGCAGACGGTCAACCCGTAAGAGGCGTTCTCCACGTTGGCGCCGGTGAAGACCCGGCCGGAGCGGGTCAACAGCGCCGCCCCGACCGCGAAGTGGGAGTACGGCGCATAGGCGCCTTCCCTGGCCTGCTTGGCCTGCTCGATCAACGCATCAATGTTCACGGGAATTGTCCTTTGTGGGAGGGGGGATGCGGTTGGCCTGCGGCTCGCCCTCGTCAGCGGTGGGTGCCGCCTCCTGTCGGACAACGCGCACCTTGCCGATGCGCCGGCCGATCAGGCTCAGCACCGTGATGGTGATGCCGTCGTACGAAATGGTATCCCCGACGGCCGGCACCCGCCCCAGTTGGTTGTAAATGAACCCGCCCAGCGTATCACTGCCCTCGTCGGCGATCTCCACCCCCACCAGCTCGGCGAAATCGTCGAGGTTGATGCGGGCATCCAGGATGAACTCGTTATCGCCCACCTTCTGGTACATGGGCTCTTCCCGGTCATATTCATCCTGTATCTCGCCGACGATTTCCTCCAGCAGGTCCTCGATGGTGACCAGGCCGGCGGTCCCGCCGTACTCATCCACCACGATGGCCATGTGCACCTTGCGCTGTTGGAGGTCCGGCAGAAGCTGATCCACCTTCTTGGTCTCGGGGATGAAGTACGGCTCCCGCACGATGGACTCCAACGGGACATCGGTCTCGCCCCGCTTAAGATAGGGCAGGAGGTCTTTCACGTACAGGACGCCAATGATGTTGTCAATGGTGCCCTTATAGACCGGGATGCGGGAATGGCCGGCCTGCATGATGATGTCTAGCGCCTCCAGCAGAGGGGTGCCGGCTTCCACCGCCACGATGTCAATGCGCGGCACCATGACCTCCCGCACTAGGGTATCCCCCAGCTCGAAGATGCTGTAGATCATCTCCTTCTCGTCTTCCTCGATGACGCCCTCTTCCTCGTAGGCGTCCACGAGGGTCTTAATCTCTTCTTCGATCTGGGGCTGAGGTTCCTCAGCCTCGACGCCGATCAGGCCGCGCAGGAGGGAGCCCAGGCCGTAGGCCAGCAGGCCGGCCGGCCAGAACAACAGCCGCACCAGGGCCAGGGGCCGCGCCAGCGCCAGTGCCAGCGGCTCGGGATAGCGCCGGCCCACCTGCATCGGGAGCCATTCCCCGAACAGGAAGACCGCCAGGCCGATCAGCAGTACCAGGATGACGATGGCCAGCCACGCGCTCGCTGGTGCCAGCCAGGGGACGCCGGCCAGCCAGCGCGCCAGTTCCGGGTACAGGGCCGGCGTCACCAGCACGGCGATGGCCGCATATAGCAAAGCCCGCGCGCTGTACAGGGCCGCATGCAGGCGGTCGGGATGATCGAGCAGGTCAGCCGCCAGATGGGCGGCTGGCTGTTGCGCTTCCTGCAGTTGTTTCAGGCGGGAGCGGCGCAGATGATTGAGGGCGGTATGGCCGGCGGTGATGACCGCCTCAACGCTCAACAAAAGGATTGCGATTAACCAGACGATACTACGGTCAACGTCCAAGCGAAATACTCCTTACTTGCATCCGGGGCAGACGAAACGCCTACGCCGGCGGTTCCTCTTCCTTATCCTGGGGCGGGATGTCCTCGCGCTGCCGGCGGACGCGTGCCGGCACGCCGTACACCACCGCGCCCGGGGGCACATCGTGCGTGACGACCGAGCCGGCGCCGGTGATAGCGCCGGCGCCCACGCGCACGGGAGCCACCAGCAGGGAATCGCTCCCGATGAAGACGTCATCCTCGATGATAGTCTGATGCTTGCGCTTGCCGTCGAAGTTGCAGGTGATGGTGCCGGCGCCGATGTTCACGTTGCGGCCAATTTGTGCGTCGCCGATATAGCTGAAATGCCCCATTTTGGTGCCCGGGCCCAGGTAGGCGTTCTTGACCTCGCCGAAATTGCCCATATGTACGCCCTGGGCCAGGTGTGCCCCCTTGCGCAGATGCCCGAAGGGACCGATATCCACATCGTCTTCCACCAGGGCGGATTCCAGCACAGACGCCAGGATGGTACAGCGGTTCCCGATGGTGCTGTCGCGGATCACGCTGTTGGGGCCGATGCGGCACTCCTCGCCGATGCGGGTGGTACCGAGCAGATGGGTGTTGGGGAAAATGACGGTGTCCTGGCCGATTTCCACGTCCATATCAATGTAGGTGGTCTCCGGGTCGGTCATGGTGACGCCGGCCAGCATCCAGCGCTCGTTGATGCGCCGGCGCATCACCCGCTCGACCTGCGCCAGATGCAGACGGTTGTTGACCCCCAGCACCTCGCTCACATCCGCAAGTTTCCAGGTGGCGACCGCGTAGCCCTCTTCCGCCGCCATGGCCACCAGGTCAGTCAGGAAATATTCTCCCTTGGGGCTGAGGGGAAGCCGGCCCAGATGTTCCCACAGCCAGGCGCTCTCGAAGCAGTACACGCCGCAGTTCAATTCGGTGATGCGCTTCTGCTCCGGCGTGGCGACCGCCTCCTCGACCACGGCGAGGACGCGGCCGGCCTCATCCCGCACCACCCGCCCGAAGCCCATCGAGTCCTGTGACTCGACCGTCAGCATGGTCAAGGGGGTGTGCGAACGCTGGGTCTCGTGGAGCTGGAGCAGACTGCGGAGGGTCTCGCCCCGCAGGAGCGGCATGTCGCCGTACAGCACCAGCACCGTGCCCTGCCAGCCCTCCAGCAGGGGGCGGGCCTGCATGACGGCGTGGCCGGTGCCCAACTGCTGGGCTTGATAGGCGTATTCGGCCTGGTCGCCCACCGCGGCGCGCACGGCATCGGCGGCGTGTCCCACGACCAGGATGGGCCGCCGGCCCTCGCCGATGGCCTGGCGGGCGGCCTGCAGGCTGTACCAGATCATGGGCCGGCCGGCGATGGGATGCAGGACCTTGGGGAGGCGGGAGCGCATGCGGGTGCTTTGGCCGGCGGCCAGGATGATGGCGACAGTGTCCATATGTTCCCTTACCTTATCGGCAGACTCGAGCGCAAAACAACAAACGACCAGAGGCCGGCTTTCCCTTCCTGCCGCGCCTTGGCCGTTCGTCCGCGACGTTCCCTCATCTGAACCAGCCAATCACTGCTCATCGTATCCCGGGCAGGACCCGATGTCCTGTCAGCCGTCCCCTGAGCTGGGGCGGGAGGATTCGAACCTCCGAATCGCGGCTCCAAAGGCCGCTGCCTTACCGCTTGGCGACGCCCCACTGCGAATTCAGAGCGCCATTCATTGTATCATATCTAATCTCTTGGCGCAACTTTTCGCATATCTTGCGCAATCCGGCCCTCTATCCTATACTCTCTGCCGACATCCTGCAGTAGGGGGATCGCCGGCATGTATCAATTGGGAAACGTGCGCATACAGCTCCTGAGCGACGGCCTCATCTGGGACGACGGCGGCGGGGCGTTCGGCCTGGTGCCGCGCACCCGCTGGGAGAAGGTCATCCCGCCGGATGAATACAACCGCATACCGATGCGTTCCGACTCCCTGCTCATCGAGTCCGCCGGCAGGCGCATCCTGGTGGACACCGGCTATGGGGAGAAGCTGACGCCGGCGGACATCGAGCGCCTTTCCCTGCAGGGCCGGCGCCTGCGCGAGAGCCTGGCGGATATCGGCCTTTCCCCCGAGGACATTGACATCGTCATCAACACGCACCTGCACGCCGACCACTGCGGCGGCAACACCGTGTACGCGGACGGCCGGGTCGTGCCGGCCTTCCCCCGGGCGGAGTACTGGATCCAGCGGCTGGAGATGGCCGACGCCCGCTATCCCAACGAGCGCACGCGCAACACCTATTTCGCCGAGAACTTCGTCCCCCTGGAGGAAAGCGGCCGTCTGCGCCTGCTGTTCGGCGATACGCGCGTCACGCCCGAGGTGCTTTGCATCGCCACGCCGGGACACACGCGGGGGCATCAGTCGGTATATATCGAGTCGGCCGGCCAGAAAGCCCTTTTCCTCGGGGATGTGGCCACGCTGGCCATCGGCATGGAGCGCCTGGCCTGGGTCACGGCCTATGACATAGACCCCATGCAGAACATCGAGACCAAGCGCCGGCTGGGCCGCTGGGCCATCGAGGAGCATATCCTGCTCATCTTCATGCATGACCCGAATATCCGCGCCGGCTATCTGCGGGAGCAGGACGGTTGGTGGAAGTTGGAGCCGGTGGAGCTCTAGGGCTGGGCCGGCTGGCAGTGGGGGCAGAAGTGGGTGCCGCGCTGCCCGACGACGATGCGCTCGATAGGGGTTCCGCACCGCCGGCACGGTTCGCCCTGCCGGCGGTAGACGTTCAGGCGAAATTGGTTCTGGCCGGTCTCGCCGTCCGCATCGCGGTAATTGCGCAGGGTCGTGCCGCGGTGGTCAATGGCCTCCTGCAGTACCTCCCGGATGGCGGCATGCAGTGCGCGGACCTCCTCCATGTCCAGGTCCGCGGCGCGGCGCAGGGGATGGATGCCGGCGCGGAACAGCGCTTCATCGGCATAGATGTTCCCCACGCCGGCGATGATGCCCTGGTTCAGCAGGAGCGGCTTAATGGCCCCTTTGCGCCGGCGCAGGATGTCCGCCAGCCGCTCCGCGGTGAACTCCGCGCTCAGCGGCTCTACCCCCAGCGCCTGCAGGACCTCTTCGGGGGAGTCCACCAGGTAGAGCCGGCCGAACTTGCGGATATCCACGTACCACAGGTCCCGGCCATCGGTCAGGTGAAAGATGACGCGCACGTAAGGGTGCGGGGGCGTGGTGCGGGGGAAGACGCAGAAGCCGCCGGTCATGCGCAGATGGGCCAGCAGGGAGCGCCCATCGTCCAGGGAGAAGAGGATGAACTTGCCGCGCCGGCGCACATCTATGATCCGCCGGCCGGCCAGCCCCTGGATGAAGGCCGGCACTTCCGGGCGCGCCACAGAACGCGGCCAGAGCACCTCCACTTCCTGGATGATGCTCTGGCCGATAAGCCGCTGTAATCCCCGTGCGATGACCTCGACTTCGGGAAGCTCGGGCATGAGGCGGTCCTGATGCTTATGCTCGCGGGCGCACGACCCAGGTGGCGCCGGCCAGCGATACCACGATCAGCGCCAGCGCGATTTCCACCAGCCGGATGAGGAACAGGGTATCCTCGTTGAAGAAGCCGGCGCTTTGGGTAACCCCCGGAGCTGGAACCGGCGCCTCTTCCGGCGCGGCAGGAGTGGCCGGCACAGCCGGCATGGCGCGCTGGGCGACCGCGGTGGCCGGTTCCTGGGCCTGCGGCGCGGCCGGCGTCGGCGCGGCCTGGCTGGCCTCGGCCGGCGGCACAGGCGTCGGCGTCGCCACAGCCTGCGGCGTCGGGGTCGCGGGCGCCGGCGTGTCCGTGGGGGTCGGCGTGGGTATAGGCGTCACTTCCTCCATGGTTGGGCTGGGCAGGGCCTCGCTCTCCACTGTCCCGGTGATGGCCCCGGTTCCCATGGGTTGGGTGCCCGGCGCAACGCCGGCTCCGCCGGCGCCGCCCATCCCGCCGCCTTCGCCCAATCCACCGCCGCCCGCTCCAGGCGGCGCCGGCACTTCGTCCGGTGACGTGACCGGCGGCGCGATAACGACCTCGGACGGGCTGGCGCCCGGGGTGCCCTCCGCCGGCGTGGGCAGGGGCGCGAGCTTTGCCTGGACGGTCGCGGTCAGCTCCTCAGGATGAGGGGTCTCCGAAGCGGCGGCTACTGCCACCTGCGGGAGCGCCACCGCCGGCGCGGTAAGGGTGACCTCAACGCCAGGGGTGAGGGTGCCCTCCGGGAGGGCCGGCGTGGCCGTAACTTCGATGCCGGCGGCCATCATTTCCGGGGTGTGGGCCGGCGTCTCCGCGGGGGTGGTCCCCTCTGCCGTTGTTGGGGGCACGGCCATTCGTTCCAGCACCGCGCCGGCCTCTGGTGTGGCCGGCGGCGCTTCGGTCGGTGCCTGTTCCGGCGGTACCAGGGCTTTGGCGGCAGGCGCTTCGGCCGGCTGAGTGGCCAGCACCGCCTCCTGCGTCGTGACAGCCGGCGCCTCGGCGATCAGGGTGGCGGGCGCGGGGGCGGCGGCGCGCTCCATCATGGGAGCGGGCGCGGCCGGCACACCCAGCACGCCCTGATGCAGGAGCAGGTCGCCGGCCAACACCACCGCCAGCATCATGGCGACGGCGACGGTCGCGGCGCGCAGGAAGATGAAGACAGCGCTCGGACGCGCCGGCTGGACATCGGCCGGCCGCAGGACAAAGGAGCGCGGTATTTCTACCGCCGGCAGGGCGTGCAGGAGCTGTACGACGCCCTGCAGGCTTTCCAGGCGCTGACGGCACTCGGCGCAGGCGGCAAGGTGGCGCTGGGCGCGCTGCATCTCGCTGGCCGGCAAAGCCCGGTCCATATATGCGGAAAGCATCTCATCGTCGAGATGATTGCGCATTGAATCCTTCGATGCGAACATTACCTATTCTTCTCCACGTTCCGAATCATTCCAACCCTATACCTCTGGTCACTCACTGGATAGACGATAGGGGTAGGGCAAAAGTTCCTTGTGCTCCAGCAGGATGTCGCGCAGGCGGGCGCGAGCGCGGCTCAGGCGGGACTTGACCGTGCCCAGCGAGACGCCGGTGATATCGGCGATCTCCTGATAGCTCAGGCCCTGGATGTCCGCCAGCACCAGGGTTACGCGCTGGTCGGGCGGGAGCTGGTCAATACTGCGCTGGATCAGCTCGCTGAGTTCGGCGCGCAGGGCATAGGATTCGGGGCTTTCCTGGGGGCTTTGCAGGCGCATGGCATGTTCGGGGTCCACGCTGAGGTCTTCCAGGGAGTCCGCCGGCCGGCGCTGTTTGTGGCGCAGGGCGTCGTAGCAGGCGTTGGTCACGATGCGCGCCAGCCAGGCCTTGAACGAGCCGCCGCGGAACTGGTCCATGGCCCGGTACGCCTTGATAAAGCTCTCCTGGGTGACATCAGCGGCCAGATCGCCGTCGCCCAGGATGCGGTAAGCGATATTATAAGCAAAGCCCTGGTACTGGAGCACGAGCTGGTTAAAGGCCGACAGGTTGCCCTTTTTGGCGGCCTTAATCAGTCCGGCTTCATCGAATGGTGACATATGGCTTTCCGCGCAATACTTGTTTGGGCCGCCGGCCGGTCCGCGCCGTCAGATGCTCTGCTCCGGACTTGCGCCGGCGGACTTGACGAAAGCTCATGATTGCATTATACTTTACTTTGAGTATGCCGAAGTGGCGGAACGGGCAGACGCGACGGTCTCAAAAACCGTTGAGGATCACACCTCGTGTGGGTTCGACTCCCACCTTCGGCACTCCGCCGTTATCAACGGATGGTACGACTGACAACATTATACCAGCAATGGAGAATTCAGGCCAGGGGCGTGATAGTGGATTTCCGCAGGCAGTGGCACGAGAGATGACAGCTAGCCGCGCGGCAGCCCCTGGTATTTTATCGTCGAGGAGTGGATTCCCGCATGATAGAATTCAGTCGTAAGCTCATCCTGTTACTGCTGGGCGCCGGCATGGCCCTCGGCATCGTCATCGGCCTGGTGATCGGATGGGTCATCTGGCCGGTCGAATATATTGATACAGACCTCTCAGACCTGAAATCCCAGTACAAGGAAGACTACGTGCTCATGGTGAGCGCGGCGTTCGCCCAGAACGGCAACCTCCAACAGGCTGTGGAGCGCCTGGAAAAGCTGGGCGCGCCCAACCCCGGCCAGCTTGTGGCTGTGCAGGCTGAACGCTACATTTCCGAGGGCCGCGATATCGGCGATATCCGGGCGCTGGTGAACCTGGCCAATGCCATGGGGGCGGCGACCTCGCGCATGCTGGCCTATCTGGCCACGCCGACCGCCACCTTCACGCTCACGCCGGCCCCCACCGCTACCTGGACACCGGTGCCGGCGACCCCCACGGACACGCCCGTGCCGCCGACGCCGACGGATACGCCCACCCCGCTGCCGACGCCCACTCCCACAGCCACCTTTACACCGGTGGCGGCGGCCAGCACGCCGCGCCAGAGCACACCGTCCCACCCCCGCGCCACCAACACGCCGGCCGCTCCCACCAATACACCGGCGCCGACCCGGCCGGCGGTGGACTACCGCATCATCACCCAGCGCATGCTGACCATTCAGGAGAACGGCGGGTGCGCCGGCAATCACCACATCTTTATCAAGGTGATTGACCTGGCCGGCAACCCCATTGACGGCGTCGTCATCCACGGCATCTGGACCAATGAAAACCATGTGTCCGGCGAGAAGGGGCCGGGCAGGGCGGAGATCGCCCTCTGGAAATCGGGCGAGCAGGTGCAGGTGGTCTCCGATGCGGAAGGCCCCCGCACCAGCGAGGTCTCGCGGGTGCTGGATGTGCGCGAGGAGAACATCCCGGTTGAGGAACTGGTCGCCGCCGGCTACTGCAGTAGTGTGGCGGAATGCCAGCAGTTGCTCAGCCAGAACCGCTTGTGCAACTATCACCATTCCTACGAGGTGGTGTTCCAGCGACAGTGGTAAGGTGCTTGCGTAGGAGTGACCGATGATCATTGGCAGTCGCCGTGAGGTCGCTCTGCTGGTGATGATCGGCCTCCTGATAGGGATTGCCGTCGGGCTGTATCTCAGTTGGGGCCTTTGGCCCGTGGAGGATTATTCCAGTACGCCGGCGCAGGTCAAGCGGGAGTACATCCCGGAGTACATGGTGCTCATCGCCGAGCGCTATATGTTCGATGGGGACCTGCCGGCAGCCAAAGCCCGTTTGTCGGAGTTAGGAGTTCCGGAACCAGCGCAGGCGGTCGCCGACCTGGCCGGCCAGTACATCCGCGAAGGACGTGAGGTGAGCAAAATCCGCGCCCTCGCCCAACTGGCCTACGGCCTGGGCACCGCCACCAGCGGCCTGGCCATTTACATCAACCCGGCGGGGGTACCGACCGCGACGCCTACATCTCCGCCATCACCCACCGCCACATCCTCGCCGACATTCACGCCTGTTCCTGCTGTGACGCCGGCGGCGACGCCGACACCGCCGACCAGCGCGCCGGCGGCATCGCCGACGCCCGTGCCCAGCCCCACGGCCGGCCGGCTGGTGTTCTGGCTGACGGAGCGCCGGCGCATCTGCGGCCAGGGCGAAGGCCCCGGACGCATCGAGATATTCGTCAAGGACGACGAAGGGCAGGCCTATCCCAATATCGCGGTAGAGCTGGCGTGGGCCGATGGCCAGGAGACGATATATACGGGCCTGAAGCCGGAGCGAGGGCTGGGTTTCGCCGACTTTCAACTGCTAGATAGAGCGCAGGTCTATACGGTACAGCTTGCCGGCAGTGAGGAACAGGTCGAAGGGCTGACGGGGGACCCGCGGGCCGCCGGCTGTCCCCCAGGAACCGGTTACGTGTCCTGGCAATTGACATTTACGGGGAATCGGAGATAATAGGGCAAGTTACGGCGCCGCTGGCGCCGGCATGGTCATGAAAACAAAATGGAGGTGATAGCGCGTGAAACTACGCTATCTCAGTAAAGCGCCCCTCTTCGGCGAACTGCCCCACGACGTCCTGGAGCGGATCGCCGAGAAGATGCGTCCGCACACCTTTGCCAAGGGAGAGACGATCTTCTCCCGCGGCGGCCCCAGCGAAGCGCTCTATCTCGTCAAATCGGGTTGGGTCCATTTGCGCGGCGAGGGCAATGCCCTCATCGCCACGCTGGGCCCCGGCAGTCTGTTGGGAGAGGCGGATGTCCTGCTCCAGCGGCCGCATTCCGCCGGCGCCACCGCCGCCGAGGCCGTCGAGGCCTGGGCCCTGCCGGCCGAGGCGCTGGACGAGCTGATCCGCGCCCACCCGGAGAGCGGCCTGCTCCTTTCGGAGGCCCTGGGACAGCGCATCGCCGCCTTGGAACAGTACCTGGTGGACGGCCGGCTCCGGCCCGTGCCGGCCTTCGCCCCACTGTCCGACGAAATCCTCAAGGCCATTGCCGATGCCATGGCGCTGGCGCGCTTCCCCGCCCAGAGCATCCTCTTCCGGGAAGGGGAGCCGGCCCCCG
>JAPWUQ010000190.1 GCA_028275445.1 Anaerolineae bacterium | reverse complement strand
ATCCTCAGCATCGTCAACCGCGATGACTCCAACGCCTTGATCGACACCCTTTTGCGGCACGGATATCGCGCCACGGTCATCAGCACGACCGGCGGGTTCTTGCGAGAGGGGAACGCCACCATCCTGGTCGGTGCAGAAGATGAAAAGGTGTCGGAAGTGCTCCAGCTCATCAAGGAGAGCTGTCACACCCGCACCCAGTTTGTGAATCCCCTCCCGCCGGTGATGGAGCCTGGCGAGCTGTACATGCCGGCCCCGGTGGAGGTGCAGGTCGGTGGCGCCACGGTCTTTGTCATGGATGTGCACGAGTTTTATCGCTTCTGATCAGAGGTCGTCCAGGCCTTCGGAGAGGCCGGCGGTCTCATCCTCGCCGGCGCCCAGCTCAGGCATGGCCTGCTCGATCTCTTCGGGGCTTTGGCCGGCTTCCAGCCGGTCAATCACCTCGTCCAGCTCGGGGCCCAGGTCTTCGCCCAGCTCACTGCTCATCTTGCGCATCCAGCGGGCGATACTGCGGGGGTCGTTCTCGTCCAGATCGGGCAGGCTGCTCGGGTCCGCCAGGTCATCCAGCCGGCTCTCTTCGGAGCGCACCACCGAGACGCGGGAGACCAGACGCGTCAGGCGTGTGCCCTGACAGCGGGGGCATCGGGGGGTACCGGATTCCGCTTCGGAGAAAGTGCGCCAGAAGATGCTGACGCGCCGCCGGCAGTCATGACAGACATATTCGTAAATGGGCATGGCAACCGACTCCTTTCGCCGAAGTGTACTGCACGGGGATTATACCGAAAGGGTATCGCCGGCGGCAAATCCAGCGGTTCATGACTCTTTCCAGCACCATCGCTTTGAGGGCGTTGGAAGAGTCCAGAAATACCCTGGTTCGCGAAGCCGGCCTGCGCCGACTTCGCAAAGAATCCGATCATGCACAAACCCGTCGGCTGTGGGGGAAACATGAATGGGACCGGACTGGCGTTTTTGAACGTGGGATTTGGAAGCATCATCGCCGCTCATCGCATTATCGCAGTGCTGGCCGCCGAATCCGCACCAACGCGCCGGCTGGTTCGTCAGGCCAAGGAAGAGGGGCGCGCCATTGACCTGACCTGCGGGCGAAAGACCCGCACCGCAATCCTGATGGACACCGGCCACGTGGCCCTCGTATCCCTGCATCCGGGGACCGTCGCCGGCCGACTGCGCGAACTTACCAACAATGGTGGGCTGACCCATGTCGACGACAGCGGAGAATAACCATTGGCCCCCGTGCGAGGGCAAGGCGGAAGAGCCGTTCGCCCTGCCGGCTTCCCTTCGGCCGGGCCGGCAGGACCCGCCCGCCGATGACCCCTTTGCCCTGGCCGCCCAACCCCAGCCCCTGGTGGTGGTTATCTCCGGCCCCTCGGGGGTCGGCAAGGACGCCACCGTCCGCCGCATGAAGGAGCTGGGACTGCCCTTCCACTTCGTGGTCACTGCCACCACCCGCCCTCGCCGGCCGGGGGAGGTGGACGGCGTGGACTATCACTTCCTGACCCATCAGCAGTTTCAGGAACTGCTGGAGCGGGACGAACTGTTGGAGCACGCCATCGTCTACGGCGAGCACAAGGGCATTCCCAAGGAGCAGGTGCGGCGGGCGCTGGCCAGCGGCCTGGACGTCATCATGCGCCTGGATGTGCAGGGCGCGGCCACGATCCGCAAGCTGATGCCGGATGCGGTGCTTATTTTCCTGGTGCCGTCTTCGGAGGAGGAGCTGATCCGCCGGCTGGAACAGCGCAAGACCGAAACCCCCGAAGGCCTGGCAACCCGCATCGCTACCGCCAGGCAGGAGATGGAGCGCATTCGCGAGTTTGACTACGTGGTGGTCAACAGCGACTGTCACCTGGACGAGACCGTGGAGCAAATCCGGGCCATTATCATCGCCGAGAAGTGCCGGGTGCGCAAGCGCCGCTTCCAGATTTGACCGCCCCTGCCGGCCGGCGCCGGCCCATACGGGCGGAGCAAGGAGGGATGAATTATGGCGGTGATGGAGTTTCGTGGCGTGCGTGAGCCGGCCATCGCCGGCACCTGGTACCCTGGGTCCCCGACCGCACTGCGCCGCACCATCGAGGAATATCTTTCCCGGGTGCCGGCGCAGGCCCTGCCGGGGGAGATCATCGGACTGATCGCGCCGCACGCCGGCTATATGTATTCCGGCCAGGTGGCGGCTTACGCCTACCGGCAGATCAAGGGCCGGCAGTATGACCGCGTCATCGTCGTCTCTCCCGTGCACCGGGCTTACATCGCCCGGGCCCAGGCAGTGGTCACCGCGGTCGAATACTACCGCACCCCGTTAGGGGACATCCCTGTGGACGTGGGGTTTCTCCGCCGGCTGGCGGAGCGCATCCCCCTCGGCCTGCTGCGCGATGACGACGAGCACTCGCTGGAGATCCAACTCCCTTTCCTCCAGGTAACCCTTCCTTCCTTCCACCTGGTGCCCATTATGATGGCGGATCAGTCCCTGCTTTTCTGCCAGGACCTGGGCCAGGCGCTGGCCGAAGCGGTCAGGAAGGAGGCCGGCAGTACCCTGTTCGTCGCCAGCACTGACCTCTCCCATTTCTACCACGATCGCACGGCGCGGGAGCTGGACCAGACGTTTATCCGCTATGTCGAGGCTTACGACGTGCCGGGCCTGGCCTACGCCGTGGGCCAGGGGAAGACGGAGGCCTGCGGCGCCGGCCCGGTCATCACCGTCATGACCGCCTGCAAGCTCCTAGGCGCCCGGGAGGCGCGCATCCTGCATTACGCCAATTCGGGCGACGTGACGGGGGACTTCTCGCGCGTGGTGGGATATGCCGCCGGCGTGATCCTGCGGTAGCCGGACGCCGGCGCGAGAGTACGAGCATGCGCTATGCCGAAGTAGCGGTCAACGTTCCCATCTATCCCTACGGGCGGAAACAGGATATCCCGGGCGAAAGCCCGACGGACGTGCGGGAGCGGCTCCTGCGCACCTTCCATTATGCGGTCCCCGGCGAATGGGAGGAGCGCCTGCGGCCGGGGCAGTTGGTGCAGGTGCCCTTCGGCAAGGGGCCGGCCCAGGGCATCGTGGTGGCGCTGGCGGACTCATCCCCGGTGCCGGAGACCCGCTACCTCACGGCGATCCTCGAGGAACAGCCGGCGGTGACGCCGGCGCAGATCGCCCTGGCGCGCTGGATCAGCCAGGAGTACCTCGTGCCCCTGTTCGCCGCCCTGCAGTTGATGCTCCCCCCTGGACTGCCTCAACGCTCCCGTCTCCGCGTCAGATGGACCGGCCCGGACGAACTGCCGCCCGACCTGCGGCCGGCGGAGCGCCGGCTGGCCGAGCTTCTGCGGGAGAGCGGAGAACTGAGCAGTGAGGAATTGAGCCGGCATATGCCGGAGGCCCAGTGGCGGCGCGCCGCGGCTTCCCTGGCGTCGCGCGGGCTGGTCTATGCCGGCGTCCAGCTCGCCGCGCCGCGCGTGCGCCCCGTGTTCGACCGCACGGTCTGTGCCAGGGTGCAGAACCCGCGGCAGGCGCTGTTATCCTCTGCCCTGGGACGCGACAGCGCACCGGCGCGCCTCCTGCAGGCGCTGATGGCCTCGACCGACCCTCTGCCCGAATTGGAAGCCCTGTGCACCCAGGCCGGCTGTACCCCTCAGGCGGCCCGCTCCCTGGAGCAAAAGGGGCTGATCCGCATACTGCCGGCCCAAACCCTTGTCCGGCCGGCCCCGGCAGAGCACCTGCCGGCGGACTGGGAATCGGCCCTGCGCAGTGCGCCGATGGTGAAGGGGATGCAGGCCCTGCTCCAGCGGCCGGAGCCGGCCGCTCCCATTCCGATCACCGAGGCTTGCCGGCTCACCGGCCTGACGCGCTCCCAAGTGCGCCGGCTGGCGGAGCGGGGGCTGGTGACCATCATCGAACAGCCGGCGCTTGTGACGCTGGCAGTGGAACCAGCCGCGGCGGAAGAGGCACTGCTGGACCTGAAGGGCCTGCGGAAGTATCTGCCGGCGCTGGAGTTCTTGGCACGGGAGGGCCGGCCGGTCTGGGTGGGGGCGGTGTACGCCGAGACCGGCGCCAATGCCGGCATCCTGCGGGAGCTGGAAGAAGCCGGCCTGATCCAGATGGAGGAACAGGAGCGCCGGCGCGACCCCCTGGCGGGGATAGCGCCCGTCCCCGATCAGCCGCCGCGCCTGACGCCGGACCAGGAGCAGGTCTGGCGCGAGATCGAGGGGGCGCTGGAAGCCGGCCGGCGGGAGGTCTTCCTGCTCCACGGCGTGACCGGCAGTGGCAAGACGGAGATATACCTGCGCGCCCTGGCAAAGGTGCTGGAGGCCGGCCGGCAGGCCATCGTCCTCGTGCCGGAGATTTCCCTGACGCCGCAGACCATCCGCCGCTTTGCAGCGCGCTTCCCTGGTCGCGTGACGACTCTGCACAGCGAGCTGTCCGCCGGCGAGCGCTACGACCAATGGCGCCGCATTCGCGACGGTGAGGTGGATATCGTCATCGGCCCCCGCTCGGCGGTCTTCGCGCCCCTGCCCCGTCTGGGCATCATCATCTTGGACGAGGAGCATGAGGCCGCCTACAAAGCCGAGCCCATGCCCACTTATCACGCCCGCGACGTGGCCCTTCAGCGTGCCGCCATCGAAAACTGCACCGTCATCCTCGGCTCGGCGACGCCCAGCCTGGAGAGCTACTACCGCACCCTGCGGGGGGAATTCCGCCTGCTGGAGCTTCCTCAGCGGGTGATGGGCCATGCCCGCCAGATCGCCGAACAGCGGGAGCGCCTGCACATCCCGCCCGAACGCGCCCGCGCCCATCCCCTGGGGCCGGAATATGAGGAGGCCTGTTTCATCGAACTGCCCGAGGTCGAAGTGGTCGACATGCGGCATGAACTGCGTGCCGGCAACCGCAGTATCTTCAGCCGGCGGCTCCAGGAGGCCCTGCGGCAGGTGCTGGAGCGGGGCGAGCAGGCCATCCTCTTCCTCAACCGGCGCGGCATGGC
>JAPWUQ010000034.1 GCA_028275445.1 Anaerolineae bacterium | reverse complement strand
CCAGCCCGCGCGCCACGATAAAGGGCAGGGAGAAGGAGATAGCCCAGGCAATGGGTGGGATGGCCATCAGGCCGAAGCGGACGATGTTCAGCCGCCGGCGCACCGCTTCATCCAGTTCCTGCTCCGAGGGCATGCTGTGCCTCCTTTTCGAGTTCGAGCGGTTCGGACGCGCCCAGGAACGCGGGTCAATTTATCACGATATATAACGTATCATAAAATTTCATAGAATGCAAGCGGGCCTTCAACTTGCGTCCTCGCGCCATCATCAGTATTATGTGCGCGATACGCCTCATAGGGAGAGTGCACCATGAGCAAACTCCAGGAACTGGCAAACCTCGGTCAGTCCATCTGGCTGGACTACATCCGCCGCTCCTTTATCCAATCGGGCGACTTCGCCGCGCTCATCGCCCAGGGCCTGCGCGGCGTCACCTCGAACCCGACCATCTTCGAAAAGGCCATCGCCGGCAGTAACGACTACGACGACGCCATCCGCGCCCGGCTCAACGCCGGCAAACCGGTCCAGAGCGTCGCCGAGGAATTGTTCGTCGAAGACATTGCCCAGGCCGCAGACCTTCTTCTGCCCGTGTATCAGTCCACCGATGGGCTGGACGGCTATGTCAGCCTGGAGGTCAGCCCGACCCTGGCCCATGATACCGCCGGCACCATCGCCGAGGCGCGCCGGCTCTTCTCCCTCCTCGGCCGGCCGAACGTGATGATCAAGGTGCCAGCCACGCCGGAGGGCCTGCCGGCCATAGAGACGCTTATCCGAGAAGGGGTGAACGTCAACGTCACCCTCATTTTCTCCGTGGAGCAGTACGCCGCGGTGGCAGAAGCCTTCCTGCGCGGCATGGAAGGGCGCGCCCAGGCCGGCCAGTCCCTGCACCGTGTCGCGTCGGTGGCATCCTTCTTCGTCAGCCGGCTCGATACGCTGGTGGACGCGGAGCTGGAGCGCCTGGGAAGGGCGGAGCTGGCCGGCAAGGCCGGCATCTCTGCCGCCCGGCTGGTGTACGAACGCTTCCTGCAGATATTCCAGGGGCCGCGCTGGGAGGCGCTGGCAAAGCTGGGCGCACGCCCCCAACGCCCGCTGTGGGCCAGCACCGGGACGAAGAACCCTCTCTATCCGGACACCCTGTACGTGGATAACCTCATCGCGCCGCAGACGGTCAACACCCTGCCGCCGGCCACCTTGCAGGCCTTCCTGGACCACGGCACGGTGCGCATTGGCATTGACGAGGCGCGCATCGCCGAGGCGCACGAGCATGTGCGCCGGCTGGCGGAGGCCGGCATTGACCTGACGGCCGTCGGCCAGAAACTGCTGGCCGATGGAGTGCGCTCCTTTGCCGCCTCTTACGAATCCCTCCTGCAGAGCCTGGAGGAAAAGCGCCGGCGCCTGCGGGCCGGCATCTGCGCCGCTTCCTGCTCCCTGGGGGATTACCAGCAAGCGGTGGAGCGCACCCTGGCCTCCTTGGAGGAGAAGCGCATCGTCTCCCGCATCTGGTCCCATGACCACACGGTCTGGAAGCCGGAGCCGACGGAAATCACTGACCGTCTGGGCTGGCTTCATATCATTGAGCCGATGCTGGAGGAACTGCCCCGGCTGGAAGCGTTCGCCGAGAAGGTGCGCGCCGCCGGCTATACCCATGCCCTCCTGCTGGGCATGGGCGGCTCGAGCCTGGCCCCTGAAGTGATGCGCAAGGTGTTCGGTGTGGCCCCCGGTTACCTCGAGCTGGGTTCGCTGGACAGCACTTCCCCGGAGGCGGTGCTCTCCTGGGCGGAGCGGCTGGAGCCGGCGCGCACGCTCTTTATCGTCTCCACCAAGTCGGGGACGACCGTGGAGACCCTCTCCCTCTTTAAGTTCTTCTACAACTGGGCGCTGGAGCGGCTGGGAGCGGAAGAGGCCGGCCGGCATTTCGTCGCCATCACCGACCCCGGCACTTCCCTTGCCAAAGAGGCCGCCGCCCTGCGCTTTCGCTCCGTCTTCCTGAACGACCCGAACATCGGCGGGCGCTTCTCCGCCCTCTCGTACGTGGGTCTGGTGCCGGCCGCGCTCATCGGGGCGGACCTGCGCGGCCTGCTGGAGAGCGCCCAAGAGATGGCGTTGAGCTGTGAGCCGTACGTTACCGGCGCCGATAACCCCGGTGCATGGCTGGGGGCCATCCTCGGCGCGCTGGCCGAAGCCGGCCGCGACAAGCTGACCTTGCTTGGTTCGCCGGCCGTCGCCAGCTTCGGCGATTGGGTGGAGCAGTTGATCGCGGAAAGCACCGGCAAGGACGGTAAAGGCATCCTGCCGGTGGTGAACGAGCCGCTGGGTGAGCCGGCGGAGTACGGCAGTGACCGGTTGTTCGTGTACACCTGTCTCGAAGGCGAGGAATCCGCCGAGGCGCAGGAGCGCCTGGCCGCCCTGCAGGCCGCCGGCCATCCCGTCGTGACGCTGAAACTGCGCCGGCGCCAGGACCTGGGTGGGCAGATGTTCCTATGGGAGTTCGCCACGGCGGTGGCCGGCCATATCCTGGGCATTCACCCCTTCGACCAGCCCAATGTGGAAGCCGCCAAGAAGCTGGCGCGGCAGATGCTGGCCGCCTATCAGCGGGACGGTTCTCTGCCCCTGCCGGCGCCGGCGCTCCAGCACGGCGGTCTGGCGCTCTTCGGTGAGGGATTGACAGGCAGTGACCCGGCCCATGCCGTTCGGCAGTTCCTCTCCCAGGCCCAGCCAGGAGGCTATATCGCCCTGCAGGCGTACCTGCCGCCGGCGCCGGAGCTGGACCGCGCCCTGGAGGAAATCCGCCTGCGTCTGCGCCGGCGGACCCGCCTGCCGGTGACGGTCGGCTATGGGCCGCGCTTCCTCCACTCCACCGGCCAACTCCATAAGGGGGATGCCGGCCGCGGCCTCTTTATCCAATTCACCGCGGACCATCGGCGCGATGTCCCCATTCCGGAGGCGCCGGGAAGCTCCGCTTCCTCCGTGACCTTCGGCACGCTCATCATGGCCCAGGCACTGGGCGACTTTGAGGCCCTGCGGCAGGCCGGCCGGCGGGTGATGCGCCTACACCTGGGGCAGGATGCACGCGCGGGCCTGGAGCAGATGAAGCAGTGGCTGGAATAGCGCCGGGCGAACGCCCCGATATGGATGACGCCTCTGCCGGCGCTCGCGCCCAGGCCATCATCCGTGACATGCGGCTGGTGGTATTCCTGCTGTCCCTGCCCTTTGGTATGCTGTGGTTCATGCTGCCGGTGGTGGGCAGGGATATGGGCGCCAGCGCGCTGGAAATCGGCGGCCTCTACTCGGTCTTCTCGCTGATGACCGTCCTGCTTCGTCCCGTGGTGGGGCGGGCCATTGACCGTTTCGGCCGCCGGCCCTTTTTCCTGGCCGGCGCGGCATCCTATGCTGTGGGGAATCTGGCCTACGCCGCCGCTACCAATGTCGCCGGGCTGTACGCGGCGCGCATCGCTCAGGGGGTGGGGAGCGGCCTGACCTGGCTGGCCGCGTACTCGATGGTCGCGGACCTGGCCGGCAGTCTGGAACGCGGCGGCCGCTTCGGCCAGATTGACGAGATGGCCTCGCGCGGCGGCATCGTCGGCCTCGCCGCCGCCTTCGCCCTGATGGGCTACCTGGGGGAAAGCGCCGGCTGGTCGGCCAGCTTCTACCTCTTCACGGCGGTGGGATTGCTGGCGCTGGCCATTGCGGCCCGGCGCGTGCCGGAGACCGCGCCGGCCAGGCGCGCCGCCCCGCAGACAGCCGGCCAACCTGTCCCCTGGTCCCAGCGCTGGCAGAAATATCGCTCCCTCTTTCATGCTTCCTTCGCCACGCTGATGGGCATCGTCCTGCTGACCGCCTCGGCCTACGCGCTGACCAGCCCCATCCTGATTTTGTTCCTGCGCGACCATATCACCAGCAGTGTCGTTCACATAGCCCTGGCGTTCGCCCCATCGGCGCTTATTTACGCCTTTCTGCCCTCCCGGCTGGGGAAGATCAGCGACCGCTTTGGCCGGCGCCTGCCCATGGGCATCGCGCTGACGGTCGGCGGCCTGGTGTCGCTGGCCATACCGCACCTGCGCTCCATCTGGCCGCTGATCATGCTGTGGATCGCGGAATCGGTGTGCTTCGCCGGCGCCACGCCGGCGGAGGAGGCGCTGGTGGCAGACCTCTCTGCCCCCGACGCGCGCGGCCTGGCCTATGGCATCTACACCGGCACGTACAGCCTTGGCTCCGTCATCGGGCCGCTCCTCGGCGGGTGGGTGTACGAGCGCTACGGCGAGGCGACGCCCTTTTTCATCGCCGCCGGCATGCTCTGGCTCGGCGCCGCGCTCATCTTCCGGGTGCTGAAGGTGCCGGCGCCGGCCGGCCCGGCCGCCGAGCCGGCGGCGGCCGAGGGGAACAAGGCGGGGGTGTAGTGCCGCGGTGCCCATATCAGCGCTGTGCGGTTCGCCGTGGGTCGCGCCTCATTCTTGCGCGGTATCTTCCTGGCTGAACTCGGGGACGATCTCGCGAAGCTTCCTGCGCACGGCGTCCGGGTCGCCGCGGCGGGCGATTTTGATAAGCTCGCTGACCTGCTGGTACAGCCCGACCGGGTCGGCCGGCGCGCCCAGGTCCTCCTTCGAGACGAAAATGCGCTCGTGCGCGGTGCGCGAATGCCGCTCGCTGTCAATGAAAATTTCCTCGCGCAGTTTCTCCCCCGGCCGCAGGCCGGTGTAGACAATGTCAATGTCACGGCCGGGCATCAGCCCGGACAGGCGGATGAGGTCCAGCGCCAAGTCAATGATCTTGACCCGCGTGCCCATGTCCAGCACGAATATCTCGCCGCCCTGGCCGAGCGCGGCGGCCTGCAGGACCAGTTGGGCCGCTTCTGGGATGGTCATGAAGTAGCGCTCGACCTCGGGATGGGTGATGGTGATGGGGCCGCCGCGGGCGATCTGTTCGCGGAACAGCGGCACGACACTGCCGCGACTGCCGAGCACGTTGCCGAAGCGCACGGCGACATACGGCCGGCCCAGCTCCCGCGCCTTCTCCCGCAGTAACAGCTCCGCCACCCGTTTGGTAGCGCCCATGACACTGCTGGGCATGACCGCCTTGTCCGTGGAGATGAGCACGAAGCGCTCCACGCCGTAGCGCCCGGACAGGTTCAGCAGGTTCCACGTGCCCCAGACATTATTGGTCACCGCTTCTTCCGGATTTTCTTCCATCAGCGGCACATGTTTGTGCGCCGCGGCATGAAAGACGCACTCGGGCCGATAGCGCTCGAAAACCTGCTCCATGCGTTCGGTATCCCGGATGTCTGCCACCACCACGTGCATGGTGAGGTTGGGGAAAAGCTGGCGCAGTTCGTTGCTGACGGAGAAGAGGGAATTCTCGCCGTGGCCCAGCAGGATAAGCTCTGCCGGCCCACAGCGGGCCACCTGCCGGCACAGCTCGCTCCCGATGGAGCCGCCGGCGCCGGTGACCATGACCCGCCGGCCGCGCAGGATGGCCTCCACGCGCGACATGTCAATGGGCACCGGGTCGCGCCGCAGGAGGTCCTCGAGCTGGACCTCGCGGATGCGGTTGCAGGTGATCTGCCCCTCCAGCACCTGGGTGACGTCGGGGGCAATGCCCACCCTGGCGCCGTTCCGCTGGGCGACTTCCATGACCTGGCGCACCAGCTTGCCGGGCGCGTTGGGCCAGGTGATGAAGACCTGGTGGATTTTGTAGCCGCGCACGAAGTCTTCGAGCTGGTCCACGCCGCCCAGCACCGGCACGTCGCGGATGCGCACCCCGCGGCCGGCCAGCTCATCATCCACGAACCCGACCGGAATCAGCCCGAGCTGGGGATTTTCCTGCATCTCGGTCACCATCATGGCGCCCATCGGGCTGGCGCCGACCAGCAGGACCCGCTGGAAACTGCGTTTGGAAGGGCTGAGATTGCGGAAGCGCAGCCAGCTCTCCACCAGGCGCAGGCCGTAGCGCGTGCCGGTGACGCCGCCCGCGGTCATCAAGAAGTCCATGACCAGGAGGGAGAAGGGCGGGGCGGGGAGGTAGCCGGCGAGGGCCAGCAGGTATGCCGCCAGCGTCAGCAGGAGGGAGCCGGCCACCACGGCGACCAGAAGCCGGACGAACTCGTAGCCGCTGGCGTAGCGCCAGAAGCGGTGATACACGCCGGCCGCATACAGGCTGACCAGCTTGATAATGATGCTCAAGCTGATGTACGAAATCACCCACTCCCGCAGGGGCCGCAGGGTGCCGTGGGTGAACAGGACGCTCAGCAGTGCCGAGAGAATGAAGACCAGGATATCCGCCAGCATGAAATGGCGGTTGTGGAGGTGGGTCAGCCAGACGAACAGCCGGCTGTCCGGCTCCGGGCGGTAGCTGGCGTCCCTCACAGCTTCCTCCCGATGCGCCGCAGGGCTTCGCATACCATGTCCACTTCTTCCTCGCGCATGACGCCGGAGAAGGGCAGGGCCAGGCAGGTTTGTCCCAGCTCCTCGGTCACCGGGAAGTCTCCCTCCTCGTAGCCGAAGCGCTGGCGGTAGAAGGGCTGGAGGTGGATGGGGCTGAAGTACGGCCGGCTGGGGATGCCCATCTCTTCCAGGCGGGCCAGGACGGTGTTGCGGTCCGCCGGCGGCATGATGCGCACGACGTAGACGAACCAGCTCATGCGCGTCGTGGTGGGAGCGATATAGGGTGTGGCGATCCAGGGGATATCCGCCAGCCGCTCGCCGTACCAGTCTGCCACCCGCTGGCGTTTGTCCAGCAGTTCGTCCAGCCGGCGTAGTTGGGAAAGCCCCAATGCGGCGCTCATCTCGTCCAACCGGTAGTTGTAGCCCAGCCGGCTGTGGTTCAGCCAGGCATCGAACACATCGCGCCCCTGGTTGCGCAGGGAGCGGAACAGCGCGTCCCAGTCCTCGCGATCGGTGACGATGATACCGCCTTCGCCCGTGGTCATCTGCTTGTTGGGGTAGAAGGCGAAGACGCCGGCGTCCCCCAGGGTCCCCGCCATGCGGGACTTATAGCGCGCCCCGATGGCCTCACAGGCGTCCTCGATGATGGTCAGGTTGTGCCGGCAGGCAAGGGCGATGAGCGGGTCCATGTCCGCCGGCTGTCCGAAGGCATGCACCGGCAGGATGGCGCGCAGTTTGCCCAGCCGCACGCCGGCGGCCCCCCGCAGGGCCGGCGGAAGCCAGCGGCGCGCCGCGCTCCCGCCGGCCAACAGGGCTTCCACCGCTTCCTGGGCCTGCACCGGGTCTATATTGCCGGTCTGTCGGTCCACATCCACGAAGATCGGGATGCCGCGTTCATACAGGATGCAGTTGGCCGAGGCCACGAAGGAGAAAGGGGTGGTGATGACAAAGTCGTGCTCCGTCACACCGGCGGCGATGACCGCCAGGTGCAGGCCGGCGGTGCCGCTGTTCACCGCTATGGCGAAGCGGCTTCCCACATATTCCGCCATGGCCTGCTCAAAGGCGGCCAGGCGCGGCCCCAGGCTCAAATAGGGGGTCTGCAGGACCTCCAGGACCGCCTGGCGGTCGTCATCATTCAGGTCAGGGCTGGACATGGGCACGCGCATGGGTGCACTCCTTCAGGGTGCGTTCCCGCAGTTCGTGCATGCGGGATGGGAAGGTACGATGGTAATGCCGGCGACATTATACCACACTCGGGCGGAGACGGCATACGGGAGGGGGAACAAATCTGCGGGTTTGCGACCTTTCCATAACGCTTTCGCTCTTGTCAAGAGCGGCTTTTTCGTGTATACTGCGAGTGTGGCCTGTCTCCATCGGTTTTCAATTCGCCATCTTCTCACTAAGGAGTGGTGCGGTGAAAGTTTCCTGCCTGCAAGACCGTCTCGCCAAAGGGCTTTCCATCGTCAGCCGCGCGGTGACCAGCAGAGTCCTGCCCGTCCTTTCCAACGTCTTGATTGCGGCGGATGACGCGCGCTTGAAGCTGGCCGCTACCAACCTGGAGATCGGCATCACCTGCTGGATCGGTGGAAAGGTGGAGGAGGAGGGGGCGACGACCGTGCCGGCGCGCCTGCTCACGGAATTCGTCAACTCCTTGCCCCGCGATGCCAAGATCGATATGTCGCTGGATGTCCGCACCCAGACCCTTAACCTGCGCTGTGCCCAGCACGACGCGCGCATCAAGGGCATTGACGCCAGCGAGTTTCCGGTCATCCCCACCGGCGACGGCGCACAGCCGATTCCTGTGCCGGCCGAGGCGTTCCGCCATATGCTGGAGCAGGTGCTTTTCGCCGCCGCCACCGATGAGACCCGCCCCATCCTTACCGGTGTGCTCACCGAACTGCGCGGCAATACCCTGACCCTGGCCGCCGCCGACGGTTTCCGCCTGGCGATGCGGGAATACACCCTTGGCCGGCCGGCGCCGGAGCCGATCAGCATCATCGTGCCGGCACGCGCCTACAGCGAGCTCGGCCGCGTCATCAGCCAGGTCGAGATGGAAGAGGATGCCGATCTCGACATCATCATCGCGCCGCTTCAAAACCAGATCCTGTTCCAGCTTCATAACGCCGACCCCAACGTGGACTTTGTCTCTCAGCTTATCGAGGGCAATTTCCCCGATGTGCGCGCCATCGTCCCCACCACCTGCAACACGCGCGTCATCATAGATACGCAGGCTCTCCTGGGGGCACTGCGGGTGGCCTACCTGTTCGCCCGCGATTCGGCCAACATCGTGCGCCTGAACATCACGCCGGGCAGTGGGGTGAGCGCCGGCAGTCTCCAGATCACCGCTTCCTCCCCGGAGCAGGGCGACAACGTCAGCAATCTGGAGGCCAGTGTGGAGGGCGATCCCATCGAAATCGCCTTCAATGTGCGCTACCTGATCGATGCCGTCTCCGCCATTCATGAGCCGGAGGTGGTGCTGGAGACCACCGCGCCATCTCGCCCCGGCGTCATCCGCCCCAACGGGAACCCTCAGTACGTGTGCGTGATCATGCCCATGCACATCGGCCGCTAGTAACCGGGCGGCAGAGGCCGACTGCTAAAGGGATTACCTGGCCCCTTCCTTGCGCCCGCGGGGAAGGGGCCATTTGACATTTCCTCCCGCCGGCCTATAATAATTCCGACAAAATTCTCGGAATTGTGCCGATGAAGTTCTCCGCCAAAGAGCAGTATGGACTGCGCGCCATGGCTGAACTGGCGCGCTATTACGGCCAGGGGCCGGTCTCCCTCGCCGAGGTGGCGCAGGCGGAAGGCCTGTCCCTGCCGTACTTGGAGCAGATCGCCGCGGACCTACGCCGGGCCGGCCTGCTGGAGAGCCGGCGCGGCGCCTACGGCGGCTACATGCTGGCGCGGCCGCCGGCCGAAATCTCCGTGGCCGACATCATCATCGCCCTGGAAGGCTCCCTGGTGCAGGTGCCCTGCGTGGCCGAGGGGGATGGGCAGGACTTCGCCGGCTGTGACCGCGAGGGCATCTGCGTCACCCGCGGCGTGTGGCTCAACGTGTACCAGCACCTGGTCGAACTGCTCGATTCCCTCACCCTGGCGGACCTTATCG
Organism: Anaerolineae bacterium; assembly: GCA_028275445.1. GTDB lineage: Bacteria > Chloroflexota > Anaerolineae > JACIWP01 > JACIWP01 > JACIWP01. The sequence continues at coordinate 9,307 of JAPWUQ010000034.1, read as the reverse complement.
GCCAAAAATGCGCTGAAACCGAACCTGGAGGCAGTTATGGCCATTGACCTGGACAAGGGCGTGTACCTCGACCATGCCGCCACCACCCCAGTGGATCGGCGGGTGGTGGAAGCGATGCTCCCCTTCTGGACGGAGCGGTACGGCAATCCTTCCAGCATTTACCGGCTGGGGCGGGATGCGGCCAAGGCGCTGAACGGCGCGCGGGAGCGCATCGCCGGCATCCTGCAGGCCGACCCCTCCGAAATCATCTTCACCAGTTGCGGCACGGAAAGCGATAACCTGGCCATTCGCGGCGTCGCCTTCGCCCAACGCGCCCGTGGCAAAGGCACTCACATCATCACCAGCTCCGTGGAACACCACGCCGTGGGCCATACCGTCGAGCAGTTGGTCAAGAAGTTTGGCTTTGAGGCGACCTTCCTGCCGGTGGACCATTACGGCATGGTGGACCCCGATGAAGTGGCTCGCGCCATTCGCCCCGATACAGTGCTCATCACCATTATGTACGCCAACAACGAGGTCGGCACCATCCAGCCCATCGCGGAAATCGGCCGGCTGGCGCGGGAGCGCGGCATCCCGTTCCATACGGACGCGGTGCAGGCCGGCGGCGCCCTGCCGCTGGACGTGAACGCGCTGAACGTGGACCTGCTCTCCCTCTCGGCCCATAAGTTCTACGGTCCGAAGGGGGTGGGACTGCTGTATGTGCGCAAGGGGACGCCCCTCTGGCCGATGCAGACCGGCGGCTCGCAGGAGCGCAACCGGCGCGCCGGCACAGAGAACGTGGCCTTTGCCGTCGGCATGGCGACCGCGCTGGAGCTGGCCTACGCCGAGCTGGAGCAGACCAACCGCCGGGTCCAGGCCTTGCGCGACCGCCTTATCGCCGGCGTGCTGGAGCGCATCCCCGACGTGGAACTCACCGGCCATCCCACCCAGCGCCTGCCCAACAGCGCCAGCTTTGTGGTCAAGTACGTGGAAGGGGAGGCCATGCTGTTGAACCTGGACATGAAGGGCATCTTCGCCTCCAGCGGTTCGGCCTGCACCAGCATGTCCCTGTCCCCCTCCCATGTGCTGACTGCGATGGGCTTCCCACCGGAAATCGCCCACGGCAGTCTGCGCATGACGCTGGGCAAGGGCAACACCGAGGAGGAAATTGACTACGTCCTCGATGTCCTGCCCGAGATCGTCTCGCGACTGCGGGCTATGAGCCCGCTCTATCAGCCGGCGGCGTAGGAGGCCCTGCCGAGATTCCCATGGCCCTGCCTGGCGCCCACTACCGCTATTTCCTCTGGCACAACCTGGTCAGCCGGCTGACCCATCACCGCCGGCCGCTCCTGGCCGGTTTCAAGATCACCCACCGCTGTAACCTGCACTGTCGGGCATGTCCTTTCTGGCGCCGGCCGGCGGATGATATCCCCTTCGAGAAGGCGCTCGAGGTCCTGGACGCTTTCGAGAGGGCCGGCGTGCGCCTGCTCATCTTTGAGGGGGGTGAGCCGTTCCTGTGGCGGGACGGCGAGCGCCGGCTGGAGGATTTGGTGCAGGAGGCCAAGCGGCGCTTCTTCGCCGTGGGCATCACCACCAACGGCACCCTGCCCATCGAGACCTCGGCGGACATCGTCTGGGTGAGCATTGATGGCCTGCGCGAGACCCACAACGCCAACCGCGGCCCGATCTTTGACCGGGTCATGGACAACATTCGCGCTTCCACGCATCCCAAGATACTGGCGAACATCACCATCAACCGCCTGAATGTGGGCGAGATCCCGGCGCTGGTGCGCTTCCTGGCGGAGGAGCCGAACATCCGCGGCATCACCATCCAGTTCTTCTATCCGTACGCGGAGAGTGAAGATCTGAGCATCTCGCCGGCCCAACGCCGGCAGGTGCTGGACCAGCTCCTCGCGCTGAAGCGGCAGGGCTATCCCCTCCTGGACTCGTACAGCGCGCTGGAGGCGCTCAAGGACAATTCCTGGAAGTGCTATGACTGGCTGATCGCCGATGCGGACCCCGACGGCCGCATGCACCTGGGCTGTTATCTCAAGGATCGGGGAGAGATTCACTGCGAGCAGTGCGGCTTCGCCGCCCATACGGAATTATCGCTGGCGTTTGCCGGCAATATCGGCGCCATCTACACCGGCCATAGGGTTTTCGGCTTTCGCTGAAGCCGGCCGGCGCATGAACGGAGGAATCCATGTATTCGGACCTGGTGATCGAACACTTCACCAATCCCCGCAACGTGGGCGTTATCGAGAACGCTGACGGCGTGGGGCGGGTGGGCAATCCCGTCTGCGGCGACATGATGGAGATATTCATCAAGGTGGAGGACGGCCGCATTGCCGATGTGAAGTTCCGCACCTTCGGCTGTGGCGCCGCCATCGCCACCAGCTCCATGGCCACCGAGATGGTCAAGGGCAAGCCCATCGAGGATGTCCTGCGCCTGACGCGCAAGGATGTCGCTGATGCCTTGGGGGGACTGCCGGCCCATAAGATGCACTGCTCCAACCTGGCGGTGGATGCACTGCGCGCCGCCCTGCACGACTATTTCAGCAAGCACCCGGAGCTTCTGCCGGCCGGCGTGCGGCTGGAAGACCTGGCTCCCCCGCCCGAGGACTCTTCTGCTGAGGAAGCCTGACCCCCATGGACAACGCATGGCCTCCTGCCGGCTCCGTCGTCGCCGTGGCCATGAGCGGCGGGGTGGACAGTTCCACCGCCGCCCTGCTTCTGCTGGAGCGCGGCTACCGCGTCTTCGGCATCACCATGCGCATCTGGACTGAGGAGGACCTGCTTGGTGCCTCGCCGGCCGAGCCGCCGGCGGTCCAGCGGGCGCGGCAGGCCGCGGAGGCGCTAGGCATCCCCTGGCACCTGATGGACCTGCGGGAGCCGTTCCGCCGGCAGGTGGTAGAATACCTGATTGCGGAATACACGCGCGGCCGCACCCCGAATCCCTGCCTGATGTGCAACCAGCGCATGAAGTTCGGCCTGCTCCTGGAGGAAGCGCGCCGGCTTGGCGCCAGCCACCTGGCCACCGGCCACTACGTGCGCATCGCCTTCTATGACGGCCGCTGGCATCTTCTGCGCGGCAGGGACCGCCGCAAGGATCAATCCTATATGCTCTACATGCTGGGACAGGATGTGCTGGCGCAGGCCTGCTTCCCATTGGGCGAGCTGACCAAGGCCGCGGTGCGCCGGCTGGCCGCCGAGCGCGGCCTGCCGGCGGCGACCCAGGAGGAGAGCCAGGAAATCTGCTTCCTGAAGGAGCGCGACTACCGTTCCTTCCTGCGCCGGCTGGCGCCGGAGCGGCTGGAACCGGGGCCGATATTCGATGTGCAGGGGCGGGAGATCGGCCGGCATAAGGGCCTGGCCGGCTACACCATCGGCCAGCGCAAGGGGCTGGGCATCGCCGCGCCGGAGCCGCTGTACGTGCTGGATATTGATGTGGAGCGGAACGCCCTGATTGTGGGGCCGGCGAGCCAGTTGGGAAGCGACACTGCCGAGGTGGAAGATGTCCGCTATGTCTCCGGCGAGGCGCCGGCCGGCCCATTCACCTGCACCGCCAAAATTCGCTATCAGGCCGAGGAGGTCGAGGCAACGGTCATCCCTACCGGCACGGATACCGCCGAAGTGCATTTCGCCCGCCCTCTGCGCGACATCACGCCGGGGCAGGGCGTGGTGTTTTATGCCGGCGAGGAAGTGCTGGGCGGCGGCATTCTGCGCTCCGCGCGCTTTCTCTTTCAGGCCAATCAAAGGAGATGAGGGCAATGTTTCAGATGCCGGCGTGGGTCTTGTCCGTACTGTTGGGAACTATCTGCGCGGCGGTCTTTTTCCTCTGGCAGGGCCGCACCTGGCGTGAGCTGGCGTCCTACTGGGTGGCCGGCGTGCTGGGCTTTCTGGCCGGCCAGGCGGCCGGCGTGCTGTCCGGCTGGCGCGTGCTGACCATTGGCCAGGTAGACCTGCTGTGGGGCATCGGGCTGGCGCTGGCCGCGCTGATTTTGGTGCGGGTGGCGCGGGTATAAGTGCAGGGCCGGCGGCTGGCATAGAAAGTGAAAGGAGCAGTGCGGGATTCCCGCACTGCTCCTTATTCGCGCAAAAGGGATGGGTCATCCTTTCACAGCCCCTTCAATCATGCCCTGGAGGAAGTAGCGGCGCAAGGTGACGAAGAGGGCAATTGCCGGCACCATGATGACCACGCAAGCGGCCGCCAGCAGTTCATCCTGATTCCCCTCCAGCGCATGCTGGAAATCAAACAGGCCCACCGTAGCCGTCTTCATAATGGTCTTAGATATCAGGATCAATGGTGTGATGAAGTTGTTCCAGTTGTAGACGAAATTGATCAGGAAGGTGGCGGTGAGGCCCGGCGCGGAAATCGGTACCACGATGCGCAAGAAGGTCTGGAAAGGCGTTGCCCCGTCAATGGCCGCGGCCTCTTCCAATTCTCGGGGGATGCTTTCGAAGAAGCCCTTCATGATCCAGACACCCAGTGGGACGCCGTATGCCCCGAACACCAGGATCATAATGGTGTAGGTGCTGAGCAGTTTCAGGTCGCTGGCGAGTTTGTACAACGGGATCAAGTTGGTCAAGCCGGGGATCATCATCATCCCCAGGATGAGCCAAAGGATAGGATCGCGGCCCTTGAAATGCAGGCGCGCCAGGGCATAGGCCGCGGGCGCCGCCGCAATGCAGGTCAACAGCGCGCCGCCGAGGGCATCAATGATGCTATTGAGGATGTAGCGCGGGAACCTCCCGTAGGACCACAATCGGGCATAATTGCCCCAGTAAAAAGAGTCGGGGATGATGTCCGCGCTGAGGCCATAACCGGGTGCCCGCAGGGATGTCATCACCGAATAGAAGACCGGGAATATGAACGCCAAGCCGATGAGTAACAGCAAGATATTCAGCGCCGGCATGATCCAGTGTCTGCGCATCATTGCACCCCTTTATGACCATACGCTTTCCGAGCGGAGCGCCCGGATATACACCACTGCCAATACCGCATTGATCAAGAACATGATTACCGAGAGGGCGGCTCCGTACCCAAAATGGAAGTACTGGATGGCCTCACGGTACATATGGAGCGGCAGTACCTCGGTAGCATTGCCTGGGCCTCCCTCCGTGATAGCCAGGAACATCCCGACGGCATTGACCACCTGGATGGAAAGGAACACCACGGTGACCAGTGTGGTGGGGCGAAGCAGTGGCCAGGTCACCTTCCAAAAGGCCTGCCATTTGGTGGCGCCGTCGATGGAAGCCGCTTCATAGACTTCTTTCGGGATCGTTTGCAGGCCGGCCAAGAGGAGCAGCATGGTGAAGGCCGTCGAACGCCATACAGAAGCCGCGGTGACGATGCCCATTGCCCCCGCCGGCGTGGCAATGAGGGTGACATTGCCAAAAAGCGGACCGATGAGCCGTTGCAGAACCCCATAATCCCGGTAGAACATCCAGCGCCACATCACCCCCGAGGTGATCTCTGACAGCACCCAGGGGATGAAGATCAGCGTCATGCATAAGCCGCCCAGGCTCAGCCCGCGGTTGAAGATGAGCGCCAGGATGAACGAGATGAGCATGGTCAGCGTGATGTAGAATGCTCCGAAGATCAGGGTCAGTTGCAGGCTGTGCCAGAACTGCCGGCTGGCGAGGATGGTGGCGAAATTGTCCAGTCCCACAAAGACCATGACGCCTTTCCGCACCGAGGTCAAGGCGAGGTAGAAGCTGTACAGGGTGGGATATAGACTCACGGCGCCGATCAGGACCAATGCCGGTGCCAGCAGGAAATAGGGGTATAACTGGTTGGAGCGTTGTTGGAATATTCTGGTCCATCCCCGCGCACGGGTTTTTTCTGTTACCACATACATACGCATCCCTTTTGGCCGGCGATGCCGGCGGATCGTGTGAAGAGGAATTCCAATAGGTAGCCCTTTCGCCGGCCATCATAGGCCGGCGAAAGGGCGGCTAGATACTCAGGCCATTATTTGAAGTAGCGTTTGATGACCTCGTCCTGGGCCTGCTGCAGATGGGTAGCGGGGTCCAGCTTCGGATCCAGCATCAGCTCCTGCAGGGCGATGGCCAGGGCATCCAGGCTTTCAGTGTAATAGGGCGACTGCTCCATGAACACGCCGTTCTCGGCCAGGTTCTTGGCGGTTTCGCGGTAGAAGTCGCTGTCGAAAGCGGAGGCCCGGAATGCTTCGTCAATAGTAGGAATGCCGTACATGTTGCTGGCATACTGTGCCAGAACCGGCGGGTTCATGAAGAAGTTGAGCCACGCCAGGGCACCCTTGGGATTCTTGGCGTTTTTCGGCACGGCCCAGGTCTCGCCGACCAGGAAGACGTAATGTTTGCCCTCTTTGAAGGCCGGGGCCAGGCCGAGCTTCGTCTCGCCGGCATTAATCTTGTCCTTTAAGCCGGGGATGAAGAGGAAGGACCAGGAACCGCCGCGCACCGAGGCGGCCTTGCCATCCACCCACGGCGTCTCGCCGGCGGTAAAATCACCCGTGAAGCAGGTCTCGGGGATATACCCCTTGCTCAGGAGTTCACGCGCCCAGTTCACTACCTCGACGGTCTCGGGAGTGGCCCAGGCGGGCTTGCCCTCCGCATCAAAGACATGGCCGCCGTTGGAGCGGATCCAGGGGCCCCAGGTCAGCTCGACCGCCGCGTAGTGCCGGCCGGCGAAGAAGGTGGAGATATATTTGCCCTCTTTGGCCAATCGCTCACCTTCTTTCAGCCAGTCCTGGGGGGTGGTGGGCCAGCCGTTGGGGAAGTCCGCCACATTGTAATACCAGGCACCGCCGCGCACGTCTGCGGTCACGCAGTAGCGTTTGCCCTGGTAAATACAGGCCTGCGCATCGGCATCGGAGAGCTGGCTTACCCAGGGGGTATCCTTGACCAGTTCGGTGATGTCCATCAGGGCGCCGGCGCTGACCAGTTGCGGCACTGCCTGGCTGCCAAGCTCGGTGATGTCGGGCATTTCGCCGCCAGACTGGGCGATGAGCGCCAGCTTAAGGGCGATCTGGTCCCAGGCGACCTGTTCGTAGTTGACCTTGATGCCGGTGGTGGCTTCGAACGAGGTGATCAACTGCTTGAGGCTAACGGCGGCCTGATCCTTGGTATCGGACAGGTCATAGCGCGCCCAAACCGTGATAGGTTCTGGTTTCGCCTCGACCGGGACTTCGACGGTCTTTTCCACCACCACTGTCTTTTCCACTGGCTTTTCCACGACCACGGTTTCCTTGACGACTTTCTCGATGACCTGGGGCGTGGGTGCCGGCGCGCAAGAGGCGAGCACCAAGAGAACGACCATCAGAAGAGCGACTAGCGACCACTTGTGTTTCATCTTGACCCTCCTCAGATTGCTTCGGTTGGCCGACCAGGGTGCGTCCTGGTCATGATCGGACCCAGCTTGCCAGGCTTTCACAGGCTTTCACCTCCTTAATTCCTACATCTCAAGGTTGGGGCACCGGCCGGTGCTCTCGCCGGCGACAAAGTAGGGCCGGACCAATACTTGGGTCTCCGATAGCGGTTCGTTTTTCAATAGGGCGACCAGCATCTGTGCGGCTAGCGCCGCCGACTCGTCGGCGCGGATATCGACCGCCGTGGGATGGAAGGTGCCCAGCGCGGCCACTGTGGAGCGGTCGAAGCAGATCAGGGAAAGGTCCTCGGGAATACGGATGCCGCGCGCCTTGGCGGCGTTGATAGCGCCCCAGGCGGCAATATCGGTCCAGAAAATCACCGCCGTGGCCTGCGGATAATGATCCACTAGCTGACCGATTGCCTCGGCGCCGGCCTCGGGGGAAACGCCGCACGGGAGGGTTTGCCCTGAAATTTGATAACTGGCGCATGCCTCCGCGAAGGATTTCAGCGCCCGTTCGACCAACCCGAAGCCCCGGTCATCCTGGTGGAAGTAAATAATGTGCCGATGGCCCAACTCAGCCAGATGCGCCACGCATTCGTGCATCGCATGTTCCACGTCCATGTCCACGTAGACGAGGCCGGCGTTGTCCGCGCAGCGGCCAAAGAGGACGAATGGCAGATTCGCTTCGCGGAGGATTTCGATACGAGGGTCTACCATACGCACCTGGAGCAAGATAACGCCGTCCACCAGCCCGCTCTGTACCACCCGGCGCAGGTTTTCATGTCCTGGGGCGGCGTGTGTCAGGAGAAGAAAGTCGTAATTTTCCTGGTTGAAGACGTTGGCGGCGCTGGCGATGATCTTCATTTCCAAATTGGCGATGCCGGGCGTGACGAGGGGGAAGGCGAAGCCGATGATGCCGGTGCGTCCGCCGGCCAGACGCTGTGCCAAGGGGTTCGGCTGGTAGCCCAACTCCTCGATGGCCTGGAAGATGCGCCGGCGCGTCTCCTCGGAGACCGGCCGTTTGCCGTTCAGGGCATGGGATACCACGGTCTTGCTGACCCCTGCGCGCTGAGCGACATCCGCGATGGTCGGACGTTTGCCATTATGTTTGCGCATAGCCCCCTCGCAGAAAAGGGGTGAACCCCAGTCCCATTTCTGTATAGATGTGCGTCCTGTGTCCCAATGTGCCGGCTAGGAACAGCGCACCATCACGGACTTTCAAGTCCCATGCAACTGGGAAGGAATAGATCACTCTCGTTATGGACCAACGTGGCATCTGCTGAGAAAGCCGGGCTGGGAAGAGGCGGGATGGCTTTCACGCGCTACTGGATCCCTCTTCTGTCTACTACATTATAACACAAAACGGTTTGCGTGTCAAGTATAGTGGACAAGCTGGTGGCAACGTCGCGGTCGGCCAGGCGGCCTTCATTTTCACTGCACCGCCTGGTTCGAATGGAAAGAGCGCCGGCGCCGGCTGTTTGGCAGGGCCGCGCCGGCGCGTGCTGGGCCGGCCCGGTTTGACAAATTGGCCGAATTCCATATAATTTTGTCTGAAACGTTCCTCGGTAGCTCAACAGGCAGAGCGGCCGGCTGTTAACCGGTTGGTTGCAGGTTCGAGTCCTGCCCGGGGAGCCAACGCAGACAGCGAGGCCCTGGCCATCTGGCCAGGGCCTTTTGCATGTCTGTGCCGGCACCATGCCGGCACAACCCACGAATTTTCGCCGGAATGCAAAAATTTTAAGCAAAAACCCTTGACAACCAGCCCCGGATTTGCTATATTATAAGCACCCTCAGGGGTACGGAATACGTCTCCTGAGGCTAGGGCGCCCCAAGTAATTGGAAAGCGCTCTATCGGAAGGCAGTACCACAGCCGCCAACCGGACCCTCGGCGTGGGATGTCCAGGTCGAGGTGAAGGGAAACGGCCAAGGGTATGCGCTCTCGGAGCGATGAGGCTTTGGCGGCAAGCTGATCCA
>JAPWUQ010000189.1 GCA_028275445.1 Anaerolineae bacterium | reverse complement strand
CAATCAGTACAGCCCCCTGCTGGCAAAAGATTGGGCCTTCTCCGACGACGGGCTTTCCGCCACCTTCCACTTGCGGAAAGACGTGGTATTCCACGACGGCACTCCGCTGAACGCAGATGCGGTCGTCTTCACCTTCCAGCGCTTCACCAAGGTGGGAAGCAAGCGCTCTCCCCTGGCCGGCGAGCTTCAAAACATTGCCAGCATCGAAAAAGCGGACGACCTGACCGTGACTTTCCACTTTACATCACCCTCCGCCACCTTTTTGAACGCCATCAGCCAGCCCTATGCCGGCATCCTTTCTCCCACCGCGGTGGAAAAGGCCGGCGAGGCATTCGGCCAGCATCCTATCGGCACCGGCCCCTTCACGCTGGCGGAGTGGAACGCCGGCCAATCCCTGGTGCTGAGGCCGTTCGACAAATTCGCCTGGCCGCCGGCGGACGTCACCAACCCGGGTCGGCCGTACCTGGACAGACTGGTGCTGAAAATCATCCCCGACAGCACAGCCCAGGTCAACGCGCTAAAAGCCGGCGAGGTAGATATCGCCTATGTGACATCCGCAGATGCCATCAGCGAATTGGAAAACGACCCGAACGTCACCCTCCTGGACATCCCCAGCAGTGGTCTCTATTATCTGGCCTTCAACCTGCAGAAACCCCCGCTGGACCAGCTCAAGGTGCGTCAGGCACTCTCCCATGCAATCAATAAGGCTGAGATTGTCTCCATTGCCTTTCAGGACCTGGCCAAGCCCGTCTTTACCCTGCTCCCGCCCAATGTTCCTGGGGCATCCCCAGAACTGGAAGCCTACGAGCTGAAATACGATCCGGAGAAGGCTCGCCAGCTCTTGGCAGAGGCCGGCCTCACCGTTGACGCCGACGGACAGGTACTCTGGCAAGGCCAGCCTCTGCGCCTGAAGCTCATCACCTATTCCAGCCCGCTGAACAGCGCCATCGCCACCCTGCTGGAATCGCAGTTGCGCGCTATCGGCGTCGGACTGGATGTCCAGCAGATGGAGGTCGCCGGCGCCACCGAGGCGGCGAACAAAGGCCAGCATGACTTACTGCTCTGGCGCTATGATTGGACGGACCCGGATGCATTGGCTATGTGGTTCTCCTCGGACCGCATTGGCGCCGGCAACCGCTCCTTCTACAGCAACCCAGAGGTAGATGCCCTGCTGAAACAGGGGAAAATGGAGCTTGACCAGTCCAAGCGCATCCCGCTGTATATCGAGGCCCAAAAGCGCATCCTCCAGGATGCGGTCTGGCAGCCACTGGCCACACCGCTTTCCAAGGTAGCGGTGCGCGCTTCGATCCAGAACCTGCGCGTGGTCTCGCTTGGCCGGCTCTTGTTCAACGATGTGACCATCGCCGGCACATCTGCACCGTAATCACGGGATGCTCCGATGCTGAGCCTGCTCTTGCGGCGGTTCCTCTGGGGCTTTCTGGGCATGCTGATGGTATCGTTGTTGGTGTTGGGCTTGTTCCACCTGGCACCTGGCGATGCCGCCACCATCATGGCCGGCGAGCACGGCTCCGCCGATGACCTCGCCGGCCTGCGAGCCCAGCTCGGCCTCAGCGCGTCCATCCTACAGAACTGGAGTGGATACTGGACGAACATCTTGCTCCACGGCGATTTCGGCCGCTCGCTGTACAGCAAGAGGCCGGTCGCCGGCGAGATACTGACGCGCGCCCCGTACACCGTCGCCCTCGCCCTCGCCGCCATGACCATCGCCCTCGGCCTCGGCATCCTCGCCGGCCTGCTGGCCGCTCTCCATCAGGGTTCCTGGCTGGATATATCATTGAGCAGTATTTCGGTCATCGGCATGGCATTCCCCCGCTTCTGGCTTGCCCTGATGCTCTCCCTGGTCTTTTCCGTACACCTGGGATGGCTGCCTGTCGCCGGCGCCGAAAGCCCCCGCCATCTGATCCTGCCGGCCCTTTGCCTGGGCCTGCCCTCGGCCGCCTCCTTTGCTCGCCTGGTGCGCGCCAACGCGCTGGATGTCCTGCACAGCAGTTTTCTCATGGTCGCCAGGGCCAAAGGACTGCCGCCGGCGCTGTGGGTCACACGCCACCTCCTGCGCAACTGTCTCATCCCCACCCTGACCATGGCCGGCATCCACTTCGGCCATCTTCTGGGCGGGACCTTTATCATCGAGACATTGTTCGGATGGCCGGGGCTGGGACGTCTGACGGTCCAGGCGGTGCTGGACCGCGACTGGCCCATCGTCGCCGGCGCTGCGATAGCCATGACAGCGGTCTTCACCCTCATCAGCCTGGCCACAGATATCCTTTACGGCCTGTTGGACCCGAGACTGCAGGCTGTGCAAAATGGGGAGCGGCCGGCATGAACCACGTCATTGAGTGGACATCTCGACGTCAAACGGATCTCTGGGATGTGCCGCTCCCCCTCACAGGGCGGGTAAGAGCACGCCGCTGGCCACCGTCACTCCTCATCGGAGGGTTGATATGCGGCCTGATGGCAATACTCGCCTTGACCGCCCCCCTGCTCGCGCCATATGACCCGAACGCCATCCGTTCAGCAGAGCGGCTTCTTCCCCCGTCGCCGGCACACCTGCTCGGTACAGACCGCTACGGACGAGATATGCTCTCGCGCCTCCTGTTCGCGGCGCGCCTGGACCTGTGGGGCGCCAGCCTGGCAGTGTTATGCTGTGCCGGCATCGGCGTCCCGCTGGGCATGGCCGCCGGCTACGCCGGCCGCTGGATCGATCAGGTGCTGTCCCGCCTGATGGACATCTGGCTGTCCGTGCCGGGCATGCTGGTGGCCATCGTGACCGTCGCCGTCCTTGGCCCGTCGCTGACCAATGCCATGCTGGCAGTGGGAATTATGACTGTCCCGATCCTGTTCCGCACCACCCGCGCCGGCGTGCTAGCCTGCTTGTCGCAGGAATATGTCGAGTCCGCGCGGGCCGCCGGCGGTTCCCACTGGCACATCCTGCGCCGGCACATCCTCCCCAACAGCCTCTCGACCATCCTGGTGACCACCACCCTTCAGTATGGAATGATCCTCCTGGCAGGAAGTGGGCTGAGCTTCCTCGGCTTTGGCGCGCAGCCACCCCAATCCGAATGGGGCACTATGTTGGCAGAAGGGAAGTCTTACCTGCATACGGCCTGGTGGCTCACCCTTTTCCCGGGCCTCATGCTGGCGCTTGCGGTACTTGGGATTAATCTGCTGGGCGATGGCCTGCGCGACCTCTCGGACCCCGTCATCCGGCGGTGCTGAACACAGCCCCCAGAGGGAACGGGCCGTGACTTTTGCCGATGCCTTGCCCCGATGTTATAATGATTTCCATCACGGCGCCGGCATCCCATCCGCCGGCGGCCCGCTGTCGAGGAATGCATGAACACCATTCACCCGGAGCCAGCCGAATCGTACCAGCACTGGATCACACCCAAAGAGGCCAGCCGCATCCTCGGGGTCCATCCGACTACCCTGCGGCTGTGGACCCGGCAGGGCAAACTGCTGGCATACCGCACACCCGGCGGTCACCGTCGGTTTGACCTGCGTGATATCCAGCGTCTGCTGGAAGAGGGCCAGCGCCAAACCCAGGAAACCGTCATGCACTATACCGTGGAAAAGGCCCTGGCAGTGGCACGCAGCCAGGTCACCGGCCAGCTCATCCCGCGCGAATACTGGTACCAACAAGTCCCGGACGATGCCCGCTCCTATCATCGCGAGTTAGGCCGGCGCATGCTTGGCCTGCTGGTCCAATATGTCGCTCGCGAGAATTCCCACGAGCGCATCATCGCAGAAGGCCGGCGGGTCGCCGCAAACATGGCCGCCCATAACATGCGCATGGGCCTCTCGCTGACGGATGCGGTGCGCGCCTTTATGTACTTCCGCGATTCGCTCATTGACGCGCTGGTGCCGGCGCTCAGCTCCCCCGGCGAAATGGATGAGGATGACCTGGTCATCTACCGCAAAGCACGCACGTTCATGAACGACATGCTCTGCACCCTGCTGGAATCCTTCGCCCAGGCCGGACTGCAGTCCAGCTCGCAGGATGCCCTTCCCCCTTCACCTCCAACCCAGGGACAGGAAGAATGACGACCAACCCGACCCTCGAGATCCTTCTCAACCGCAAATCAGTACGCGCCTACGAAGACCGCCCTATACCCGAGGATGTGAAACAGCAGATCATCCACGCCGCTATGCGGGCGCCCACCGCCGGCAACATGATGCTCTATTCCATCATCGAGGTGACAGACCCGCTCATCAAGGAGAAGCTGGCGGAGTCCTGCGACCATCAGCCTTTCATCGCCCGGGCGCCGCTGGTACTCCTCTTCCTGGCCGATTGGCAGAGGTGGTACGACTATTTCGAACTGTCAGGGGTAGAGGAGCTGTGTCGCCGGCGGGGCGAACCAATGCACACCCCGCAGGAAGCTGACCTACTGCTGGCCTGCTGTGACGCGCTCATTGTGGCACAAACGGCAGTGATCGCCGCGGAATCGCTGGGCATCGGTTCCTGCTACATCGGAGACATTATGGAGCGGTACGAGTTTCACTGCGACCTGTTCCATCTCCCGCGTTATGTCTTTCCCATCTGCCTGCTCTGCTTCGGCTATCCCACCCAACAGCAAAAAGAGCGCCGGCCAACCGAGCGCTTCGCACAGGAATTCATCCACTTCAAGAATCAATACAAGCGGCTTGGCCCGGATGAGTTCGCACACATGTTTGCCCACATGGAGGAGCACATGCGGCGTGACCCATCCCTGCCGGCGCCCTATGAGAACATCGGCCAGATGATGTACCTCCGCAAGTTCGCCGCCGATTTCTCCATCGAAATGCGCCGTTCGGTGCGCGCCGCGCTGTCCCGCTGGCTGGAAGGATAGCCAGTGGCTCTGGAGCGACGCGCCGGCCTGTTTGGCCGCTCCTCTAAACCGTGATACAATAGCCCCTGTTCCACTTCAGCCGACGCAGGAGGATGTGTCATGTCAACCCCTACCCAGTTCCGGGACGGTGAGATCGCCG
>JAPWUQ010000033.1 GCA_028275445.1 Anaerolineae bacterium | reverse complement strand
CCTGGCCGCCCACCCGGATGGTGCCGCCGCGCGGGGAATACTTCACCGCGTTGTTCAGGAGGTTGTAGAGCACCTGGCTGATGCGCTCCTCATCGGCAAAGACCGGCGGGAAGTCGGGCGGGAAGGCAAGCTCGAAGCGGTGCACCGAGGTCTGCGTGCGCAGACGGTTCACGATCTTCTCCGCCAAGCGCGGCAGGGATACGTCGGTCAGCTCCAGCTTGAGGCCGCCGGCCTGAATGCGCGAGGCGTCCAGCAGGTTGTTGATGAGCTGATCCAGACGATCGCTTTCCTCCTCGATGATGCGCAGTCCCTCGCGCACCGTCGCCTCGTCCCAGTGAGCGTCCTCCCGGCTCAGCGTGCTGGCGTAGCCCTTGATGAGCGCCACCGGCGTCTTCAGCTCGTGGGAGATGACCGAGATAAAAGTGGACTGCAGTTCCTCCGCCTGACGGAAGCGGGTGATATCATGCACATCGAGGATGATGTTCAACAGCCGGCCTTCCTCGTCCCAGAGCAGGGAATGATTGATGCCGATGGAGACTTTACTGCCGTCCGGTCGGACGATATCTCCCTCGAGATAGAGCGTTTCCTCCGCGCCGGCCGGCTCCTCCGCTTGCTCCAACGCCGTGCATATCCTGCCGCACAGAGGCTGGCCCTGGGCGTTGACCGCGGTCAGCACCTCCGAGCAGTGCCGGCCCACCGCGTCGCCGGCGCGCCAGCCGGTCATGCGCTCCAGCGCCCGGTTGATGACCTCCACCCGACAGTGCGCGTCCAAGATCATAATGCCGTCGGCGCTGTGCTCGATGATAGCGTCCAGCCGGCGCTTCTCCGCCAGCAACTGCTGGTACAGGCGGGCGTTGTGAATGGCGATGGCCGCCTGGTCGGCGAAGCTGGCCAGCACCTGGCGGTCGTCCTCGGAGAAGGCCAGGCCGGTGAGCCGGAAAACGTAGATGACGCCGATGAGCTGGTCGCCGATCATCATGGGCAGGGCGATGACCTGGCGCAGGGGCAGGCCGGCGGCAGAGCTGACGAGATGCAGTCGCCAGGACAGGTCGGGTATGGACCAGCCGGCCGGCAGTACCGGAATATCCTCCAACAGGGGGGTAAACAGATGCAGTTTCTGAGCGGGGATGCCGTACGCCGCCCGGATGCGGAACGAATCCTGGTTATCCCGCACAGCAATGAGAGCGACATCAGCGCCCAGCAGTTTGGCCGCACTTTCCAGGATGAGCCGGAGCACGGCGCGCACGTCCAGCCGGGAGGTCATGGCCCGGCTGATGGCCAGCAGATAATCTCGCTGTCGCAGGCGGTAATCGAGCATGGCAAGCCCCTGTCCTATGTGGGACACAGCGCCGCTGTGTCTGTATGGCCCATTTGCGGCTCACACGGACTCATTATACCATAAGGAACATCAGTTGGTAGAGTGTCTGGGTGGATATTTCTGAGGTGCATATGCCCTGGGTGCGTTTTGACCCGGACGGCCTGCCGGCCCCCTCGCTGGACCTGCCGGCGGCCGGCGGGGGCGAGCTGGGAATCGCTGATTTTCGCGGTTGGTCCAGCCTGCTGGTGCTGTTCTGCCATGGGCCGGCCTGCCCAGGCTGTCAGGAAGCCATCGCCTGTCTTGCCAGCCGGGAGAAGGACCTGGAATTTGCCCGGGCCGAGGCGATCATCGTTCTGCCGGCCGCGCCGCAAACCGGGGCAGCCATGCCAACAGGGCGCCGGCTTCACGGGGTGATCGACGGCGAGGGTGCGTTGCGCCGCATGTACGCCGGCCTGCTCCCCGACGCATTGCCAGACGAGGCCATGCTCTTCGTCCTGGACCAGTACGGCGTGCCGTGGGCCGGCTGGTACGGTGCGGAGCCGGCCGGTGAGCAGTGCGCGGAGGGCATTGAATGGGTGGAGTTCATCGCGCTCCAGTGTCCGGAATGAGGCTCGACGGAATGGCCGGTGCGGCCATGACGTGAAGAAGAGCGTTCAGCGCCGGCTGGCAGGTTCCCTCATCAATTCCTCGACCAGGGAGCCCAGCGTGCGCACCGCCCCTTCCGCCGCCGGCGTCCAGTTGGCGGCGTTCAGGCGGATGAAGTTGCGGTAGCGCTCGCTAGCGGAGAAGATGTAGCCGGGGGTAATGGCGATGCCGGCCTTCAGCGCGCCGTTCAGACGGAGAACCAGCCTGGTGCTGATGGTGGCATTGAGCGATGCGGAGCTGTTGCTGACGCCGGCTTTGCAGACCGTCCCCTATCGCGGCCGCTACGAGGATGCCATCTTCTCATGAGAGGATCGGTGCGCCGGCCGGTCACTGCGCCGGCGCACCGATGAACTCCTCATACAGGTCGGCGAAAACCGCCGGCGCCACCGCATATATCTGGCGCAGCATCTCCTTGGCCAGCTCGCGAATTTCCCACTGCGCGTCCTGCCGACAGCGCACCCGGAAGAAATGCCGCAGTTCGCGGAAGTTCATCGTCACCACGATGCGGGTGGCCGTGGCATTGGGCAGGAGGAAGCGGCTGTCCTCTTTGCGCACGCCCCGCTCTCTCAGCTTGCGGTAGGCTTCCCTGGCCTGCTCCATAAACTCGTTCCAGATTTCCATGGCGGCCGGGTCGCCGGCGACCGCCGGCGGCACCACGAACTCGGCGTCCGACATATCCACGTAGCGCTGGGATTCCTGGGAGTAGCTGGCCAGGCGGTGGCGCACCAATTGATGGGAGCAAGCGCGCGAGATGCCCGTAATATAGAAGGTGGCCGAGGCATGTTCGATGATGGATTCATGTCCCTCGCGCACCCGCTTCATGACGAAGTCGCCGGCGTCGCCGCGCGGCGCACTGCGGTAGCAGACGCGGCCGGCGAACTCCAGCAGTTCCACCGGCGTGCCCCCGCCCTTCAGATAGCGCGTGATAGCGATCAGCTCCACCTGCATACTGCTCCTCCAGTTAGAGAGCGCCCTCAACGGATCTTGCGCGTGTAGTCGGGCAGGACCTGGGGCGAGGGCTTGGCGGTTTCCAGCAGGCCGGCCTGCGCCAACTGCTGGTTCCAGGCGCGCACATGCTCCAGGGTCAGCCGGCCCAGGCGCGCTTCTTTGGCCCGCTGGCCGGCGGCGCGCCCGGCGCGCCGGCCGAAGACCACCACGTCCAGCAGGGAATTGCCCATCAGGCGGTTGCGCCCATGCACGCCGCCGGAAGCCTCGCCGGCGACGAAAAGGCCTGGGATGCCAGTACTGCCGTCCGGCTTGATCGCCACCCCGCCGTTCTGGTAGTGCAGGGTCGGATAGACCAGCATAGGCTCTTTTGTAATGTCAATGCCGAAGCGGGCGAACTGGCGCACCATGGCCGGCAGTGCCCGGGCGATGGTGCCCGGCCCGTGAATCATGTCAATCATGGGGGAATCCAGCCAGACACCCACCATGCCCGTGGGGGTGCGCACGCCCTTGCCGCGCTCCACGCACTCCCGGATGATGGCAGAGGCCTCCACATCGCGGGTCTCGCGCGGGAAGACAAATTGCTCACCATCCGCATTGACCACCTGGGCACCCAGCCCGCGCACCTTCTCGGTCACCAGCAGGCCCAGGATTTGTTCGGGGAAGGCGGCACCGGTGGGGTGATACTGCATCGTGTCGATGAAGGCCAGCCGCGCTCCCACGCGATAGGCCAGCACCAATCCGTCGCCGGTGGCTCCGTAGTGGTTGGTGGTGGGATAGCCCTGATAATGCAGCCGGCCGCTCCCTCCCGTGGCAATAATGGTCGCTTTGGCGCGCACCACCAGATGCTCCCCGGTCTCCAGGTTCTGGAGCACCGCGCCGGCGACCTGCCCTTTCTCGTCCATCAACAGCTCGATGGCCGGCGAGAACTCCAGCACGGTGATGTCCTCCGGATGACTGCGCACCTCATCCCGCAGGGTGCGCATGATCTCCGCACCCGAATAGTCGCGCGCCGAATGCATGCGCTTGCGCGAGGTGCCGCCGCCGTGGATGGTGATCATCGTCCCATCCGGCTCCTTATCAAACATGCATCCCAGGCTCTCCAGCCACTGGATCACCATGGGGGCGTCGCGCACCAGCGCTTCCACCAGGTCGGGGTCATTGACGAAATGGCCGCCCCCCATGACATCCAGGTAATGGATGGCCGGCGAGTCGTTCTCCTTGTCCGCCGCCTGGATGCCCCCTTGGGCCATCATGGTGTTGGCGTCGCCGTGACGGAGCTTCGTGGCGATGATCACTTTGGCGCCCTGCTCGCGGGCCAGCAGTGCCGCCGCGGAGCCGGCGCCTCCCCCGCCGATGACGAGCACGTCGGTGTCATAGTCAATCTGCTCCAGGTCTAACGCGTCCGGGTCAATCAGCGGCCGGCCTTCCAGCAGATCGGCCAGCTCGTGCGGCGTACGGTCCCCCTTATTAGGCCCGATGCGAATTTCCCGGAACGCCGAGGCGATATAGTCCGGGTGGAAGCGGCGCAGGATGTCCTCTTTCTCCTGGGGGGACATCATGGGGAAGGTCTCATGCAGGCGCGCCGGCCGGGTCGCTTCCACCTTCTTGATGGATTCTCGCATTTCGGGCGGATAGCCCATCTTTCCATCCCATTCCATGGCGTGAGCTCCTCTCTGGACGCCGGGTTATTCCGGTTCGATGTCGCGGCTGTTGTAGAGCTGGCGCAGTTCGGTGTTGGACAGCGACTTCAGGCGCTGGATGTCCTGGTCATACAGGCCGGCCTCGATCTCCTGCACCCGCTTGGCCAGGTGCTGCGCGCGGGGCGCGATGTAGCGCCCGTAGAGCCGGCGGGCCAGGATGAAGATGTTGTACTGCGCCTCCTCTGCCGGACAGCGCGAGACGCACATGCCGCACATGATGCAGTCGAAGGATTTGTCGGCGACGCCGGCGATATCGCCGCGCATGGCGCGCGCCATAATGTCCTTGACGTCCAGCTCCTGCGGGCAGACCTTGGTGCAGGTGCCACAGCCCAGACAGCGCAGTAGCTCCGGGTAGAGGGACACCAGCGTCGCAAAGGTCGGCTGGAGTTTGGTGATATCATATTGGGCGCGCGGCGCGGGGTAAAAGGGGATCTGCGCCAGGTACATGCCAGGCTCCACCACCGTCTGGCAGGCCAGCCCGACGCGCAGGCGGTAGTCGCCGGCCAGGCGGTAGACCGTGGCGCAGGCGCCGCAGAAGCCGGCGCGACAGCCGACGCCCCGCACCAGCCGGTAGCCGGCGTACTCCATGGCCTTCATGATAGTCAGCCCGGGCGGGACATCGTACCGCTTGCCCATGATATAAACAGGAACCAGCTCCTCAGCCATCCCTGCTCTCCTCCTATGGCGCTCTTATTTCCCCAAATCGGTCAGCTCATCCTCGCGGAAGGTGGCCAGCGGCAGTTCATCCTTCAGACTGCGGCCGGCCTCATAGTTGAACAGGGCCTGCACCGACTGCGCGACCGAGCGGAACAACGTCGCCACCGGCAGGTGGCTCGGGCAGGCGCTCTCGCACAGCCCGCATCCCACACAGGAGGTGGCCATGTGGTTCAGCCGGGTGATGTGAAACAGCAGGGTGTCGGTCGGCATGCGGAGGACGCCGCGGCGCTCCGCCCAGCGGAAGTACTGCTCCGGCTCATGGTCGAAGGTGGGGGTGCGGAAAATGCACTCCTTGCAGTAGCAGATGGGGCAGGCCACCATGCAGTTGTGACAGCGGATGCAGGTGGCGAAGCGCTCGGCCAGCCGGCGCAGATCCGGCACCTCCGCCCGCCAGGCGGCAAATGCCGCATCGCGTTCCGCAGTACGCCGCGCCCGCACCCGTTCCAGCACCTCCTGCCGGCGCGCCGGCACCTCTGCCGGCGGCAGTTCCACCGGCAAAGGCTCCTCGCTCTCCACCAGCACCTGCCGCGGGAAATCCAGGCCCAACAGGCCGATGCGGATGTCGGCGCTGGCGGCCGTCGGGTATTCGCACATGCGGCAGGCACTGCGCAGGACGTAGCCATCCGCCGGCACGGCTTCTCCATCGGCGGCGCCCCGCCACAGCTCCGCCGGCTGTTTGCCGGCGCGCACCATGGCGGCGTAGTCGGCCACCTCGTAGGTGCCCAAACAGTCCACCCCAATGGTGAGAACGTGGTCCAGCGTGGCCTGGTGCAGTTTGGTCAGCTCGATGAGGGCGCGCAGTTCGCAGGGGCGGAGCCAGACGCCCACACGCCGGCCGGTGTCCATCACCGTCAGCCGGCCGGCCATGACCGCCATATTGTGGGACATCACCGGCGCCAGCGGCTCGCAGGCCTCCAGGGCCTCGGGTGATTCCACCAGCGCCGGCGTGACCGCCTCCTCGCCGACCAGCCGGCACGGCACCAGCAGGGCATCCACATACCCCGCGCTCAGCAGTCCGGCCAGGAATTTCCGCAGGGCGCCGGCGGCATCTCCCCCCTCTATAGGTAACCAGGCTTGGATCGCCATCGTATCTCGTGACCTCGATGTCCGATGTTTCGGTTCAGCTCATGGGAAGCTCGCGCATGGGATTGGGGCCCAGCCGGCGGAGATGCTCCACCATCTCGGTGACCGTGTCGGCGAAGCGCTGGCCCTCGCTGGCGCTGATCCATCTCAGCCAGACCCGCTGGGGGTCGAAGCCGAGCTGGGCCAGGATGGTGTGCAGGATGGCGATGCGCCGGCGGGCCTTGTAGTTGCCGCTCTGATAATGGCAGTCGCCGGGATGACACCCGCCGATGAGCACCCCATCCGCCCCTTCCAGCAGGGCTTTGGAGACGTAGACCGGGTCCAGGGCGCCGGTGCACATCAGACGGATGACGCGCACATTGGGCGGGTACTGCAGGCGCGAGGTGCCGGCCAGGTCTGCCGCCGTGTAGGTGCACCAGTTGCACAGGAAGGCCACGATGCGCGGCTCGAAATCAGCCATATTTCCTCCCAGGGTCAGGTTTCGCGGATGTCCAGGATTTTCAGCACCGCCGGCTGTAACGCCTGGGTCAGCTCCTCAATGCCGACATCCGCGACCTTCAAGAGTATCTGGCGGGTGGCCGGGTCCTCGCCCATGAACGTGCCCAGGCTGACGATGTTGCCGCCTATGCCGGCGATGACTTCGGCCAGCCGGCACAGCTCGCCCCTCTGGTCCAAAATGAGCACGGTGGCGCGCACCCCATGCTCCCATCCACCCAGCAGTTCCAGGAAGGTCTTGAACAGATCGGTCTCGGTGATGATGCCGATGAGCTTGCCGGCGTCGTCCACCACCGGCAGGCCGCCGATCTTGTGCTGTACCATCAGGCGGGCCGCTTCTTCAATGGTATTGGATTCGCGCACCGTGATGACATCGCTGGTCATCACATCCTTCACGGTGATGCGCGTCAGGAGGTACTGCATTTCGTAGATGCTGAGGGTGGTCGCCGGCGAGGGCGCGGCGTACAGCAGGTCCTTTTCCGAGACGATGCCGATGAGCCGGCCGCTCTCGTCCACGATCGGCAGGCGGCGCACCCGTTTTTCGCGCATCAGGCGCAGTGCCTCCGGCAGGGGCAGGTCGGGCGAGACCGCCACAGGTTGGCGTGACATGCGTTCCGCAACTAGCATCTGCTCTTACTCCTTTCCAGCCGGCCCGGCGTCGGCAGGGGCCTCGGCATGGCCGGTCTTCTCCGCCGGCGCGCATTCCCGGATATCCAGCAGGACGAACCCACGCTCCTGCACGGCCCGTTCCGCGATGGCGCGCACCTGCTCCAGCGGCACTTCGGCGATGCGCAGGGTGAGCTGACGCGTGCCGGGCTTGGGGCCGTGAAACTCGCCGGCGCTGAGGATGTTCCCGCCGGCGGCCGCAATATGCCGGCAGAGATAGGCGATGAGCCCCTTTTCATCGGGGATGAGCATGGACAGCCGCACCGCCGGCACCGGGGTATCCAGCACCTCCAGGAACACCTGGAAAATGTCGGTCTCGGTGATAATGCCCACCAGTTCCCCCTGGCTCAGCACCGGCAGGGCATCCAGCTTATGCTCTACCATCAGCCGTGCGGCCTCTTCCAGCGGGGCATCGGCGTCCACGGTGATGGGATGCTCGCTCATAATGCTGGAAATTTTCACCTGGGCCAGTTGATACAGCATCTCGTGCAGGGTGATGGCCGCGGTCGGAGAAGGGGAGACCAACAGGAGATCGTGTTCGGCCACGAAGCCCACCAGCCTGCCGGCGTAATCCTGCACCGGCAGGTGGTGCACCCCCTTCTCGTGCATGATGTAGAAGGCATCCTCCACCGAGGCGGTGGGCAGGATGGTCACCGGGTTGGGTGTCATATAGTGACGGACTAACATGGTTTCTCCTCCGGGAGTGGCGCTTCCCACAGGCTGTCAAGCGCGGCGTCAATGACCTGGAGCACCGCCGGCGTTTCGAACAGCCGCTGTTGGGAGGCGCCGTTGGGACATACCATGGCGCAGGTGCCACAGCCGGCACAAAAGGCCGCCCGCACCTCCGCCACATGTCGTTCGACGTTCATCACCCTGGCCTCGAAGGGGCAGGCACGCACGCACAGCTCACAGCCGGAGCACAGCCGCTCATTGACGAAGGCGATGCTTTCCACTGCCGCGCGCCGGCGGGTCCGCTCCGCGAGATAGGCCGCCGCGTGGGCGGCAGCCGCCTGTCCCTGCAGGACGGCCTCCTCCGCAAAACAGGGGCCCAGCACTGCGCCGCAGGCAAATATGCCGGGCCTGCCCAGGCTCAGCGGGCGCATCTTCGGGTGCTCGGGGATGAGAAAGCCGTCGGCATGCACCGGCACGCCCAGCTCCTGTAGCCAATGGGGCAGTGCCGCCGGCACCGCCCCGACGCTCAACACCAGGGAATCGGCCGGCAGGCGTATAGGCCGGCCCAGCAGGGCATCCACCACCTCCACTTCCAGGCGGCCGGCGGTAGGGGCATGCACCTGCGGCGGCTGATGCGGCTCGTAGCGGATGAAGCGCACGCCGGCGCGGCGCGCCGCCAGGTAATCCAGCTCATAGTGCCCAAAGGCGCGCAGATCGCGATAGAGAATGACCACCTGCCGCGCCGGCCACGCCTCCTTAATCCGCAGGGCATGCCGCAGTGCCTGCGCACAGCAGGTGCGACTGCAGTAGGGGCGTTCGGCAGTGCGCGACTCGACGCACTGGATCATGACCACATCGCCGGGGTCCTCGCCGGCCCCCAGCCGGCGCGCCAGCTCATCCTGCGTCATCACGCGCGGGTCCTGCCCATAGCTGAAGCTGGAGGGCTGCGCCGGCAGGCTCCCCGCGGCAATGACCAGCGCGCCGGCCTGCACCTGTTCCTGGCCCTCGGGCGACGCCAGCTCCAGCAGATAGCTGTCATCCGGTTGGCGAGAAGAGCGGATGACGGCGGTATGGGTGCGCACGCGGACGCCGGCCTGTTCCATCCGTTGGATGCGCTCTGCAAGCCACTCCGCCGGCTCTTCTCCATCGAGGGCGCCGGCAAATTCCCGCAGATGTCCGCCCAACTGCGGCGCCTGCTCGACCAGCAGGACGCGCAGTCCCAGCTCCGCCATGGCCAGCGCGGCCGAGATGCCGGCCGGCCCTCCCCCCATCACCACGGCATCCAGAGCTTCGGCGGCCGGTGGTGTCGGGGAAACTGTGATCGCCGGGCGCGGCGTGAGGGGCCGGCGCAGGAGGCCGGCCGCCGCCATGCGCACGCTGTCCCAAAGCCCATTGACGGAGCGGGCCGGCACATCACAGCCGGCCGGCGGCCATGCGTCCATATCCACCAGCTCGACGGCTGAGTCGGGCAGGCCCAGACCGCGCAGGACTTGCCCCAGGTTCGCCTCCGCGGCCGGTGCGAAGCGCAAAGGCGCGTCCACGATGACCAACCGGTTCAGGCCGGCCTCGCTGGCGCGCTGGAGCAGGGCGTCCCGGCCGGCCGGCGAGGCCAGCGAGGGGATGCGCTCCACCCGCGCCACACCTCTCAGCCGGCGCAGGCGGCGCTCCAGGTCTTCCAGCAGTGCGGCGTACTGCCGGCCGGCCTCCCCCAGGAAAATGCCCAACCGCGGCGGCTCATCCTCCAGCCCCGGCCGCAGCGGCGGGGGCTCTTCCGCGGCGAGAGGGGCGGCCGGCGTCAATGTGGCGGCCAGGGCCGCCGCGGCGCCGGCCTCCACCACGCTGTGGACGATATCCTTCGGCTCGCGGAACGCGCCGGCGGCGAAGACGCCCGGCCGCGAGCTTTCGGCCGGCCGGAGGGCGGAAGTGCGCGCGAAACCCAGCTCATTCCGCTCGATCCCCAATGCCTGCGCCAGCGCGGCGGCTTCCGCCGGCGGCCCGAATCCCACCGCCAGCACCGCCAGGTCGAAGGATTCCTCCTGGCGCTGGCCGGCCTCGTCCCAGTATTCGATGATGACGTCGCGGGTGCGCTGGGACTGCTTGATGGTGGAGACCTGACAGCGCACATAGCGGATGCCGGGGGCGTTCAGCCGGCGGGCCATGTAGTATTCATCGTCCCGGCCCTGGGCGCGCAGGTCAATGTAAAACACGGTGCAGGAGGCCTGCGCATCCAGCTCCCGGGCGATGGCGGCCTGCTTGGCGGTGATCATACAGCAGATGGAGGAGCAGTACGGGCGGCCAACGCTCACGTCGCGCGAGCCGACACAGCTAATGAATGCCAGCCGGCGCGCCGGCCGGCCATCCGATGGACGCACCAGCCGGCCCCGCGTACTGCCCGAGAAGCTGATCATGCGCTCGAACTGGAGGCTGGTCACCACATTGTCCAGCACACCGAAGCCGTATTCCCCCTTGCGCTCCGCTGGAAAAGGCTCGAAACCCGGTGCGGTGATCACGGCGCCGGCGCGCAGGGCCAGGGTCTGCGCCGGCATATCCAGCTCCACGGCGCCCTCGGGACAGGCCTCCACACAAGCGCCGCAGTGGGTGCAGAGCGTGGGGTCAATGACAAAGGCGCGCGGCACTGCCCGCCAGGGCGGCCGATAGATGGCCTGTCGGGGGGCGAGGGCACCTTCATCGGAGGACGGCCCCGACACGGGACAAACGGCCAGGCACTCCCCGCAGGCGGTACAGCGCGCCGGGTCCACATAGCGGGGGAGCTGGCGGAGCGTCAGGCGGAAATCGCCGGCCTGGCCCTCCACCGCGGTGACCTGGGTCAATGGATATATGGACAGCAGGGGATTGCGGGCGCTCTCCAGGGTGGGGCAGAAGGTTGGCGAGAGGCCGGCCTCCATGAAGCACAGCCCGCATGAATCGGTGGGGAAGGTGCGGTCCAGCAGATGGAAAGAACCGCCGATCCAGGGAGCGGTGTCGAGCAGGGCGACCCGCCGGCCCAGGCTGGTCAGCAGGAAGGCGGCCTGCAGGCCGGCGATGCCGGCGCCGATGACAGCGACATCCACGCGTTCCAGGTGCTCATCCCGAGCAGACAGCGGCATCTCTATGCGTTCCCCGTTCGCCGGCTCAGAACTCGCCGCGATGGTCGGTGAGGTACATCACCAGCACCGCCATATCATACGTTTCCCCATCATGGGTGATGAAATAGTCGCGATGCTGGTACTCCAGCTTGAAGCCCATCTCCTCGAAGGCGCGGATAACCTTGGGCTGGGTGACGGCGACCTCGGCGATGACCTGCTGGAGCCCCATCATGCGGGCGATGTCGATTTGGGAGCGGATCATGGCGGTGCCGATGCCGCGCCGGCGGAATTCCTTGTCGAGATAAATATGGATCCAGGCAATATGCCGGGTATAATTCTCCCCCACGAACAGCGTGGACAGCCCCACAATGCGCTCATTGACCAGCGCGATGAGGGGGAAGGTGCGGGAATAATTGATGTTTTTGCACCACTGCATGATGGACTCGGGGGTGGAAATATCAAAGCGAAAATATTCCCTGTCCTCCGGGCTGACGCGCGACAGCAGATCGACCAGCTTCTCTGCATCGTTGGCCAGCAATGGGCGGAAGAGCACGCGCGGCCCTTCCTTCAGGATTTCGATGTGGCGGTAATTTAACAATCGGTCTAACATGTCTGCCTCCCCTGGCCTCTTCATGCTCTGCCGTTGTGTGGACGCCTTCGCCGCGTTGCGCTAATTATAATGCGAGACAGGCAGGGCGCAACTTCCCCTTTACGGTAACAACCCCAGCCGGCGCAAAAGGGGGCGCGGGTCCACGATATGCCGGCCGAACAGGCCAATTACCTCCTCCAGCCCCATCGCCAGCCCCAGCAGTTCGGTGACGTAAAAGACCGGCATCGGCTGGGGGCGCCGGCCCTGCCGGCCGTCCAGGTTGGCCTGACAGAGGGGGCAGGCAGTGACGATGCAGTTGGCGCCGGCATCCTCCGCCGCGTCCACCAGCCGGCCCACCAGCCGGGCCACGACGTCCCCGCGGTTCAGGGTCATGCTGGCGCCGCAACAGTCCGTGGCATAGGTCCAGGGGCGCGGCTCTGCCCCCAGCAGTCCCAGCAGGCGGTCCAGCTTGACCGGGTGCTCGGTGTCGTCCCAGCCGCCGGCGATCTGCGGCGGGCGGAGCAGGAGACAGCCGTAATAGCTCACCGGCTGGAGGCCGGCCAGCGGCCGGCGCAGGCGCGCCCGCAGTTCCTCCGGGGGAAAATCGGAGGTCAGGATGTCGAGGAGCGCACGCGGCCGCGCCGCGCCGGCATATTCCCTGCCGGTGATCTCCTCCATCTGCCGGCGGAAGGCCTCATCCTCCCGCAGGCGGCGGTCGGCGCTGGAAAGCCGGCCGTAGCAGGCGGCGCAGGGGATGGCGATATCGCGGGCCTGCGGCTGGGCCAGCAGGATGTTGCGCGCCGGCAGAGCATCCGCCAGCTCGCCGCCCAGGCTGTGCGCGGAGGAAGCCCCACAGCAGTTCCAGTCCTCGATCTCGACCAGCTCCACCCCCAAGGCCCGGCACACCGCCCGGGCCGATACCCCGTACTCCACGCCCGTGGAATGCAGGGTACAGCCGGGATAGAAGGCGTAGGCGCGGCTCATGGCTGTTCCTCCGGGGGTTTCGCCGGCCCCTGTGCGCCGGCTGTCTCGAAGATGCGCGCTACCTCCTGCCGGCCGCGGATGCGCTGAGGGAGCGGCGGCAGTTTGCGGGCCAGGAGCATCTTCGCCCCCAGGTCCAGGTTGGAGAGCAGGTCCAAGGAGCGCAGTTTGTATTCCACAATCATGCTGATCTCATGCACCCGTCCGAAGCGCCGCAGGTTGTTCAGGAAGGAGCGGTGGAATTGATAGACCGCCGGCGCGCCCACCCGCACCCCCTCCTCCACCGCCATCTGGCGCAGGGCATCGTTGATGCGCCCGACGCATATCCCGTTGGGACAGCGTGTGCCGCAGGTCTCGCATCCCACGCACATCCAGATGGCCTGGCTGGAAAGGAGCGCGTTCCGCTGGCCCATCTGCACCATGTGCACGATCTGGGCCGGGTCATAATCCATCACGAAGGCGGTGGGACAGCCGGCGGTGCACTTGCGGCACTGGTAGCAGGTGGCGATGGGCTGGCCGCTCCGCTCCGCCACAATGTCCATGAAACGCCAGTCAAGCGGACCGCTCATGTGCCCTCCTGTGCTTTCGCCGGCGCGAACAACACATCCACCATGGCGAGCACCTGTTCCGGGGTATAATTGCGCAGTTTGCTGGCCTTATTGGGGCAGACCATGGCGCAGGCGCCGCACCCCTGGCACAGCGCCGCGTTCACCGTCACGACCGGCTTCCAGGGATGCGGCCGGCGGGCCTCATAGGGGCAGGCCGGCACGCAGAGCTGGCAGGCGGAGCACAGCTCCGGGTCCACCCAGGCGATGGTCGGCTCCTGCACCAGCTCATGTCGCGAGAAGAGGGAGAGCACTTTGGCGGCGGCGGCGCCGGCCTGCGAGAGGGTTTCGGGAATATCCTTCGGCCCCTGCGCCGCGCCGGCCAGATAGATGCCGGCGGTCAAGCTCTCCACCGGCCGCAGTTTGGGATGGGCCTCGTTGAAAAAGCCGTGCATGTCGGTGCCCACCCGCAGGCGCTGTGCCAGCTCGCGCGCATCCTGCCGCGGCACCACCGCCGTGGCCAGCACCACCAGGTCCGCGGCGATCTCCACCTGCTGGCCGCTCAGCGTGTCCGCCCCCCAGACCATGACCTTATCGCCGTCGCGGAAAATGCGGGAGACTTTGCCGCGCAGGTACAGCACCCGCTCCTCTTCCATGGCGGCCTGGACGAACTCCTCGGCCCCCTTCCCGCCGGAGCGGATGTCAATATAGAAGACATAGGCCTGGCCGTCCGGGCACTGCCGGCGGAACAGCCGCGCCTGTTTGGCGGTGTACATACAGCAAATCTTGGAACAGTAGGGCATGGCGTGCTGGGGATCGCGCGAGCCGGCGCACTGCACGAAGACCACTTCCCGGGGCGGCCGGCCGTCCGACGGCCGCAGGATGCGCCCGCCCGTGGGGCCGTCCGGGCGTAACATGGCTTCCATCTCCAGGCCGGAGATGACGTCGGGCACGGCGCCGGCGCCGTACTCGGGGAGCCGTTCCAGGGGATACAGGTCGAAACCGGTGGCCACGACAATGGCGCCGACGCTTTCCTCCCGCGGCTGGTCCTCGCCCCGCCGGCGGATGCGCACGGTGAAGTTCCCGACATAGCCGTTGAGCGACTCCACCTCGCTCTCGGTCAGCACAGTGATCTCTGGACGCGCGCGTAGGGCCTCCAGCTTCTGTGCCAGGAGGTCGCCGGCCGATTCGAAGTTGAAATAGGTGCCGGAGAGCTGGGCCATGCGGCCGCCCAGGCGCGCCTCCCGCTCCACCAGCAGGACCGGGAAGCCGGCCGCGGCGATGTCCAATGCGGCCTGGATGCCGGCGATGCCCCCGCCGATGACCAGGGCACGGCGCACCACCGGCAGGGTGAAGGGGAGCAGTTCCTCGTCGTACCGCACCTTTTCGATGATGGTGCGGATGACCTCGATAGCCTTGCGGGTGGCCGCGTCCGGGTCCTTGGCGTGCACCCAGGATACCTGCTCCCGGATGTTGGCGATCTCGACGCGATAGGGGTTGAGGCCGGCGCTCTCGGCGTTGCGCCGGAAGGTGGCCTCATGCATGGTGGGGGAGCAGGCCGCCACCACCACCCCATCCAGCTTCTCCTCAGCGATCTTACGGCGGATCAGTTCCTGGCCGGGTTCGGAGCACATATATTTGTAGTCGACCGAGACCAGGACGCCGGGTTCATCGCGGAAGGCATCCAGCACCTGCGGGATATCCACCGTGCCGGCGATGTTCAGGCCGCAGTGACAGACGAACAGGCCGATGCGGTGGGCCTTAGCTTTGGCCGGCATATTCCACCTCCGGCTCCAACTGCCAGCGGGCAAAGAGGGAGAGCACTTTGGCGGCCGCGGCGCTGGCCTGTGCCACCGTTTCCGGGATATCGCGCGGGCCGACGGCGGTGCCGGCGATGAACACCCCCGGCCGGCAGGTGCTCACCGGCGCCAGGTTGGGATTGGCCTCCCGCAGGAAACCGTGGGCATCCACCTCGATGCCCAGCATCTCCGCCAGCCGGCGCGTCTCCGGCCGCGGCACGATGGCCGTGGCCAGCACCACCATGTCCGCGGCGATCTCCACCTGCTGGCCGCTGAGGGTATCCGCTCCCCACACCACGACCTTCTCGCCGTCGCGGAAGATGCGGGACACCTTGCCGCGCAGGTATAACACGCGGTCTTCCTCGACGGCGCGCTGGAGGAACTCCTCATAGCGCCGGCCGGCGGTGCGTATGTCAATGTAGAACACGTACGCCTGGCCGTCGGGGACGCGGTGGCGGTACAGCATGGCGTGTTTGGCGGTGTACATACAGCAGATGGTGGAGCAGTAGGGCATGGCCTTTTCCGGGTCGCGCGAGCCGGCGCACTGCACAAAGACCACCTCCTTGGGCTCCCGCCCGTCGGAGGGCCGGCGAATCTTGCCGGCGGTGGGGCCGGAGGCGGACAGCAGGCGCTCGAAGGCCAGGCCGCTGATGACGTCCGGCACCTGGCCGGCGCCGTACTCGCCCAGACGGGTCACGTCGTACAGCTCATAGCCGGTGGCCAGGATGATGGCGCCGGCCTCGATCTCCAACAGCTCATCCTCCTGGTCGTAGGCGATGGCGCCGGTGGGGCAGACCTTTTCGCAGACGCGGCATTTGCCCTGGGTGAAATAGCGGCAGTGTTCTTTGTCAATGACGGGTTTGTTCGGCACGGCCTGGGGCGAGAGGGTATAAATGGCCTTGCGCCGGCCCAGGCCCATATCGAAATCCGATGGCACGCGCGTCGGGCACTTCTCGATGCAGGCCCCACAGCCCGTGCAGATGTCCCACCGCACGCCGGCGGCCCGCCGGCGGATGCGCGCCCGGAAATGCCCGGGTTCCCCCTGGATATCCTCGACCTCGGCGTAGGTGATGAGATGAATGTTGGGATGGCGGCCAACCTCGACGGTGCGCGGGGTCAGGATGCACTGCGCGCAGTCCAGGGTGGGGAAGGTTTCGGAGAGCTGGGCCATGCGCCCGCCGATGGAGGGGAGCTTCTCCACTAGGGTGACGGGATAGCCCGAATTGGCGATATCCAGCGCGGCCTGCATGCCGGCGATGCCGGCGCCAATGACCAGGGCGTGCGCGATCGGTGCGCGAGCGGGGCGTTCCATAGCCTCCTCTGCCGGGCACGTCGTCATGGGGATCGGATCCCTCCCAACACCCCGGCCTGGGCCAGCGCCGGCCGGGGGTCCACGTAGTGCTGTTCGAACCCGTAGCCGGCCGGGTCCAGGCCGAACGCCAGCCCCATCAGTTGGGTGAAGTACATGACCGGCAGGGGCTGATACGAGGCGTACTGCTGGCGCAGGCGCGCCTGGAGCCAGTCCAGGTTGAACTGGCACAGCGGGCAGGCGGTGGCGAGCACCTGCGCGCCAGCCCGGCCGGCGGCGGAGAGGATGCGGTAGGACATGGGCATAGAGGCTTCCGGCGATTTCACCGTCAGATAGGCCCCACAGCATTCCCCGCGGTGGGGATAGTCCACCACCTCGGCCCCCAGGGCGGCCAGCAGTGCATCCATAATGCCGGGCCGCTCGGGGTCGTCCAGCGCGATCTCGTCCGCCGGCCGCAGGAGCATGCAACCATAATAGGCGGCTACCCGCAATCCCCCCAGGCCAGGCACGGCGCGCCGCCGGATGGCCTCCAGCCCCACATCGTGCACGAAGATGTCCAGCAGATGGCGCACCTCCACCTGGCCGGCATAGGGCTGGGGCCGTTCGAGGAAGGCGTTCAGCTTCTCCAGCGTGTCCGGGTGCTTGCGGAGGAAGTGGTTGGTGCGGCGCAGGACGTTGAAGCAGGTGGCGCAGGCCACGGCCAGGGTGTCGCCGCCGGCCTCGGCCGTGCTCACCAGGTTGCGGGCCGGGCCGGCCAGGTCCAGCACGTTGTCGGTGGAGAGCGGGAAGGTTGCCCCACAGCAGTTCCACTCCGGCAGGGTGACCAGCTCCACCCCCAGCGCGCCGGCGGCCTCTTTGGCGGAGCGGTTGAAGCCCACCGCCTTGGTCTCCAGCGTACAGCCGGGAAAATAGAAATAGCGCATCTTCACGCTCCGTCGCGTGCGGTGATATGCTCAGCCTCAGGTCGTGTACTTGCGGAAGCCGGCGATAAAGGCCTGCTGGGGGAATTCCGCCAGCGCCTGCACGTCCAGCCGGGCGATCTCCAAGTGATCGCCCCGCTTCTGCATAGCCAATTCCCGCAGGGCCTCCATCAGCCGCGGCAGGTCCACCCCCTTCGGACAGCGCGCGTAGCAGGTCTGGCAGGCGGCGCAGTACCAGATGGTCTGGCTCTCCAGGGCGCGTTCGACCTGGCCCAACTGTACCAGCCGGATGATCTGGTTGGGCAGGAGGTCCATGGCCTCCGCCGCGGGACAGCCGGCGGAGCACTTGCCGCAGTGATAGCAGGCCATCACATCCTGGCCGCTGACCTCCTCAATACGGCGCACCCATTCCGAACGCACCTGCTCGACAGAAATGGTCACGCGCATGGTTCATGCCTTTTGCAGAAGTTTGCGATATTTCTCTCGCTCCGCGGCGTAGGCATCGCCGCCGTATATATCGTTGATGACGATGGCCGGGAAGTCCACCACCGTCAGCTCCTGCACCGCCTCCGGCCCCAGGTCTTCATAGGCGATGATGCGGGCGGCGACAATACAGCGGGAGATGAGGGCGCCGGCCCCGCCAGTGGCGGCGAAGTAGACGCACTGATAGCGCTTCATCGCCTCGATGACCTCCGGGGCGCGCTCCCCTTTGCCGATCATGCCTTTGATGCCGGCGGCCATCAGGCGTGGGGCATAGGCATCCATCCGGTAGCTGGTGGTGGGGCCGGCGGCGCCGATAGGGCGGCCGGGCCTGGCCGGCGACGGACCCATATAATAAATGACTTGGCCGACGGGGTCAAATGGCAAGGGTTCGCCGCGATCCAGCGTTTCGACCATGCGCTTATGGGCCGCATCGCGCGCCACATAGATGATGCCGTTGATGAGGACTTTATCGCCGGCACGCAGGGGGGCGATCTGCTCCAGGGTCAGGGGAGTGGTCAGGCGAATTCCTGTCTTTTCCATGGCCGTGTTCCTTTCGTCGCTCACAGGATGGCTTCTTTATGGCGCGCCGCATGGCACTGGATGTTCACCGCTACCGGCATGCTGGCCAGATGGCAGGGATAGGTCTCGACATGCACCGCCAGGGCTGTGGTGCTCCCGCCCAATCCCTGCGGGCCGATGCCGGTGCGGTTGATGCGTTCCAGCAGTTCCTGCTCCAGGTCCGCCACCTCCGGCTCCGGGTGATGCTGGCCCACCGGGCGGAGCAGGGCATGTTTGGCTAGCTCCATGGCCTTATCGGCGCTCCCGCCGATGCCAACGCCAACGATGATGGGTGGGCAGGGGTTGGCGCCGGCCTTTTCCACGCTCGCCACGACAAATTCCACGATGCCCTGCCGGCCGGCCGCCGGCGCCATCATCGAGAGGAAGCTCATGTTCTCGCT
>JAPWUQ010000188.1 GCA_028275445.1 Anaerolineae bacterium | reverse complement strand
TGTAGCGCTCGCTGGAACGTGCGGGCTGTCAGGTCTTCCGCATCCTGCGCGTTCCCGACCCGGTGATAGATATAGTTGTAAATGCGGTCCACATAGCGTTCGTACAGTTCGCCGAACGCCTGTGGGTCCCGCGCAGCGCGCTCAATCAGTTCGGTTTCGTCCAGGGCCGCGTACGGGTTGTTCCCGTTCGGCCTGGGCGAGGGTGTTCCCATACCTGGGGACTGCTCCGTTCCTCTTTTCACCAATTAGAACACCTCACAGTGCCAAAAGTTACTGATGTGGTGACTGCGCCGGCGCTTGTTCTGCCTCGATGGGATAGATGGCGGCACCGATGAGGCCCGGCCCGCCGTGGGTGCCCACCACCGGCCCCATCTCGGAGATATACAGCCGGCGGCAATTATACCGCGAGCGCAGTTCATCAGCAAGCCACTGCGCCTCTTCGTGGCTGGCGGTATGCGCAATGGCGCCGGCGATGGTGGTGCCGGGCGCGATGCCGGCCTCGAATATCTCCAGCATGCGCGCTTTGGCCGCTTTCTTAGTGCGCACCTTGTGCAGGGGCTGGACAATGCCGTCCTTGATGGTCAACAGCGGCTTGATATCGAGGAGGGTGCCGAGGAAGGCCGAGGCGGTACCGATGCGCCCGCCTTTATGCAGATACTCCAGCGTCTCCACCACGAAGACGATACAGTAATTCCGCACGATGGACTCCAGAACGGGGATGATCTCTTCCGCCGGCGCGCCGGCCGCGGCCATCTCCGCCGCCTTGATGGCCAGCAGGCTCAACGACACGGAGACGGCGTACGTGTCCACGACATGGATGCGGCCGGCGGGGAAGGATTCCGCCGCGGCCTTGGCCGCCTGCCAGGTGCCGCTGAGACGGGAGGAGATGGTCAGGCACAGAAGCTCACTGCCATCCGCCGTCAGCTCTCGAAAGACCCGTTCGAAATCCCCGATGGAGGGCTGGGAGGTGCGCGGCAGTTCCCGTTCGGTGCGCAGCCGGCGGTAGAACTCCTCCCGGCTCAGCTCCTTGCCATCATCCCGATACGTCCGGCCGCCGAGGGTAACGTACATGGGGATGATGTGGATGCCGTAGCCGGCCGCCTCCTCCGGCAGAAGGTCACAGGTAGAATCCACCAGGATTTTCAGCAAGGCGTTCCCTCCTTTTCCTCGCCGACGTGCCGGCCAATTGTCAGGCCGGCCAATGTCCGTTATAATGGGCCATCATACACCCGGCCCGGAGGAATGTTGTGTCAACCCTGAGCACCATCGGCGAACTGCGTCAGACGCTCCAGCGGTGGCTGGATGTCTCCGACCCCGAACAGGCCGTCTTCGCCTATTATATGCTTTATCACCCCGCCTCGCGCACCCGCCTGTACGTGACCTACGACCAGAGCGGTGAGGTCGCCGGCGCATTGGCGGAATGCCTGACCGGCTATGACCTGTTCCGCCCCCTCTATGTCATGCTGGCGGAGAATGAGCCGGCCCTGCGCCAGTTGATACAGGAGATCGCCCCCCAGCGCCGGCCGGGCTACCTCCTGGGGCCGATGCATTATCTCCAGGTCTGGCGGGACTATTTTCTCCTGTCGGGTGAGGAAATCTTTCGCCTCTACGTGCTGGACGTCGCCAATTTCCAGCCCATCATCAATATCCTGGTGACGCGTGCCCAATCTCCCGATGGCCAGCCGCGCTACGAGATTCGCTCTCCGAAAAACGAGGTGCTCGCCTTTGCCAGCGTCAACTGGCGCTCCCCGCAGTTCGCGGAGGTGGCGGTGCATGTGGAGCCGGCGGCCCAGGGCCGGCACTGGGGGGAGTCGGTCGTGTCCGCGCTGTGTGCGGAGCTGGTGCGGGAGGGCGTGACGCCGCTGTATCTGGCCGGCGCGGTGAATCCGGCTTCCATCGCCCTGGCCGAGCGGGTTGGCTTCCGGGACACCGGCCGGCGGCTGGCCTTCGCCAGCGCCGAATGGCGCCCCACCGCGTGAGCGCCGGCTAGATGACCAGCAGTTCCCTCACCGCCGCTACCAGGCTGGCAAAGCCGGCGTCCTTCACCACGTAGCGGTCGGCCCCGCAGGGCCTGGGCTGTTCATCACCGGTGATGATGATGACGGGGATGGCGCTCCAGCGCGCGTCCGCTTTCAGCTCGGCGCAGACCTCCGTGCCGTCCAGCTCCGGCATGCGGTTGTCCAGCGCGATCAGGTCAAAGGCTTCCGCCTGCGCCAGCTCCAGCGCCTGCCGGCCGTTCTCGGCCAGGATGACGCTGACGCCGGCGGCTTCCAGCGCCTTTTTCATCAGCGCCCGCAGCATCGGGCTGTCCTCGGCTACCAGCACCCTGGGCTTATCCACGGCCGCATCTCCTTTCACATGCGCAGGCGGGTTCCTTCGGGGTCGTAGAGCGGCCGGCGCACTACCCACGCCGGGTGGCGCCCGCCGGCGCTGTCCAGGACGGTGACCGATGTGCCTTCGCCGGCGTGCTCCAGCGGCAGGTAGCCGAAGGCCAGCGGATGCCCCACGCTGTGGCCGAAGGCGGCGCTGGTGACCTTCCCGACCTCTTTATCCTCCACGAGCAGGGCATCGCCGCTGGCCGGCACATAGTCGTCTGCCAACTGCAGGAGGGTCAGTTTTTCGGGAAAGCCGGCGGATTTGCGGCGGAGCAGGGCCTCGCGGCCGATGAAGTCCCCCTTGTCCAGCTTGACGGTCCAGCCCAGGCCGACCTCATAGGGGGTGCGGCCGCCGGCGAAGTCCAGCCGCATGATGTAGCCCTTTTCCAGCCGCAGGCTGAAGGCCGC
The DNA here is from genome assembly GCA_028275445.1 of Anaerolineae bacterium. Lineage (GTDB taxonomy): Bacteria > Chloroflexota > Anaerolineae > JACIWP01 > JACIWP01 > JACIWP01. The sequence goes on along the minus strand of JAPWUQ010000188.1, from coordinate 2,228 downwards.
CGCCATGCCGCAGAGGGCCATATCGTAGGGTTTGCCGGCCGTGGTGATGGCCTCCCAGAAGTCGTGGGCGTGCTCCGCCGGCACCAGCACCTCATATCCCAGCTCGCCGGTATAGCCGGTGCGGGAGATGTAGGCGCGGATGCCGGCCACATGCGCCGGCATGCCCCACATATAGCCCAGCGCATCGAGCGGTTCCTCGGTGATGGAGCCAAGGATCTGGCGGGAAAGGGGGCCTTGCACGGCCAGCAGGGCACTGCCCGAGGAAACATCGGTGACCGCGACGTTCAGGCCCTCGCTCCAGCGCAGGAGCCATTCATATTCGGGCCGGGCGTTGGCCGCGTTACTGCCCCAGGCGGTCATGAGCATGTAATGCGATTCGCCCAGGCGGTAGACGGTGATGTCGGAGAAGATGCTCCCATCTTCCAAGAGCATGGTGGTGTAGAGGACCTTATTGACCGGCATGCCGGCGGCGTCGTTGACGATGACCTTCTGCACCAGGCGCAGGGCATCGGGGCCCTGGACCTCGATCTCGCCGGTGGTGGACCAGTCGAAGACGCCGGCGCGCTGGCGCACCGCCAGATGTTCCTCGCGCGGGCTGGTGAAGATGTTGGGCACCTCCCACCCCTGCACCACGGTCCACTGTGGGCCGGCTTGCTGGATGTCGCAGTAGAAGGGGGAGCGCTTCACGGCAGGGCCTCCTTGTTAGAAAACGGCCGGCGTGATGGCGGAGATAAACACCGCCTCCTCATCTCCTAACGCGCAGATGCTCTGCAGTTGGGAGCCGTCAAAGTAGATGCTGTCCCCAGGCTCCAGCTCGTAGGCGCTGTCCGCCAGCTCCACCCGGAGGCGGCCTTCCAGCACCAGCAGGCATTCTTCTGTGCTGTGGCTCATCGGATGGGCAATGTTGCCCTGGGAGGGGTGGATGCGGCCGATGAACATTTCCATTTTGCGGTTCAGGTCGGGGGTGAGCAGTTCATAGGTGACCTGGGAGCGGGGCAGGGTGAGCTTTTTCCGCTCGTGCCGGCGCACCACCGGGCGGTGCTCCTGCTCGTCCGAAAGGAAGTAGAAGACGGGCACCTCCAGTGCCTCTGCGATGCGGCGCAGGGATTTGATGGATGGGTCCGCCAGCTCGCGCTCGATCTGGCTCAGGAAGCTGGCCGTGACGCCGGCCTTCTCCGCGACCTCGCGGAGGCTCATGTGCAGTTCGGTCCGTCTTCTGCGGATTCGTTCACCAATTACCATGCAGTCCTCTCCTTTGTATCACGTCTGCTCGATGCCGAGTCGACTGCCGACAAAGCCCGGCTGGCCACAGATGAAGCGGCGCACGTCCAGGGGCCGCCGGCCGGCGAGCTGAACCCGCTCCAGCATCAGCATCCCGCCCCCGGTGACGACACCGATCCCCTGCGGCAGTGCCAGCACCGTACCTGGCTCGGGATGCCCCTTGATGCCAGGGATGGGGACGTTCGCGTTCAGCGGCCATGCCGAATGGATCAGCAGACGCTGTCCTCGATAGAATGTGAAGGTGCCGGGCCATGGGGAAAAGGCGCGGCACCGGCGTGCCAGCTCTTCCGCCGGCAGAGTCCAATCCAGCAGTCCGTCGGCCTTGCGCAGACGATCGATCCAGCTTGCCTGGCTGTGGTCCTGCGGCACGGGCACAATGGTGCCGTTCACCCAGCCGGCCAGCGTCTCTACAAAGAACGGCGCGCCGATGTGGGCGAGCCGGTCCATCAGCGTGGCAGTGGTATCGCCGGGCATCACCGGCGCCCGCATCTGGGCCAGGATGTCGCCGGCGTCCATCTCGTCCTCGACGAAGAGCACGCTCAGCCCGACCTCCGTCTCGCCGGCCAGCAAAGCCCCCACCACCGGCGCCGCCCCGCGATAGCGCGGGAGCAGGGATGGGTGCAGGTTCAGCGAGCGTTTGGGCGGCAGGTTGAAAATCTCGCCGGGAATCCACAGGCCGTAGGCCGCGACCGCGATCACGTCTGGCCGGCGGCGGGCGATCTCCCGCAGTGCTTCCGGCGTGCGCAGGCTGGCCGGCTGGAGCACCGGGAGCCCCAGCCGTTCGGCCGCTCGCTTGACCGGCGGCGGGGTGCGCTTCAGCCCGCGGCCGGCCGGCTTATCCGGCTGGGTCACCACCGCCACGACCTCGAAGCGGGGGTCGTTGGCCAGCAGTGTGAGTGCCGGCACGCCGAAGGCCGGCGTGCTCATGTAGACCACGCGAATGGGCA
>JAPWUQ010000187.1 GCA_028275445.1 Anaerolineae bacterium | reverse complement strand
CCGGCCACGTCGATCGCCGCCGCGCCGGCATGATGGAGCTGGCGCGCCAGCTCGCCCGAAATGCCCCACCCCACCTCTTTGACGATGACCGGCACGGGCAGGCCGGCGCACACCGCGGCGATCTTGTTGAGCAGACCGCGGAAGTTCGTGTTGCCGCCCGGCTGGAGCGCCTCCTGCAGGGGGTTCAGGTGGAGGATGAGCGCGTCGGCGCCGATCAGCTCCACCGCGCGCCGGCAGTGTTCCAGATCGTACCCGTAATTGAGCTGAACCGCACCCAGGTTCGCGCAGAGGAACACGTCCGGCGCGATATCGCGCACCTGGTACGTGGAAATGGTGGCCGCATCCTCCAACGCAGCACGCAAGGAACCCAAGGCCAGCGCGATCCCCAGCTCCTGGGCGGCCTGCGCCAGGTTGCGGTTGATGGTGCGCGCCCATTCGGTCCCGCCGGTCATGGAGGAGATGAGCAGTGGAGCGCGCAGGGCATGCCCCAGAAAGCGGGTCGAGATATCCACATCCTCCAGGGCCATTTCCGGCGCGGCCAGGTGGGGCAACTGCACCAGCTCGAACCCGCTGGAGGGATAGCGGAAGGCCACATCCTCTTCCAGGCAGATGCGCAGATGGTCTTCTTTTCGCTGGCGGTGCGAAGTGGTCAATCCCTTTCTCCTGCTTACGGAATGCCGGCGGGCGCAACGATCGGGCCGAAATGGGGTTATAGTATTGTGGAAGTGCGGGCCAGTCGCCGGCCGCCGGCGGTACGCCCATCATACCCGCCGGCATGGGGCTTGTCAAACCGCCAACGGCATGATGTCCCCGCATTGTTGACAGCCGGCGCAAAGGGGATTACAATAGGACACGTTCTATCGTTCACCATTCCTGCCTTTCCTTACATGTTGTCTGCCATGTGTCACATCGCATCAATCTCTGGAGGTAGAGAACCATGACCATGACGCGTGAGGAAATCTTTGAACGAGTGAAGAAGATCATCGTCAACCAGCTCGGCGTGGATGAGTCCAAGGTCACCATGGAAGCGCGCTTCCGCGAGGACCTGGAGGCGGATTCGCTGGACCTGGTGGAGCTCATCATGGCGTTCGAGGACGAGTTTGGCGGCCAGATTGAGGATGAAGAGGCCGAGAAGATCAAAACCGTTGGTCAGGCCGTGGAATTCCTCCTTGGGCGGGTCTGATCCCCGCCTGTTCCCACAAGGCCAGCCGGCTTTGGTGAACCACTGAGCCAGGAGTGGACAAATTCCACGACCTGGCTTATTATGCTTTGTGAATATCCGGAGACGCGCCGGCCCAACCGTTTCGCCGGCGGTCTTTGCAGAGACTTGAAGGAGTTTGATTTCGATGTCTGTCCCAAATGTATTGTCCGGCCGCAACCCCGTCGCCATCATCACCGACACCACTGCCTCCATTCCCGATGAGCTGGTCAGCAAGCTGAATATCCATCTCATCCCCTATTACATCAATATCGGCAACAAGACCCTGCGCGACGTGTTCGATATCAGCCGGGAGAAGTTCTACCAGTGGCTCCCCACCGCCACCCAGCTCCCCACCACCTCGAACCCCGGGCCGGGGGACTATGTGCGCATGTTCCGGGAGCTGTACGAGCGTACCAAGGAGATGGTGGTCATCACCATGACCTCCATCGGGAGTGGGGCGTATCAGGCCGCCAGCGTGGCCAAAGAGATGATTACCGAAGAACTGCCGGACATCCAGGTGGACGTCATTGACACGCGCCAAGTGGCCATGGCCCAGGGCTGGTCGGTGATCGAGGCAGCGCGGGCGGCACTGGCCGGCGCCAGCTTCCAGCGCGTCATTGAAATCACCCGCCAGACGGCAGCGCGCGCCATGATGATCCAGACCGCGGATACCCTCAAGTACCTGTACATGGGGGGCCGCATCGGGCGCGCCATCCACCTGGTGGGGACCCTGCTGAACGTCAAGCCGCTGATCGGGATGGAGGACGGCGAGATCACCGCCTACGGCCAGGCGCGCAGTCGCTCCCGCGCCTATGACAAGATGGTCTCCCTCCTGACAGAGCGCTTCGGCGCCGGCGCGCGCCTGAAAGTCGCCTATATGCACGCCGCCGCGCCCGAGGAAGTCCAGGAACTGCGCCGCAAAGTGGAACAGGCCTTCCAGTGCGTCGAGTCACTGGTGTCCGAGCTGTCGCCGGCACTGGGCGTGCATTCGGGCCCCGGCACCACCGGCCTCGCCGTGGTCCCCGAGCCGTAACATATCTGGCATGCCTGTCAACACGAACTCCCCGACATCCCCGGGGAGTTTTCGTTTACCAGCGCGCCAGGACCTGCTCCAGCACCGCGATGGCCCGCAGATAATCCTCGATCAGGATGTGCTCCTCCGGCGTATGGTCCAGGTTGGAATCGCCAGGACCATATGCCGCGATGGGGCATCCCCACGCCGGCCCCACCACGTTCATGTCCGAGGTGCCGGTCTTCAGCTTGAAGCGGGGAGTGCCCCCCACCGCTCGTATCCCCTGCAGGAAAGCCCGCACCAGCGGCGTGTTCTTATCCGCCCGATACGGGGGCTCGCAGGTTCCGAAAGTAAGCTCCGCCGGCGCGGCGCGCTCCTCCATCCATGCCCGCACTTCCTCGATGTCTACCCCCAGCGGCCAGCGCAGGTTGATATACATCTCCACCTGCTCCTGAAAGCCGTCGCTATCCGTGCAGATGGAGACCAGCGTCGGGGTCAGCATGTCGAACTGGCGCTCTTTGCCGGCGTTCCAGGCCGAGGCATAGCCGACCACCGCGTTCCAGAAGGCCACAGCGCACTCCGCCGGCGTCTCGCCCTGGCCGGCGGTATGGCCGCGCGGCCGGCGCAAACGGTAATGCACCGACAGCGTCCCTTTGTATCCCAGGGTAATGTGTTCCCACCCGCTGGGTTCCCCGATGATCACCGCATCAGGGCGATAGCGCGGCACCAGATGATGGGCGCCGCGTGAGCACCCCTCCTCTTCCACCGCGCCGACGATGATGAGCCGGCAGTCTGCCGGCGGGCCCTGGCGCGCCGCCGCCATGATGAATGCCGCCAAGGGGCCTTTGGCATCTACTGCCCCTCGGCCGTACAGCCGGCCCTCCTCCAGGCGCACCGGGATATAACCGCTCACCGTATCCATATGTCCCAACAACATCAGGGTGCGCCGGCCCTCCCCCAGCTCGCCGACGGCGTTCCCCACCTCATCCAGGTAGGCCCGCAGGCCCAGCTCCTGCATGCGCGAGACGAGCAGGCCGGCCAGCTCGCCCTCTTGGCCGGTCGGGCTGTATATGCGCACCATCTCCTGGAGGAAGGAGACCGGGTCAATCATCTTCCTCATCGCTCACCTGCAGTGTCTGGCTGAGGACGTCTATGACGGTGTCCAGGACGTATTCCAGGTCATCATCGGGAATCATCAGCGGCGGCAGGAGGCGTACCACGGTGGGGCCGGCCGGCAGGGCCAGAATGCCCCGCTCATGCAGTACATCGAGATACGGCCGTGATTTGCACTTCAGTTCGATGCCGATCATCAGGCCCAGGCCGCGGATTTCCCGCACCATCGGCGCGTCGTGAAGCGCTTCCAGCCGGCGAAAGACATAGGCCCCCTTCTCTGCGGCGCGCTGGGGAAGCCCCTCTTCCTCCAGCACCTGCAGGGTGGCCAGGGAGGCCGCACAGGCCAGCGGATTGCCGCCGAAGGTCGAACCGTGCAGGCCGGGCTTCAGCGGGGCAACCTTCGGCCCCAGGACAATGGCGCCCATGGGCACGCCGCCGCCAATGCCCTTGCCCAGGCAGAGGATATCCGGCACCACGCCGGCGTGTTCCAGCGCCAGCATCTTGCCCGTGCGGCCCATGCCGGTCTGGATCTCGTCGAAGATCAGGAGCGCACCGCGCTCATCGCACAGCCGGCGCAGGCCCTGCAGGAATGCCGGCTCCGCCGGCCGCACGCCCCCCTCGCCCTGCACCGGCTCGACGATCACCGCCGCTGTCTCCTCCGTGATGGCCTGCTCCGCCGCGTCGAGCTTGTTCAGCGGGATGTGGGTAAAGCCCGGCACCAGCGGCTCGAAGGGCTTGCGGTACTTGGGATTGTGAGTGGCGGACAGGGCACCCATTGAGCGGCCGTGGAAGCCGCGCATCATGGCCACCACGCCGGCGCGCCGCGTGGTGTAGCGGGCGAACTTCAGCGCCCCTTCCACCGCCTCGGTGCCGGAGTTGCAGAGGAAGACCCGCTCCATGCCGGCCGGCACGATCCGGCTCAACCGCTCCAGCAACTGCGCCCGCGTGTCGTTGTAATAGGTATCCGTGCAGGTGATGAGCCGGGCCGCCTGGCGCTGGATGGCCTCGACAACCTTCGGATGGCAGTGCCCCAGGATGGCCACGCCGTGCCCCGTCGCGCAGTCAATATACGAGCGCCCCTGGTCGTCCCAGACGCGAGCACCTTGCCCGCGCACCAGGACGATGGGGCGCTTGGCATGGACGCCGCTCTCATGCCGGTTCTCGATCTCGATGATGTTCATAGACCTGTCCTTTGTAAGGAGGAATCAGTCAATGACGGTGCCTTCGCCGGCCAGGGCCCGCTGGAGCGGCCGTTCGACGCGCGCGTCGGCAAAGACCACCCGGCGCACGCCGCCGGCCAGGGCCTCGCTGGCGCCCATGACCTTCTTTTTCATCCGCCCGTCGGCGTACTGCATGAACTCATCCAGCCGCGCCGCCGGGATATGGCGGATGAGGGTGCTTTCATCGGGGAAATTCTTCAGCAGGCCGGGCACGTTGGAGAGGATGATCAACTGCTCCGCCCCCATGGCGGAAGCCACCATCGCCGCCGCCCGGTCGCCGTCCACGTTGATGGCCTCGTTCTCGAAGCTGATGGCCGGCGGCACCAGCACCGGCAGATAGCCGTTGTCCAGGAGCAGGTGCAGGAGATGGGTGTTCACTTTTTGGACGGTGCCGGTGTAATCATCGCGCAGGATCATGCGCCGGCCGTCCTTGATGATCTTGATGGCATCCTTGCGCTTGCCCTCCA
>JAPWUQ010000127.1 GCA_028275445.1 Anaerolineae bacterium | reverse complement strand
GGAAACGCCATATCTCCGCAGGTTGTTCCTGCGCCTGCCAGTAAAGGGCCACGTGCAGGGGCGTGCCGGCGGGTATCGGTACATCGCGGCGCTCCCCACCCAATGCATGGCGATCATATCCCAGGAATATCAGCGGGCCGACGCCGACCCGGGCGGGGAACATCGGCCGCACGGCGCCGGCCGGCAGGGGACGCGCTGGCCGGCTTACCTCGACGCTTCCCAGCCGCACGAAGGTTTCCCCCGTCTCCCGCACCGCGGCCCGCGCGCCGGTGGAGGGGTCGTACATGCCGGCGATGAGCTGATACGTTCCTGGAGGTGTCCCGGGTTCGATGGGCACGCCGTGATGGTCCTCGTACACCGCGCCGGGGGACCAGGAGGTGGTCGGCACCGCGCCGCTGAGCGGTTCCGCATCCCGCTGTCCGACGATATGACTGCCGGCGTCCAGCACCTGCAGGAACACCTTCCAGCGCACGGATGGGATGCGCTCTGCCCGCCAGAAGAGGGAGACCGGCAGGATATCGCCGGCTGGCACCGGGGCCGCCGGCATTTCCGCCCGCGCCAGGGTGATGCCGCTGTCGAAATGGACGCCGGCGGCCAGCTCCCGCATCGGCGCATCCCATCCCCGCAAGGTCGTGTAGATGACAAAGCGCACGTTGCCGAACCAGCTCTCGACCCCCTTAAAGGCATGGGCATCCAGCCAGCCCTCCATGATGCGCTCGGGGTCCGATTCGTCGGTGGCCCAGTAGAGCACATACAGCCGGCGGTGGCGTTCGCTCAGCTCCGCCAGGGTCTGCTCCAGGGAGGCGCGGTTGGGCGGGCGTTCGGCGGGGAGCCGGTACACGGGCCAGGGGTCCGAGCGGTAGTAGTACGAGAAGACATCCCACTGGCCGGGCGCGTTAAGGATGACCGCGTCCTCCGGGCCGGCGGTGGCGCGGATGTATGCGACCATGCCGCGGTAATCGTCCCGCGCGGCTGTCGGGTCCGTGTAATAGCGGTGCAGGGCGCGGCCGGCGGGTATCAGCGCCAGGGCGACCAGCAGGCCGGCCAGGAAGCCGGACAAGATGATGGGCCGGCGGCCGGCGCGGGCCAACTGCAGGGGAAATACTGCGCCGGCGCCCAGACACAGCGCGAAGAAGGGGCTGGCGGTCATGAGGAACTTCAGGCGCGCCGGCTGATAGATGCCGCCGGCGGCCATGAGCGCGACGGGGATGAGCCAGCCGAGGAACGGCAGGAGCCAGCGTGCGGCCGGCAGTGACGCGCGTTCCCTGCCGGCGAGGGCAAGCGCCGCCGCTCCGAGGGCCAGGAGCAGTGCGAATGGCAGAGCAGTGCTCCAGGGCGCGTCCAGGCCGGCCGGCCCCAGGCAGAGCGTCCGCCAGGCCGACCCGAGCCATGTCACGATATCCATGGCGGCCGTGCCGCGCGGCCAGGCCAGCAGGCGTGACAGCCCGGTGCCCAGCCAGGGGAGGTATAAGAGGAGCACGCCGGCCTGCATGCCGGCCCATGCGGCGAGAGTGCGGGCGCGCCGGCGCTCCAGCCAGGCGAACAGGAAGACCAGGTTGCATGCCAACAGGACGGCCGGGAAGAAATAATGGGTGTAGAGGCCAGCCGCGCCGGCCAGCATATATATCAGGGCGGACGGCCGGCGGGGATGTACGATCCAGCGCCAGGCCGCCCAGGCCGCCAACGCGGACCAAAATGCTATGGCCATGTACATGCGGGCTTCCTGGGCATAGTACACCTGCAGGGGGGAGACGGCGGTCAGCAGGGCGGCGGCCAGGCCGGCAGGGGGGCCGGCGAGCTCCGCGCCCAGCGCGTACACCAGGATCACCACACCCAGCGAGAAGAGCACCGACAGGCCGCGCAGGGCGGCTTCGCTCTGGCCGAAGAGGGAGCACCATATCTTCAGGAGCCAGTAATAGAGGGGCGGGTGAATGTCCAGCGCGGCTTGTTCGGCGATGACGGCGAAGGGCCGGCCGGCGAGCGCCGCGCTGTTGCCCTCGTCCGCCCAGAGGGACTGGCCGTCCAGATGGTACAGGCGCAGGGCCAGGGCTAGTAGCAGTATCAGCGCCAGTGCCAGAAGAAGGCTTCGATCTCGACGCCGTTCAGCGGCGCACACGCCAGCCCTCCCGCAGGCGCACGCCGCGCCGGCCTGCGACGACATAGGCGATAGCGGCCAGGCCGATGACGGCCAGGATGCCGACGGGGATCAGCCAGGACATCCAGGCCGGCCAGGGCCGGATGATGAGGGCATCCAGCGCGCCGCGCCCGCCGGCGACCTCGATTTCCACCGTATGGGGGCCGGGAGAGAGCCAGCTCCTGCGCCATACGACCTGCCCGAACCCTTCCGCCGGCGCGGTCAGGGTAACTTCGTGGGCCGGCGCGCCGTCCACGCGCAGGCGCAGGGAGCCGAAGGCCGGCCCGCGCGGCGCAATCAATGAGAGCTCCCGGCCCTCGAAGCGGAAGGTGATGGATGCGCCGGCTTCCTCGCTCCAGCGGTAGGCCCCCAGCACCGCGCGCTCGTCGCGGCTGGTCTGCCAGGCGCCCTGGTAGCGCAGTGCCCAGTGGTCCTCCTGATGACAGCCGCGGTACAGGGCCGGCTCCTGGCGGGTGTAGGATTTCAGCGCCTCGTACAGCGGCATGGGGGTGAAATCCGGCTCCACCATGCGGAAGTAGTACATCGGTTGGTTGATCTCCTGGTCCGTGGCGCGCTTGAAGAACCAGACGTTGGCGACCCCCAACCACGGCCACTCCCGCTGGATGCGCTCATATGCCAGAAGGACATAGCGGGCCTGTGTCTCCGGTGTCACCTGACCGAAGGGTTTCTCGGGGAGCGCATCCGGCGCGGCGTTCCAGTTCATCTCGGATATCCAGATGGGCTTATGGGCGTCGCCGTTCTTTACCATGATGTCGCGGATGTAAAGCGGGCGGGAGAAGTTGATGACGCGCGGCTGTAGGCGGCGGTCGGTGGGGCCGGACCACAGGCCGTAGCCCTGCATGGCCAGCACGTCGAAATAGGGGGCGGCGCCGGCGTCGTACATCTGCTGTAAAAAGGCGAAGTCGTTCAGATTGCGGTAGTCCAGCTCGATGGTGGAGGCCATCGCCCCGCAGATGATGACTACATCCGGGTCTACCGCCTTGGCGCGGGTATAGGCGATCTTGAGCAGTTCGACATAGCCTTTGGGGTCCACCGGCCGCTCGCCCCATTCGGGGTAGATGTTCGGCTCGTTCCATATCTGGTAGTAATGCACGCGCCCTTTGTAGCGGCGCACCACCGTCTCGACAAAATCGCCGAAGTCCTCGAAGTTGTCGGGCGGGGCAAGGGAGCCGGCGGCGTCGCCGGCGGCCCGGCTCCACGCCGGCGGATTGTCCAGCCGCACGATCAGCTCCAGGCCGTACTTCTCCGCTAAGGAGACAATGTGATCGTACTTTTCCCAGGCGGAGCGGTAGGGTGTATGCCGGCGGTCCTCGAAATCCCCCTTGCCGTGGATCTCGATGTCCTCCCAGGGGAATTCCTGGCGGATCCAGTGGAAGCCGGCCTCGGCGATCATGCGCACCGCCAGCTCGCGCTTGGCGGGGTCGGCCTCCTGCTCCAGGAAGGTGTTGACGCCGAAGGGGTTGAGGCCGGCGTGCGCCACCGGCACATAATCGGCCGTCTGGGGATGAGGGCGGAACTGGTCAAAGAGGAGCTGGAGCAGGGCCTTGGCCTGCGGGAGGGGTTCCGTCTCCCCGGTGATGGAGAAAAGCCAGTCGGATGGCGAGGAACAGGCGGCCAATGCGCCGGCCACTGCCATCACCAGGATCAGGACGCCCATATACCGTGCTAGCCGTTTCATGAACGACTTGCCTCAGTTCAGTCAGGGATGGCAGAAGCCGAGCAAGTGTACTCGGCTTCTGCCAAACGCATATGCGGTGAATGGTGCGCCGGTTTCAGACTGGCCGGCGGTTAGTGCACGAAGTCCACGATGGCCTGCTGGCAGGCGCCGGCGCCCGAGGCGCTGGCCGTGGTGCGCACGTTCGCCAGCTCGGAGATGCGCTTGCCGGACGCATCCACCACCCAGACGTACCAGTTGCCCTCGCGCGGCTTCTGTGGGTCGAGGATAAAGGTATAGATCGGGCGCGTCGGGTCCGTACCGGTGACATAATCAGGCACCGGCGGGTTCGGGTCGTCCGGGATCCAGGACAGGCGCACGCGCTTGCCGGTCTGCGGCGTGGTGCCTTCATAGACGGTGCCCTGGATATAGGTAATGCCGGCGTTGGGCAGGCAGGACTGCACAACTGCCCGGTAGTAGAAGGCCGGGGCGGGGGTGGGCGTCGGCGGCTGTGGCGCCGGCGTGTTGGTCGGCGGGCGCGGCCGCGGCGTCGGAGTGGGCGGGACCGTCTCGTCAACCGGGATGGTGTCCATCGGCACGCTCAGGTCCACATACTGGGAGGCCACCCAGCCCTCCTGATTGTTCAGACAGCACACCCTCAGCCAGGCCGAATCGGCGGTGCGCTTGCGCACCTCCAGGACATAGCCTATGGACAGTTTGCCCAGGGAGGCGAACTGGGTGCTGGGGCCGGCGCGATAGTTCAGGTCGGCCAGCTTCACGATCGCCTGCGGCATGGGGGTGGGCGTGGGCTGAGGCGTGTCCGTCGGCGTCGGGGTCACGGCCGGCGTATTGGTCGGCACCGGCGTGTTGGTCGGGACCGGGGTCGGCGTAAATACCGGCGTCGGGGTGAACGTCGGTTTCGGGGTCTTGGTGAATGTCGGGGTGGGAGTGGGAGGCCGCTTCCCCACCAACTGGCTGACCGAACAGCCCATGGTCACCAGCAGAGCGAGGAGTGCCACCAGCAGGATAACGCTCGAACGCTTGTGCATGGTTACCTCACCTCAACGATTTAGGGTTGGGAATCCGACTGCATGGCGGCAGAACCGCCCAAAACACGGCTCATTATAGCATAAGGGCTCAGGCCGGCCAAACTTGGGAGATGGCCTGCCAGACATCCTCCACGCTCACGGCCTCGATACAGCGGAAGCGCTGGCAGGACTCGTTCCAGCGTCCCCGATCGAAGCAGGGAGCGCATTCTGGCGGTTTCCAGACGGCCCGGTGGCCGGCGCCGTAGGGGCCGTAGCGGCGCGGGTCCGACGGCCCGAACACAGCGACCGTGGGCGTGCCCACGGCGGCGGCCAGATGCATGGCCCCGGTATCATTGCCCACGAAGACAGCCGCCCGCTCCAGCAGGGCGCCCAGCTCGTCGAAGGACAGCTCGCCGGCCATGTTATGCACGTGCTCCAGCTCGCCGGCCAGGTGCCGCACCTCCTCCGCCAGCTCGCGATCGCCTGGCCCACCGACGATGATCACCGATGCCCGACGTTCCTGCGCCAGCCGGCGGGCGATCTCCGCATACCGCGGCGCCGGCCAGCGCTTGGCCGAGAGCGCCATGCCCGGGTTCTGCCCGCCGGCGGGGTGGATTACCGCCACCGAACGCCCCGCCGGGATCATTCCCCGGACCCGCTCCCGGGCGGCCGGCGTCGGGTAAAAGGTCGGGCGTGCCCCTGCGGTGGGAATGCCCAGGGCACGCACACAGGCCAGGTATAGGTCCACCTCGTGCATCAGACCTATCACCGGCACGCGGCGGGTGAGGGCGATGCCGCGGCCGGCGCTGTCCAGCCCCACGCGCCAGGGCACGCCGGCCAGGGCCGGCAGGAGCGCCATGGCGGGGGAGCGGTCCAGCACCAGGCACAGGTCATATTGGCCGGCGCGGATGCGGCGCGCCAGCTCCAGCCATTCCCGCCAGGAATAGGCGCCCTCGCCCACGCGTCCACAGTCTATCAGACGCCGGAGGTGGGGATGATGTTCCACCGCCGGCCGGGACCAGCGCCCCACGGCGAAGTCTATGGACGCTGTCGGCCAGTGCCGGCGCAGGGCCTCCACGACGGCGGTGGCCATCAGCACGTCGCCGAGACAGCAGGGCTTGAGCACCAGGATGCGGGGATCGGGCGGCAGAGGGCGCGGATGGCCGGCCGGCCACAGCGCGGACAGGATTCGCGATGCCAGGGTGATGGCTGTGTCGCGGCAGGGCATGGCGCATCCTTCAGCGGGAGCTGGCGGCGCGCGGCCGGCGGGGCCGCTGGACCGCACCGCCGCCGGTGTACATGGGCACCAGCAGGGCGAACACGGTACAGCGTGTCTGCACCAGCATGCGCGCTCGCAGACGGGGTTCCAGGTCTTCGAGGCGCTGTGCCATGGTAAAGACCGTCGGCAGGCGCATGTTAAAGCGGAAGTTGATGAGCTGATAGAGCTTCTCACGCGCCCAAGGGGTGGCGCTTTCCAGCCCCAGGTCGTCCAGCACCAGGAAGGGGGCGCGCCGCACTTCCTCGAAGCGTTTGTCAAAGGAGGCCTGGCTGTTGGGGCCGAAGGCTGCGCGCAGATAGTCCAGCAAATCCGGCACGGTGACGAAGACCGCCGGCCGGCCGCGCCGCACCTGCTCGTTGGCGATGGCGGCCGCCAGATGGGTCTTGCCCGTGCCGTGGTCGCCGAAAAAGACCAGCCAGCCGTCCGGATGCTCGGCGTAGGAACGCGCCAGGGCCAGGGCGTTGACCAGATTCTCGCGCTCCTCGCGGGTCAGCTCGTGGTCGCGGGTGCTGAAGCTCTCGAAGGTCATCTCCGCCACCTGGGCCAGGCTGTTGAGGTTGGTATGGAGCGCTTCGCTGAGGGTTTGGCCGGACTGGCGGAAATCGCCGGCGAGGATCGGGACGATGCGGGCGAAATCGGCATCCGTCATGCGCGAGCGGATGCGCGGCTCCAGGTCCTCGAGCTGACAGTTGGAGGTGATGACTGTGGGAAGCCGGTGGTTGTAGCGGTAGTTCAAAATCTGGAAGAGCTTTTCCTGTGCCCAGGGGGTGGTGGCCTGGGTGCCCAGGTCATCCAGGATGAGCAGGGGCGCCGATCGCACCAGCTCGAAGCGCTCGTCAAAGGTCACCGGGCTGTTGGGCGCGAAGGTGGCGCGCAGGTGATCCAGCAGGTCAGGGACGATGACGAAGAGCGCCGGCTCTCCCCGGGCGATGACCTCGTTGGCGATGGCCGCGGCCAGATGGGTCTTGCCGCACCCGTATCCCCCCATCAGGATGAGCCAGCCCTGCGGATGGTGGGCGAACTCCCGGGCGGCCTCGTAGGCGGAGCGCAGGTTGCGGCGCTTATCCTCCGGCAGGCCCAGCCCCTCCGGCAGGAAGGTGTCAAAGGTCATGCGCTCCAGCTCGCCCAGGTTGCTCATGCGGCGAAGCTCGGCGCGGCGCTTTTCCTCCAGCTCCTTACGCTTGCACTGGCAGGGTATGAGCTTGCCGAAATCGGGGTGATGGACGGGCACATCGAGGGTGACGTAGCCGGCGCCTTTGCAAATGGGGCAAACCTCTTTGTCCTGCCGGCGCTCAGCGCTTGACGTAGCGCCCGTATTTGCCCTCGATGTAGCGACGCCCATACCCTTCAGAATCTCGTCCAGTGATCTCATCCTGTTTCCCCTCTTGGGCCCAGCGTTCGAGGATGGCGCGCACGTAGCGCCAGTTGCGCACGTTGCGCTCGGCGGCGATGCGGAAGGCATCCTCGATCCAGCTCATGGGGTAGGTTCGCTCGGCCTCGCGCAGTTCCTCGGCGATCAGGGGCTGGAGCAGACCGATGTTCTGCTCATAGAGCACGAAGATGTTGGGGCGCTGGAGCCGCCAGGGCGCCGGCCCCGGCTCTCCCGCCGCCTCAGGGGCCGGCTCGCCGGCGGCCAGTTCCTCGGCCAGCCGTCGGCCGGCCGGCTCATTGAGCACATAGGCCTCTTCCCATTGATTGCCCCTGGCGCGGCGCAGTGTCAGCAGAGTGCCCCGCGCCGCCGCCCGCTCCAGGGCCAATCCGACGGCGTTCTCCGCGCGCTGGCCGTCCAGGCCGAGGATGTGGTGAAGCTCGGGGTCCTGTTCCAGCTCCTGGCGCAGGAAAAGGACGGGCGCGCCGGCCCGGGCGCGGCGGTACAGCAGGCAGAGGGTGAGCTTCAGCTCCGCCAGGTCGTCCACCGCCGGCAGGAGGTGCTGGAAAAAGGATGCCGGCAGGCCGATTGTTTCCTCTTCTTCATCGAAACCGACAAATCCCAGCAGACGTTTCGCCATCAATAATACTCGTCCAGAGGCTGTTCGATAATCTGAATCTCGTGGAAGCTGACGTTCTCTTTCTTGAAGTAGAGCGGGATGGTGCGGGTCGGGCC
>JAPWUQ010000003.1 GCA_028275445.1 Anaerolineae bacterium | reverse complement strand
TTGCGCGCGATGCTGAGGGCGAAGCTGGTCTTGCCGGTGCCGGGCCGGCCAGCGACGATGATGAGGTCGGAACGCTGAAGCCCGCCCAGGAGCTTGTCCAGTTGATGGAAGCCAGTGGGGATGCCGATGATTTCCCCCTGGTGTCGGTACAGATAGTCCAGCCGCTCGAAATATTCCTCCATGAGCTGGCGCAGGGGGACCAGGTCGCGGCGCAGGCGGCGTTCCGAGACGCCGAAGATGAGCTGTTCGGCGCGGTCAATGATGTTGTCCACGTCCCCGCCGGCCTCGTAGACCATCTGCACGATCTGGCCGGCGGCGGAGATGAGCCGGCGCAGGACAGCCGTGCGCTCCACGATGCGGGCGTAGTGCTCCACATGCAGGCTGGTCGGCGTCGTGTTATAGAGCGAGGCCAGATACGACCGGCCGCCCACTTCATCCAACTGCCCGCGGCGCTCCAGCTCCGCGCTGACGCTGAGGAAATCTATCGGCTCGTTGCGCTGATGCAGGTCCAGAATGGCCTGGTAGATCCAGCCGTTTTTGACGCGGTAGAAATCGTCGGCGCGCAGGATGGGCGCGACCTTGATGACCGCGTCCGGGTCAATTAACAATGAGCCGAGGACTGCTTCCTCGGCTTCGATGTTCTGCGGCGGGAGGTGATCCCCTTCCACGCGCGTTTCCATCATCCCATTCCCTCGTCCAGCCTGGTGTGGATGGGCAGTGCTGGTTCGTCTCGCCGGCCGGCGCTACTTCTTGTCCTCCTCTTCGTCGCCCAGGTCCAGGTTCTCCAGGAACTCCTCGAAGATGGAGAGGTTCTCTTCCTCTTCCTCGGAGAGTTCGGGGGCCTGTTCGGCGGATTCGGAGAGGATGCCGGCCTCATCCATGACATGGGGAGCCACATAAATGGGCGCCTTGACCCGCACGGCCAACGCGATGGCGTCGCTGGGGCGGGAGTCAATCTCGTGGCGCTCGCCGTTGACATCCAGGATGATGCGGGCGTAGAAGGTGTCGTCCCGCAGGTCATTGACGATGACGTACTGCACCTCCGCCCCCAGCTCTTCCAGGATGGACTTGAGCAGGTCGTGGGTCAGGGGCCGCGCCATCGGCACGCCCTGGAGCTCGATGGTTATGGAATCCGCCTCGAACGGCCCGATCCAGATGGGCAGGTAGCGGTCTCCGTCTACTTCGCGCAGCACGACGACGCGGTGTTGGGACATCAGGCTCACCCGGATGCTGTCCACCACCACTCGGATCATTTCATGCCTCCTCATGCGCTGCCTGCCGGCGTGGTCCCGCCGGCTGACATCATTATACCACAGAACGCCTGCCCGGTACAATTGCGGCTGGAAAGAGGGTGTGGCACTGCGGTGTCCCTTTCCCCGGTTCCCGTCCTTCAGGAGCGCAGGAACTGGCGCGCCAGGGCTTCCGCGCTGAGATGAATCATGGTCGGCCGGCCGTGGGGGCAGGTTTGCGGGGAGGATGTGGCTTCCAACCGGCGCACCAGCTCCGTCATTTCCTCGTGGCTGAGGGTTTGGCCGGCCTTCACCGCGCCGCGCTTGCACACCGCGGCCATGACAGCGGCATCTTTGCGGCGCGCCAGCGGGGTTTCCCCGCGCTCCAGCTCTTCCAGCACCTCATAGAGCGCGGTGCGGGGGTCCTGCCGGCCGGCCAGCACCGCCGGCACAGCCCGCAGGAGGAACGCACCTTCGCCGAACGGCTCCAGCTCGAAGCCGACCCAGCGCAGTTCCTCGTCATACGTGCGTATGACATCCTGCTGACGCAGGTCCACCGGCACCACCTGCGGCTCCAGCAGGGCCTGGGAGAGGGGCACGCCGGCGGTCGCCTGGGAGAGCATCTGCTCGTACAGGACGCGCTCGTGCGCCGCGTGCTGGTCAATGAGGTACAGCCCGTCGGGGCCCTCGGCGATGATGTACATCTGCCGCACCTGGCCGACGACGCGCAGGATGGGGAGCCGGGATGGGGGAGTGCCGGCCGGCTCGGGGGCAGGCTCTTCGGCCGGCGGGATGAGGCGCAGGGCATGTTCGACCGCGCTCCGGCCGGCGCTCATCAGCATCTGCTGGCGGGCGACGATTTCCGCGGATGGGCTGGGCCGCTCTCCCCAGCCAGGGACGTGGAACTGGGGGGCGGCCGGCGCCTGCTGGACCAGGGCAGCGCGCACCTGGCGCTGGACGGCGCGGAAGACCTCGCCGGCGGCGCGGAAGCGCACCTCGGTCTTGGTGGGGTGCACGTTCACATCCACCTCCGCCGGGTCGAGGTGAATTTGCACGACGGCGATGGGGAAGCGGTTGGCCGGCAGGAGGGTGTGATAGGCCTGCAGGACGGCATAGGCCAGCGCCTTATCCCGCACCCAGCGGCCGTTGACGAAGAACACCATGTGTCGGCGGTCGGCGCGATGGAGCGCCGGCGGGCTGACGTACCCCGATACCATGACCGGAGAAGGTTCCTCCGCGGTGGTCTGGATGGGGAGCAGGGCGCCGGCGGTCTCCGGCCCGTGTATCTCCAGGAGCACATCCAGCAGGTTGCCCGTGCCGGGGGAGCGGAAGATGGGCCGGCCGTTATGGGTCAGGGAGATGCGGCGCGCCGGGTAGGCCATGGCGTAATAGGTGACGATCTCCTGGATGTGGCCGGCCTCGGTCAGCGGGGAGCGCAGAAACTTGCGCCGCGCCGGCACGTTGAAGAACAGGTTCTCGACCGTGATGCTGGTGCCGGGCGGCCGGCCCACCGGGCGCCGGCGCACAATCTCGCCGGCTTCCAGGGAAAGCTGTGTGCCGACCTCCTCGTCCGCGGAGCGGGTGGACATCTCGACCCGGGAGACGGCGGCGATGCTGGCCAGCGCCTCGCCGCGAAACCCGAGGGTGACGATGCGGTTCAGGTCCTCCACGTCGGAGAGCTTGCTGGTGGCGTGGCGGGCGAAGGCCAGCTCCACCTCGCCGGCGGGGATGCCGCATCCGTCGTCGGAGACGCGGATCAGGCGCAGGCCTCCCTCTTCCACCTCGATCTGGATGTCCCGCGCGCCGGCGTCAATGGCGTTTTCCAGCAGTTCTTTGACCACCGAGGCCGGCCGCTCCACTACTTCGCCGGCGGCGATGCGGCTGGCCACTTCCGGGGGCAGAATGCGGATGGGCATGGGTCCTCCTGTGCCGGGCGTTTCCTGGCGCCCATATTGTACCACAGCCGGCGCGGGGCGGAAAAGAGCGAAAGAAGGCCGGCGCGCGTGCGCGATGGGCGAACTTATGGTATACTGGGAGCGAACACTCGCCAAAGGCGTCAACGGAAGGCCATGCAGTACTACTGCCCGGCATGTTTTGCCCCGGTGGAGCGCGATGCCGTCCGCTGTCCTGCTTGTGGGGTCGACATCGCCGCATGGGAACAAAGCCATACGTTCACTGAGCGCCTCATCCACGCCCTGCGGCACCCGAACCCGGAGGCGCGCATGTCGGCCATCATTACCCTGGGGAACCGCGGGGAGGCCGGCGCCGCGCTCCCGCTGGCCGAATGCGCCCTGGCATACCCTCATGATGTGGTGCAGGGGCTGGCGGTGGTGGAAAGCCTGCGCCGGCTTCCGGACAGCCCGGAAAAGGCCGCCGCGCGCGAGATGCTCCGCCGGCACCCCTCCCGCATCATCCGTCAGGCGGCGGAGAGCATCGGCACTACCAGCAGTGCATCCAAGGGAGGACCCGCCATGCGCTTGAGCTGTCTACCGGTCTCATTCTTCCAGGACATTATTGAAGGGCGCATGTCCATCGGCGAATGGGCGCGCATCGGTGCTGAGGTCGGGCTGGACGGCATTGATATCTCTGTGCTCTTTCTGAGGAGCCTGGAGCCGGCCTACCTGGCTGATGTGCGGCGTTCTATCGAAGAGGCCGGCATGCGGCTGGTGATGGTCACTTCTTACCCCGATTTCACCCATCCGGACCCGGCCGAGCGCCGGCGCCAGATTGAGCAGGAGCGGGCCTATATCCGCGCCGCCGGCCTGCTGGGGGCGGAGCTGATACGCGTCACCGCCGGCCAGGCGCATCCCGGCCTGGATGAGCGGGACGGCATCCGCTGGGCGCTGGAGGGACTGCTGGCCTGCGAGGATGCCGGCAAAGAGGCCGGCGTGCGCCTGGTGCTGGAAAACCACGGGAAACCAGGCTGTTGGCAGTACACGGATTTTGACCAGCCCACCCATATCTTCCTGGAGCTGGCCAGGGGCATTCGCGGCACTACCATCGGCATCAATTTCGACACCGCTAACCCCATCGCCTATGGGGATGATCCCCTGCCCATCCTGGAGCAGGTGATCGATCAGGTGGTCAGCATTCACGCCGCCGATACCAGCACGCGCGGCGCGCTGAACCATGTGCTGTTGGGCACCGGCCTGGTGCCGTTCGCCGATATTTTCGCTTTCCTGAAGCGGCACGGTTTTGCCGGCTGGATCTGCATGGAGGAGAACAGCCGGCTGGGCGTGGAGGGAGTGCGGCGCGCCGCGGCGTTCATCCGCGCGACATGGGAGGCCGCCGGCGCGTGAGGGATACCTATCTGAAGCCATCGAGGTAGCCAGCATGATTCCACCAGAGCTTGTGATTGTGCGCGGCGCCGGCGACCTGGGCAGTGCGGTCGCCTGGTGCCTGCATACCGTCGGTTTTCGCGTGGTCATTACCGAGGTGCCCGTCCCAATGGCCGTGCGCCGCACCGTCGCTTTCTGCGACGCGGTGTATGACGGCCGCGCCCAGGTCGAGGGTGTCACGGCCCGGCTGGCCGGCAGTGTGGAGGATGTGGACGCTGTCCTTGCCGCCGGCGATATTGCCCTGATGGTGGATCCGGACCTCTCACAGGCCCTGGAGTTGGCGCCGCTGGCGGTGATTGACGCCATCATGGCCAAGGCTAACGTGGGCACGCGCATGGATATGGCTCCCATCGTCATCGGGCTGGGGCCGGGGTTCGCCGCCGGCCGCGATGTCCATGCGGTCATCGAGACCAATCGCGGCCATTACCTGGCCCGTATTATCTGGGAGGGGTCTGCCCAGCCGGACACGGGGGTGCCGGCGCCGGTGGAAGGGCATGCCGAGGACCGCGTCCTGCGCGCGCCGGCCGCCGGCCGGGTGCATTGGGAATGTGACATCTGCAGTATCGTGCGCGCCGGCCAGGTGCTGGGAGAGGTGGCCGGCCAGCCCGTGCTGGCGCCCTTTGATGGCGTACTGCGCGGCGCGATCCGCGAGGGCACGGAGGTGCCGGCGGGCATCAAAATCGGCGATGTGGACCCGCGCCTGGATGTCCAGGCGTGCTACACCATCTCCGATAAAGCGCGCGCCATCGCCACATCTACCCTGCACGCTCTGCTTATCCTGGCCCGCCGGCTGGAACGCCAGTGCTGAGGGCGGAGGACGGACGGATGGAAGAGGTCTTCGCCGCTCTGAAGGAGGCCGTTGACACGGGACAGACGGTCGCGCTGGCGACCATTATCCGCACCGCCGGCTCGACCCCGCGCGAGGTCGGGGCCAAAATGATGATCCATCCCGAAGGCCGGCATGCCGGCACCGTGGGCGGCGGATGCGGCGAGGCGGAGGTCCTGCGTCAGGCCCTGGATGTCATCGCCAGCCGGCAGGCGGCGATTGTGCGCGTGGACCTGACCGGGGAAATATCGCTGGAAAGCGACGGTATCTGCGGCGGAGTGATGGAGGTGCTGGTGGAGCCCTGGCCGCCGGCCGATGAGGAGCCAGCGCACTGGAGGCCACTGCTGGAGCGGCTGGCGGGCGGGGAAGCGGCCGGCCCGTGGGCGCTGGCGACGCGACTGCCGCCTGCCCCCGTCCAGCATTTGCTGATTACCCCCGACGAACTGGATGCCATACAGGAACGTTCGCACGCCTTTGGCAGGGCCGTCGAGCGCCTGCTGGCAGAGCGGCGTTCGGGCCTGGTGACTCTCCTCGACAGCGGCGAGACATGGTTTGTGGATGTGCACCGCGCTCGTCCGACGGTGGTCATCGCCGGCGCCGGCCACATCGCCGTGCCCCTGGCGCAGATGGCGAAGATGCTGGACTTTCGCGTCATCGTCATTGACGACCGCCCTACCTTCGTCAATCCGGCTCGCTTCCCGACGGCCGACCAGCTCATCTGCGATCACTTTGACAAGGCACTGCGCTCGCTGTCCATTGACCCCGATACCTACATCGTCATCATCACCCGTGGGCATCAGCACGACGTGACCTGCCTGCGGGCGGTTATCCGTTCGCCGGCCGGCTATATCGGCATGATTGGCAGTCGCCGGCGGGTGCGCGGCGTTTTCGAACTGCTGGAGCAGGAGGAGGGCATCCCGCGCCAGCTTTTGGAGCGGGTGCACGCCCCCATCGGGTTGGATATCGGCGCCAAGACGCCGGCGGAGATCGCTCTCTCCATCCTGGCGGAAATCGTGAAGGTGTACCGCGGCGGGCAGGCGGTCTCACTCTCGCAGTATCTGCGCGGCCAGCGGACGGGGGCCGCGGCCGGCCGCGCCTGAACGTGTGCCATCATTCCTGTGCGCAAGGAGATAGATACCATGGACAACCTGCACATCGCTGTTATCGGAGCCGGGCCGGGCGGCTATGTGGCCGCTTTGCGGGCCCGTCAGCTTGGCGCCCGCGTGACCCTGATCGAGCGGGAGCGCGTCGGCGGAGTGTGTTTGAACTGGGGATGTATCCCCACCAAGGCGCTTCTCCGCACCGCGGAGGTACTGCATACGGCGCGCGAGGCGGAGAAGTTCGGGGTGAAGACCGGCGCGGTGGAGCTGGATTGGAAGAAAGCACAGGAGCGCAAGGACCAGGTGGTAGCCCAACTGGTGGGAGGGGTGGAGGTGCTCCTGCAAAAGGCCGGCGTCGAGATCATCAAGGGCGAAGCGCGTTTCAGCGAGCCGTGGAAACTGCATGTCAACACCCCACAGGGCGTGGAGGTACTGCGGCCCACCCGCATCATCATCGCTACCGGTTCCAGCCCCATGAGCCTGCCTATCCCGGGCATTGACCTGCCGCAGGTCATCGGCAGTACGGAGGCGCTGTCCCTGCAGGAACTGCCGCGCCGGCTCCTCATCATCGGCGGCGGAGCGATCGGCGTGGAGTTCGCCGCGCTCTTCGGCATCTGCGGCGTGGAGGTGACCCTGGTGGAGCTTCTGCCGCGGCTGGTGCCCACCGTGGATCATGACATCGGCGAGGCGCTGGCCTGGACGTTAGGCCAGCAGGGCATCGCCGTGCACACCGGCTCGCGGGTGACCCGCATCGCGCCGGCGGGCGGCGCGGTGACCTGCACCGTGGAGGGGCCGCAGGGCACGTTTGATGTCACCGTGGACAATGTCCTGCTGGCGGTGGGGCGGAAGCCGAACGTCGAGGGCCTGGCGCTGGACGTGGCCGGCGTCCATTATTCGGCCAAAGGCATCGCGGTCAACAACCGCATGGAGACCAACGTGCCGGGGATTTACGCCATTGGGGATGTCGTTGGCGGTTCGATGCTGGCGCATGTGGCGATGCGGCAGGGTGTGGTGGCGGCCGAGAATGCCTGCGGCAAAGAGAGCTTTATCAATTACAAAGCGGTGCCGGCATGCATCTTCACCATCCCGGAGGCGGCGACGGTGGGAATGAGCGAGGAGCAGGCGCGCCAGGCCGGCCATGACGTGATGATCGGCAAATTCGCCCTGGTGAACAACGGCAAGGCCGTGGCCGCCGGCGAGTTCAACGGCTTCATTAAGATCGTGGCCGACCGGCGCTTCGGCGAGATACTGGGCCTGCACATCGTCGGGCCGCATGCCAGCGACCTGATCCTCGAGGGCACCCTGGCCATCAACCTGGAGGCCACGCTGGAGGAGATTGATACCACCATTCACGCCCACCCGACGCTGGGAGAGGCTATTGTGGAGGCGGCGCTGGCCGCCCAGGGCCGCGCCCTGCATGTGCCGGCGAAATAGACCGGGTGCAGAAGGTAAGATATGTTACGGAAGCGCCGGCGGCATCGGCGATAATTAGGTTATATCGCCGCGAACTATTATGGATGGAGGTTCCGCATGCCGAAAAATGACCTGACCTTTCTGCTGGGCGGCGAGGCCGGCCAGGGCATCGAGTCCAGCGCCACCGGCTTTGCCAAAGCGATTGCGCACGCCGGCCTCCACATCTTCGACCTGCGCGATTACCGCTCCCGCATCCGCGGCGGGCATAACTTCGCCCAGATCCGGGTGAGCGCGGAGCCCGTCACCTCCCATCGGGAGACCGTGCACGTACTGCTGGCCATGACCGAGGAGGCGGTGCGCCGGCATTATCCCCAGATTCCCGCCGGCGGCGCCATCCTCTACGACGAAGCCATGCCGGTGGAGGACGCCATCTGGGAAGCGGTGCAGGCCAGGGGTATCCAGCGCTTCCCCGTGCCGCTCCGCAAAATCGCTGAGGAGATCGGCGGCGCGGCGGTGATGATGAATACCGCCGCCACCGCCGCGGCCGCCGGCGTCACCCAATTCCCCTTCTCGTACATCGAGGAGATCATCCGCGTCAACTTCGGCAAGCGGGGCGAAGCCATGGTCAGCGCCAACCTGAAGGTGGCGGATGCCGCCTACCGCTATGCCCTGGAGCATTACGCCGCCGGCTTTGACCACACGATCGAGCCGATCCCGGGCGCGCCGTCCAGGATGCTGTTGAACGGCAACGAGGCGTTCGCCTTTGGCGCGGTGGCCGGCGGATGCCGCTTCGCCGCCGGCTACCCTATGACGCCGGGTTCGCCGGTGCTGGAGTGGCTGGCCGGCCATGCCAATCAATACGGCCTGGTGGTCAAGCACACCGAGGACGAGATCGCGGCCATCTGCATGGCGGTGGGCGCCGGCCATGTGGGGGCGCGTGCGCTGGTCCCGACCTCGGGCGGCGGCTTTTCCCTGATGGTGGAGGCGCTGGGCTTTGCCGGCATGTCCGAGACGCCGGTGGTCATTTACAACGCGCAGCGCCCCGGCCCATCCACCGGCCTGCCGACCCGCCAGGAGCAGGGGGACCTGCTTTTCAGCCTGTGGGCGTCGCAGGGCGAGTTCCTGCGGGTGGTGCTGGCGCCCGGCACGCATGAAGAGGCGTTCGAGGCCGGCTGGCGCTCCTTCAACCTGGCGGAGACCTATCAGACTCCCGTCATTGTGCTGGGGGATCATTTCCTAGCGACTTCCTCCCGCACCCTGGAGCCAGAGGCGCTGGACCTTTCCGCGGTGAAGGTGGAGCGCGGCAAACTGCTCTCGCCGGCGGAGCTGGATGCGCTGGAAGGGGAGTACTACCGCTATGCGATCACCGAGGACGGGGTTTCCCCGCGCGCCGTGCCCGGCCATCCCAAGGCGGTGTATGTGGGCGAGGGCAACGAGCACGACTACCAGGGCCGCATTGCCGAGGAGATCGAGGACCGGGTGGCGCTGAATGCCAAGCGACTGCGGAAGCTGGAGACCGCGCGTCAGAGCATGCGCCCGCCGAAGCGCTACGGGCCGGCGGAAGCGCCGGTGATGCTGGTGGGATGGGGTTCCACGGTGATGCCGGCGCTGGAGGCCCTGCGCATCCTCAACGCGGAGCGCCCGACCGCCCAATACCTGCACATTACTGACGTGTGGCCGTTCCCGGCCGAGGCCGTGGCGCAGGCGCTGGGGGAGGCTCGCGTGACCATTGCGGTGGAGAACAACGCCTTGGGACAGATGGCGCGGTTGATCCGACAGGAAACCGGCATCCGCCTGGAACACTTTATCAGCAAATACGACGGCCGGCCCTTCTCTCCGGAGTACATCGTGCGCGGCGTCAGGGAGGTGCTCCATGCCTAGCATGAAAGATTTACAGGGGCGCGATCGCCCGACCTGGTGCCCGGGGTGCGGCGATCACGGCGTGCTGAACGCGGTCAAGCTCGCCATGGTGAATTACAACATCGAGCCGCATCAGCTCCTCATCGTGACCGGCATCGGCTGTGGGAGCAAACTGCCGCAGTACATGTGGGTCAACGGCCTGCACACCCTGCACGGCCGCGATATCCCCATCGCCACCGGCGCCAAACTGGCCAATCACAAGCTGTATGTGATGACCGTTTCAGGAGATGGGAATACCTACGGCATGGGGTTGAGCCATCTCCTGCATGCGGCGCGCCGCAACATCAACATCACCTCTGTGGTGCAGAACAACCAGGTGTACGGTCTGACCAAGGGGCAGTATTCGCCGACCAGCGAGACGGGCACGGTGACCAAGACCTCTCCGCCGCCGGCCGGCGCGATCGAACAGCCGGTGCGGCCGCTGGCGCTGGCCCTCATCGCCGGCGCGACCTTCGTCGCGCGCGGCTTTGCCAAGGACCCGCGCTACCTGGCGGACATCATCGGCAAGGCGCTCATGCACCGCGGCTACGCCCTGATCGACGTGTTGCAACCCTGCGTGACCTTCAACCGCGTCAATACGTACGACTGGTACTCGGAGCGGGTGTACAAGGTCGAGGAACAGCCGGGCGGCTATGACCCGACGGACTTTGCCGCGGCGCTGGAGAAGGCGCAGGAGTGGGGGGACCGTATCCCCATCGGCATCCTGTACCAGGTGGAGCGTCCGACCTACGAGGATCATCTGCCGGCCATCCAGGAACATTCTCTCGTCGAGCTGGGCGTGCATCGGGATACGGCGGAGCTGGAGCGCCTCAAGCGGGAGTTCATGTAGGGGGTACGATGTCCCAGGCAACCGAGGAAATGCCCTCCATCGTCCGGCTGGAGGTCCAGCCGGCGCCGGACCGCCGGCGGGTGCACTTCATGGTCGAAGCGGACGGGCTGGAGCCGCCGTTCCCCTATCTGGAGCTGAGCGTGCTGGACCCCGATGGTCAGGAAGTCGGGAGCATGCTGGTGATGGGGGTGATGGAGCCGGAGACGCGGCTGACGGTGCACGTTCGCCCGCCGGCGCCGGAAGGGGAGCGCCGGCCGTACCTGGCGCGCGGCCGGCTGTTCTACGGCGCGGAGGGGGAGGAAGAGCGGACCTTTTCCGTGATGGAAACACCCTTCACGTTCTGATGGGATGCACCAGAGACGCCGGTGAAGTCACCTCCGAGGTGACTGTCACCGGCGTATTTTTTCTCTGACTACCTCCGGGCGCCGGCGCAGAAGCGGATAAGGCCGTACTGGCCGTTGATGCGCCAGCGGGGGTCCTTGGCATCCAGCTCTGCCACGCGCTCCTCCGTCAGATCCACGATGACCTCGGCTTTGGCGGTGCGCAGGGTGACGAAGGGGGCGGGGAAATAGCGCGTGCGCTCCTCCAGCGAATCGGTGGGCGGCCAGCGGCGGTCGTCCAGGAGCCGGCGGTAATTGGCATCCCCTTTCAGGAGGACCAGGTCGGCCTCCGCCAACTGCCGGCGCAGGTCGTCCGGCATATAGGCGAAGCTGTACGCGCTGACCCAGAAAGGATGGGTCACCAACTGTAGGCGGTCGTGCGAGATGGCGTTCATCAGCCGGCTGGCCAGGGGGGCCAACCTCGGCCGGTTCATCATGGCCTCCAGGGCTTGCATGACGTCCTGCGGCATGGCATCCGACACAAAGAACGGCTGGGGCTTCAGGTGGAAGACAATGCGCTCCAGATGCCAGATGGTCAGCAGGTGGTCGGCCAGCGCCAGGTCGAAGAGCAGTTCCAGGCCGGCGTTGTCCAGGATGAAGTCCACCCGTCGGACGCGGTGGTTGCGGGTGAAGCGCTCCAGTACCTGCGGGCGGTGGTCGATCAGGAGGCGTTCATTGGTTTCATCGGCCAGGCCGGCGTGGGCCGATTCCGCCACTTCCTTGATGCTCAGGTCGGCGCGGTTGCCCCACAGGTCCAGCAGGAGCAGTTCGTTCAGGCGCGGCAGGTGCTCCGTCGGGAGCCGGCCGAGGGCGCGCTCGAAGCTTGCCCAGCTCTGACTGCGAGGCCCCAGCTCCTGCTCCTTGTACGGTGCGAAAGGGTCCCGGCCCTGCCAGGGGCCGGGCTGGAAATAGCGTGTGGCTTCCAGGACGCGGCGGTAAAAGTACGCCTCCGCCGGGTACCAGTGGAGCTGGAACCAGTTTCGGCCGATGAAGCGCGACCAGACCTCGTCCCATGCCGCGCGGTCCGGGGTCATCTCGGCCAGCCGGCGCACCGGCAGTCCGTGCGTGATCTCGCGCTTCAGGCTCATGAGGGCGGCGCGAATCTCGGGCGGGAAAGGATTGAGCCGGCATAATTCGTCCAGGAAGGCCGGCAGGCGGTTGCGAAAGGTGTCCTCGGCGAACGAGCCAGGATCGGAGGTCATCAGGGGCGGGGGAAGGGTGTCGGTTCCGAAGGGTGTCCGCGGCATCGTTGAAGCTCCTGTGAAATGATTCCGTTTAGGATTCGCCGGCGCGCACCAGCACCCACATCACGGCGTCGAAAGCGATCTGCCGGCGGCGGGAGCGCTCGCGGGTGTACGGTTCGCCGGTCACGTCGCTCAACCGGACATAGGCCGGCTGGACCGTGGAGAAGGCATAAACCCCCAGCGAGACCCATTCATCGTTGTATTCGGATTGATTGACTTCCACCACGGCCTCTCCCCGCCGGTGGACGATTTTGTAGCGGGCGCGGCGGGTGGTGGCGTTGCGGCTGGGGATGAAGGCGAAGACCTCGTACAGGCCGGTCTTGGGGATGACCGGCTTCCAGATGGCCCAGCAGTCCTCGCCCTGTTCCTCGGAGACGGTCCACGTCCAGTAGCAGTGGCCGTCATAGCCGGCGTCCCCCTCGAACCAGAAGCGGGAGTCGGAGCGGGAGAAGCCGGCGCCGACATCATCCACCGCCACGACCAGGCTCTCGTAGTTCGGGCGGTGACTGCGGATGAAATCGGTGGGGTGCAGGTAGAAGCGCAGGACATCCTCCCGCGGCAGGTTCCACTGGTCGGGCGGCATCAGGTGGGCGCGCACCTCGAAGTGCAGGTGCGCCGGCCCTTTGGGATTGCCGTCCTTGTCAATCATATGGCCGATGGTGCCGATCTGGTCGCCTCTGCGCACCAGGTCGCCCTTTTTCACCAGGATGTCCTTCAGATGGGCGTATTGGGTCCAGATGCGCCGGCCGTCCCGCAGGCGGTGCTCGAGGAGCACGATATTGCCCCAACTGGGATAACGCCCCAGCTCCAGCACGCGTCCGTGCGCCGCGGCGTAGACCGGGTCGCCCTCGTCGGTGTCGCCGCCGCCCACGCCGTTCCAATCCTCGCCGGTGTGCCAGGCGCCGAAGCGCTGGTAATAGCTTTCCTCGGCCAGGCCGGCGGCGACGTAATACCCCACGCCGTCCGGCTTGCCCACCGGGAAGTCGAAGCCGTCGGCGACCTGCGGCTGGCGGGGGCGCCGGCCCAGCCGGCCAATGGCCTCGGCCATCTCGCGCGTCACCTCGAAGTTGGGCCGACCGCCGGCGCCGCTCCAATCCTCCGTCCCGCCGAGGATATAGAGCGCGCTGCCCATGACGTAGTCATGTTTCTCCAGCTCGCGGAGCCATTCCAGGTAGATGGGGATTTTCTCCGCCGGCGAGCGGCCGGGGGTCGCATCGCCGAACTCCGTGATGATGATGGGCATCTGCGGCGCCAGATAATGGGCGTAGGTGTAGCACTTGCCGTAATAGGGGTGCAGGTGCTGGTCCCCCTGCCAGTAACAGTGCACGCCCCAGGCGTCAAACTTCAGGATGGTGGGCAGGGCGCGGTTCCAGAATTCGGTGTAGCGGTGCGGGGCCTGGCCGGGAAAAACCCACCGCGCCCAGGGGAAACGCCGGCGCAGAGCGGCCAGCACTTCCTCGGCCCAGGCGATGAAGCGGTCGATATCGGCGTCGGAAGAGCCGAAGCCCTCGCTGTAGCCGGCGGCCTGCGGGTCGAGGTTCGGCTCGTTGTGCACCTCGAACCAGGTCACGTAGGGCTGTAGTTCCTCAATGCGGGGGGCGAAGTGCTCGACGAATTCCGCCGGGCTCCACGCTCCGCCGTTCATATCGGCAAAGAGGCGCGCCACGATGAGGGCATCCGGATGCTCCTGCCGCAGACGGCGGTGCACCGCCACCTGGTCGAAGCGCGGCGCCGGAAAGACCAGCGTTTTGATGGTCTCGGGGCGCGCCAGCTTCAAGATGGCAAAGTGCTCCTCCGCCGGCGGTTCCCAGTAGCGGTTCGAAAAATGAATGCCCACGTTCATGACTGTGCCTCCAGGTTCAGCGGGGCGCTCCCACCGGGATCAGGTAGAGCGGCGTTTCATCCGCGCCCAGCCCCAGCACGGCGCGCACCTGATCGTCATGAAAGGCGCCGATCGGCACTGCCCCCAGACCCAGGGCGGCCGCCTGCAGGAGCAGGTTCTGGGCGGCATGGCCGGCCTCCAGGTGCACATAGCGCTGGGCGCGCTGGCCGTATTTGGCGGCCGTGCGCTCATATACGCCGGCGATGACGAAGACCGCCGGCGCCTCGTACACAGGGCGCTGACGCACGGCCGCGTCCCCCAGGGCAGAGCGGCGGTCGCCGGCGGCGGTGCGCCGCAGTGCATGCGGGTGGGGCAGATAGTGGTACACGCCCTCGGGCAGGACGACGTATACTTCCAGCGGGTAGAGGGCGCCGGCGGATGGGGCGGTGCGGAAGCCCTGCGGCGAGGTGATGCCCTGCGCCGCCCAGAGGAGCTGGCCGATTTCCTCCCACGTCAGGGAGCGCGGTGCGTATTCGCGCACGGAGCGCCGGCGGGCCAACGCCTCTTCAAGAGAGAGCGGACCCTTCTGGCGCGGCGCCGGCAGGGTGATGACCTCTTCCGCTTCCGCCGTCGCGGGGGCAGGGGTCGGCGCGGCCGCACAGCCGGCTGCGAGCATGATGCACAGCCCTGCTACCAATGCCAGGATACCGCCTTTCCGCCGCACCGCGTTTTCTCCTTCGCCGGCCGCGCGCTCTCACCTTTTCGAGTATACCTGGATGAAGCGCTGGAAGGAGCGGTCGTAGGTGCGCTCCACTTCGGGAGGGAAGGCGCAGGCCGGCAGTTCCTGGTGCGCCAGGTGATAGGCCAGGCACTCACAGCACAGCCCTTTGCGCGGGCAGGGCTCCCAGGTGCAGTTACAGCGCTTCAGGTTGCGCTCCTGTTTGCACTCCATCGTCATCCTCCGTCGAGCCTGCAGTGCTGGGCCAATTATAGCATGGGGCCGGAAAGGAGCGCAATCCCCGATTTGCGCGATTTCAGCGGCTGTGGTATAAACCTGACAAAATTGCATAGGTTTTTGGTTGCTCTCTTATCCAGAGAGGTGGAGGGACCGGCCCTGTGAAGCCTCGGCAACCAGACCGTTGAACCACGGCGGTTCGGCGGTCCAGGTGCCAATTCCGGCAGGGGCATGCATGATGCGTGCCCTTGGAAGATGAGAGGGTATGGCGAAGATGCTGCTGCCTTCTCATACCGACGAATCCCTGGGGCAGCAGCTTTTTATGTCCTGAAACGGACTCCTCGGGCCGGCGGTGCTTCTCGGATAAGGCGGCGAGGATATTTTTATTTGCTAAGGAGGTTGCGATGGCAGAAGAGAACACCCGGCCGGCCGCCCCCCGCGGTTTTTCCACCCGTGCGGTGCACGCCGGCGAATCCCGTCAGAAGCCTTACGGCTCGCTGACCACGCCGATCATCCAGACATCCACCTATACCTTCGAGAACAGCCAGGCCGTCATCGCCCACATGCAGAGGAAGATGGCCGAACTGCCCCTCCAGCGCGGGGAATACGGCCGCTACACCAACCCCACCCGCGAGACGGTGGAGCGCAAGCTGGCCGAGCTGGATGGGTGCGAGGAGGCCATGCTGGTGGCCTCGGGCATGGCGGCCATCACCACCGTCTTCCTGACCCTGCTCTCCGCCGGCGACCACCTCATCATCACCGAGGACTGCTACCGCAAGACGCGGGAGTTCGCCCTGGCGTTCCTGCGCCGGCTGGGCATCGAGGTCACCTTCGTGCCGGTGGAGGACCTGGAGGCGCTGGAAGCCGCCGTCACGCCGCGCACGCGCCTCATTTTTACGGAACTGCCGACGAACCCGTACCTGCGGGTAGTGGACCTGCCGCGGCTGGTGGAGATCGCCCGCCGGCACGGCTGTCTGCTGGCAGTGGACAGCACCTTCGCCACGCCCTTCAACATCCGGCCGGCGGAATTCGGCGCCGATCTGGTGATCCACAGCGGCACCAAGTACCTGGGCGGGCACAACGACCTGCTGGCCGGCTCGGTGGCGGGGCCGGCGGAGATCATCCACAAGCTCAAGGACGCCCAAAACATGCTGGGGCCGACCATTGACCCGCACGCCGCCTATTTGCTCCTGCGCGGCATGAAGACCCTTTCCCTGCGCATACAGCGCCACAACGAGAACGGCCAGCGGGTGGCGGAGTTCCTGGAATCCCACCCGGCGGTGCGGCGGGTCTTTTACCCCGGTCTCCCTTCGCATCCGGACCATGCCATCGCCAAAAAGCTGATGGCCGGCTTCGGCGGGGTGGTCAGCTTCGAGATCGAAGGGGATATGGAGCGCACCATGCGCTTTATCGATGCGTTGAAGATCCCGTACGTCGGGCCCAGCCTGGGCGGTGTGGAGTCCATCATCGAACAGCCGGCGCTGATGTCCCATTTCGCGCTGGACAAGCAGGAGCGCGAGCGCATGGGCATCAAGGATGAGCTGGTGCGCTATGCCCTGGGCATCGAGGATGCGGACGACCTGATCGCCGATTTACAGCAGGCGCTGGATTCCATCCTGTGAGGGGCCGGCGCGAGGAGGTGGGAACATGATCGTGATGAAGTTTGGGGGGACTTCGGTAGGTGACGCGGAGCGAATGTCCGCCGTCATGGATATCATCGAGTCGCATCTGTCGCGCGAGCCGGTCATCGTCGTCTCTGCCATGAGCGGGGTGACCAATCTGCTGATCGAGGCGGCGCGTGCGGCCAGCCGCGGTGAGGACAGGGTCTATCGCGAGGCCAAGGCGACGCTTCTGGAGCGGCATCTGCAGGCGGTGGACCAGCTTCTGGCGCGCAGTGTGGAGCGGGTGGAGGTGGCCGGCCTCATTGAGGACCGCCTGCACGATTTTGAACTGCTCTGCCGGAGCATCGCCGTGCTCGGGGAAATCACCCCGCGCGGCTATGATGCCGTCTCTTCCATCGGCGAACAGCTCTCGGCGCGCATCCTGGCGGCGGCGCTCTCGGCGCGCGGCATTCGGGCGCGCGATATCGTCGCCACACAGCTCATCATCACCGATGACCATTTCGGCGCGGCGCGCCCCATCATGGACCTCACCCGGGAGCGCGTGCAGGCCTTGATCCCGCCCCTGCTGGAGCGCGGCATCGTGCCGGTGGTGACCGGCTACGTCGGGGCGACGAAAGAGGGAGTGACCACCGTGCTGGGGCGGGGTGGAAGCGACTACTCGGCCGCCATCCTCGGCGCCTGTCTGGGGGCGGAAGAGGTGCAGATATGGACCGATGTGGACGGCATCCTGACGGCGGATCCGAATATCGTGCCGGAGGCGCACACGCTGGACGAGCTGAGCTATGAGGAGGCGGAGGAGCTGGCCTATTACGGCGCGGATGTGCTCCATCCCAAGACCGTCGCGCCGGTGCATCAGGCCGGCATCCCCCTGCGCATCCTCAACAGCTTCAACCCATCGCACCCTGGCACGCTGATCACCAGCTCGCCCTCGCCGAACCGCCGGGCCATGCCGGCCATTATCTCTACCAAAGGGCTGAGCCTCATCGGCATCGCCGGCAACAGCCAGGAATGGGGGCCGCTGGTAGGGGCGCGCGTGCTGGAGAGCCTGGCGGATGCCGGCGTGGATATCCTGCTCTTCACCCAGCCGCTTTCGGAGCGCAGTCTGCACCTGGTGGTGCGCCGGCAGGACCAGCGGCACTGTGTGCGCGTGCTGGAGCGTGCCCTCTCGGGGGAATTACAGCGGGGCATCATCTCGCACATCGGCGTGCGCGAGGAGGTCGGCACGATTTCGGTGGTCGGGCGCACCAGCGCCCAGCCGGCGCAAACGGTGCCGCGTGCCTTCGCCGCGCTGGGCCGGCGCGGCACGCGGGTCATTTCCGTCGCCCAGTCGGCCAGCGAGTACAACATCTCGTTCGTGGTGCCGGAGGCGGATGTAGACGACACCGTACGCTATATTCACGCCGAGCTGGGATTGGACATGGCCGGCGGGTTATAGCATAATCTCTGCTTGCGATATGCTCACCATGGAGGACACTATGCTGCACATCTTCGGATCTGCCAGCATGGCAGAATTGTTCGGCGATTTCATCGTGTACCGCCGGCTGGAGCCGTCTGACCCCCGACTGCCGGGGCTGGAGCAGTTGTGGAAGGAATTGGGCTGGCCGGCCTACCGCATCCCGCGCAAGGCGGAGCCGGAGTATGCGCTGGTGGTGGCGCGGGTCCTGGAGGCGGCACGCCGGCTGGATGCGCCGCAGACGCGGCTGAAGCGCCTGATGTTCCTGGGCGACACTTACATGAACGACGGCAACGCCTTCGCCAACCTATGTGCCGCCGGCGGCTGGGAGGGGCTGGCCTTTATCGGCGCGGACAGGCCGGCAGAGCCGCCGCAGTGGCGCGTCGAGGGGCGCGTCTTCTTGTCCAACCGCTGGGCCGGCCTGGCGGAGTTCCTGGAATATGCCCGCCGGCAGGGCTTCGCGTTCGACGAGCACCTGGCGGTGGTGATTGACATGGATAAGACGCTGGTGGGGGCGCGCGGCCGCAACGACAAAATTATCGACCTGGTGCGGGTGCAGGCGGTGAAGGATACCGTGGCCTCGGCGCTGGGCGAACAGTTCGACCATGCGGCCTTCCAGCGCGCCTACGACACCTTGAACCAGCAGGTCTATCATCCGTTCACCCAGGATAACCAGGATTTGCTGGCCTACCTGTGCCTCGTCATCGGGGCCGGGCTGTATACGCTGGAGGAGGTGCTGGAAGGCTATCAGTCCGGGCGCATCCCATCGTTCGATGCCTTCATCCATCTGGTGGACGGCCGGCGCGAGGAGCTGAAGGCCGCCGGCCTGCTGGACCTGCATCAGGAGGTGCTGTCGGCCTGGGATGCCGGCGATCCCACCCCGTTCAAGGCCTTCCGCTATCGCGAGTACGAGCTGACTGCGGCGCGCTATGATCCCTCGCCGGCGGAGGGCATCCCCCTGGAGAAGCTCCTGCAGGAGCGCATCCTGATCACCCAGGAGGTGCGCCAGGCCGCCCTCTATCTGCGCCGGCAGGGCGCTCTCATCTTCGGCCTGTCGGACAAACCGGATGAGGCTTCCATGCCCCAGCCGGCGCTGGCGGCGCAGGGGTGGAAGGTCCTGCATCACTGCTCGACCTTGTGTGTGGGCGAGCCCCTGGAAATTTGACTTTCACGCCGCCGGGAATATAATAGCCGCAAACTTGACTGATGGTCAGACCAAAATATGATCTGCAGTATTTGACGCCCTGAGGGCCAGGTGTATACTGTTCGGCGCCGGCGGGAGGGTAAGGCCCGATTACGATATTTACGAAGAAGGAGGAGACCGCGATGGTGTCGCGCAAAACCGATGTGCGTCTGATCGCCCTCGTGGCGGTGATGGTGGCCGTGACCTGCGTCTTCACACTGCTGGTGCGCATCCCCATGGCTCCCACGCGGGGCTATATACACCTGGGGGATGTGGCGGCAACCTTTTCGGCGCTGGCGTTCGGTCCCTGGCTGGGGTTTGTCATCGCCGGCGGCGGGACCGCTCTGGCTGACCTGGTCGGCGGATACCCGCACTGGGCACCGCTGACCCTGATTATCCACGGCCTGCAGGGCTTTCTCGCCGGCTATGTCGCCCGGCTGGGCCGGCACCGCCCCGGCGCCATGCTGTTAGGCGCTTTCCTGGGAGAGGTAGTGGTTGTGCTGGGCTACTTCCTCGTCGAGATCCCGCTGTACGGGCTGGGGCCGGCGCTGACCGAACTGCCCGGCAACTCGGTCCAGGGCGCCTTTGGCCTGCTGGGCATGCCCCTGCTGTATCTGGTCGCGCGGGCTTATCCGGCGGTTCTGGAATACGGAAGGGGCCGTGTCGAGCATCGTTCGCATCACTGATGTCTCTTTCGCCTACCCCTCGCCCCTGCCCGGACATGGGCCGGTGCCGGCCCTCCAGCATGTTTCCCTGGAGATCGAGAGCGGCTCGTTCGTCGCGCTCATCGGAGCGGTGGGCGCCGGCAAGACCACGCTCTGCCTGTGCCTGAACGGCATCGTCCCCAGCATGACCGGCGGGGAATTCGCCGGCGCGGTGGAAGTCATGGGCATGCGCACCAGCGAACGCAGTGTGGCGGAACTGGCGCGCCATGTCGGTATGGTGTTCGAAGAGGCCGAGGTCCAGCTCTTCAACTCCAGCGTGGAAGATGAGATCGCCTTCGGGCTGGAAGAGCTGGGCTGGGAGCCGCCGGCCATCGAGGAACGCATTGACTGGGCGCTGGAGGCAGTGGGACTGCAGGGCATGCGCCGGCGCAATCCGCGGGGGCTTTCCGGTGGGGAGCAGAAGCGCCTGGCGATCGCCACCGTCCTGGCGATGGCGCCCAATATCCTGGTGCTGGACGAACCGACTGCCGGCCTCGACCCCCGGGGCCGGCAGGAGGTCATGCAGGTTATCAGCCGGCTGGCGAAGGAACGCACTGCTACCGTCATCATGGCGACGCAGGATGCGGAGATGGCCGCCCGCTTCGCCGACCGGGTGATCCTCTTGGATGAAGGCCGAATCGTGGATGACGGCACGCCGCGCGAGGTATATGGGCGCCTGGCGGCCGGCCAGCGTTCCATGGTGTATGTCCCCCAGATGGCGCGTGCGGCGCGCCTGTTGAACGAGCGCCTGGGCCGGCGGTGGGACTTCCTCACGCCGGAAGAGGCCATCCAGGCATTAGCCCCGATGCCGTCGCAGGCTCCTTCCAGTCCCCTCCCGCATGCTGGAGCTTGCCCATGACGCCCCCGCTGGTTTCCGTCCAGGAGCTGTGGTTCCGCTACGATGACGGGCCGCCGGCCCTGCGCGGCGTCTCGCTGGAGATCAGGCGCGGGGAATGGGTGGCCGTCCTGGGATGCAACGGCTCCGGCAAGAGCACCCTGGTGAAGCATTTCAACGGCCTGCTGAAGCCCTGGCGCGGGCGCGTGCTGGTGGAGGGGGTGGACACGCGCCGCCGGCAGGTGGGGGAATGGGCGCGCCTGATCGCCTATCTCCCCCAGCATCCGGACCGCATTATCTTTTCCGCCAGCGTGTGGGAGGAGGTGGCTTTTGCCCCGCGGCTCCAGGGGGTCTCGGGGGCGGAGCTGGAGAGGCGCGTGAATGCCGCGCTGGAGGCACTGGGACTGCGGGATGCGGCCGATGTACCGCCAGCGGCGTTAGGCTACGGCCTGCGCCGTAAGGTGGCCCTGGCGGCCGTGCTGGCGCAGGAGCCGGCCCTGCTCATCCTGGACGAGCCGACCAACGGGCTGGATGCCGGCAGTGCCCGGGATTTCCTCGAGGTGGTTGCGCAGAGGCACCGCCAGGGCACGGCGGTGGTGCTCATCACCCATGATCTGGAGCTGGCGGCGCAGTACGCCGGCCGCGCCGTGCTGATGCAGGCCGGCGAGATCGCGGCGGATGGGCCGGCGCGCGCCGTGCTGGGCGACGCGGCCCTTCTGCGCAAGGCCGGCCTGGAGCCCCTGCCGGTGACCCACACCGCGCATGCACTGCGAGAAGCCGGCCTGGCCGGCCTGCCGGCGGACCTGCTCCTGCCGGAGGAGTTCGCCGAAGCGTATGTGAGGGCGGCGGCCGGCGGAGGGGAGGTCGGGCAATGATGCTGGACCTGTATGTCCGCGCAGATGCCTGGTACCACCGTTTCGACCCGCGCACCAAGTTCGGCCTGACCCTGCTGTTCGTGGTCGCGGCCGCGCTCATCCGAAATCCTCTGGCGATGTTTGCACTGCTGGCACTGCTCCATATCCTGCCGCTCTCCAGCCGGGTGCCGCCGGCGCGTTTGCTGGCGGCTTGGCGGCCGCTGTGGCCGAT
This sequence comes from Anaerolineae bacterium, assembly GCA_028275445.1. Classification (GTDB taxonomy): domain Bacteria; phylum Chloroflexota; class Anaerolineae; order JACIWP01; family JACIWP01; genus JACIWP01. Next base: position 21,721 of record JAPWUQ010000003.1, on the reverse strand, counting down.
CACCCTGGTTATCCTGGTATTGGGCAGTTTTACCTGGGGCGCCGGCGCGGCGTCTGTATGGTGGCGGTGGGGGCAGGTCTCGGTGGGGCCGGCCAGCGTCCTGCAGGCCGTGACGATGGCCCTGCGCGTGGATGCGCTGGCCTTCGCCTTTTCGCTCCTGCTGTGGACGACGGAGCAGGGGGAGCTGGTGGCCGGCCTGACGCGGCTGGGCCTGCCGCATTCTGCCAGCCTGACCCTGGCGATGTCCATGCAGTTTGTCCCGACCTTTGGGCGCATTTTCGGTGAGATTATGGAGGCCCAGGAATCGCGCGGACTGGTCATCCCGCGCAATCCCCTGCGGGCGGCGCGTGCTTATCTCCCCGTGCTGATCCCCCTTATCATCACGGCTCTGCGGACGGTGGATCATCTCGCCATGGCGCTGGCGGCGCGGGGCTACGGCGCGGCCAGCCGGCGCACCAGCCGGCGCCAGCTCCGCATGCGCCGTGCCGATGCCCTGGCATTGGCCGGCGGTACAGTGGTTCTCCTGGTGGTACTGCTGGCGCGGGGGTTATAGCTCCGGCCGGCGGCCCAGCCGCTCGCTGATGCGCGCCAGGCGCTGAATATCGGCGGAACCGCTTATCTGCCCGCCGACCCCCAGGATGATGAATCCCCCTTCCCGCTCGATGCAGGTCAGCATGTCCTCCATCCAGGTGTAGAAGTCATCCTCCGGGAATCCCGCTTCCAGCAGTGCCGGCGGGATGCCGCCCCAGATGATCAGCTCCTCGTGCCAGGCATGCCAGGCCTCTGCGAAGGGGAGCGGGCTGGATGGGGCCGGCATGAAGGACAGCACCACGTCCACGCCGGCCTGGGGGATAAGTGGGAGGAGGGGCTTCAGATTGCCGTCCATGGCACTGCCCAACCGCCGGCCGGCCAGATGCAGGCGGGCGGATATCTCCTGCAGGAAGGGCATGCAGTAGCGCTGGAAGAGGGCCGGCTTGGTCAGGGCGCCGTCCAGATGGTCGTCGAAGGCCAGCAGGGGAGCGTCCGGCAAATCCAGGGCCAGCTCGACGATGTGCCGGCTGTGCTCGCGCAGGGCATCGAGAAGGTAGAGGAAGGCCCGTTCCTCATCCCGGGCCGCCTGGTCGGCGCGCGCCGGCGGCATGTAATCCAGCAGTAACTGCTGGAAGGGGATGCGGCCGAGCAGGGGGATGGTAAACCCATTTTCCCCAACGGCTTCCTCGTTCTGGCGGAACCTCTCGAAATCCGGCACTGCCTCGGCGTGATTCAATATCCATTTGACGACGGGGAGATCCTCATCGTACTCGAGGATGCGGCGGAGGAGGGTGGGGCCGGCCGCGGCGCGTGCCTGGGCTTCGTCCATCTGGCAGACGATCTCCGCCCTGCCGGCCGGCGTCTTATACGTGATGATGCTCTGCCCCGGCCGGTCGGATGGCAACAGCGTGATAGGGAGGGGGAACGGCAGGGCCGGCTCCGAGTCCCGGAAGATCGTCTGTTCGTTGTGCGTGATGTGCACCTCCACCCCATGGAGCCGAAACCGGGTGACGGGAGCCGCCGCCAGCCGGCCGGCGGCCAGCAGGCGGTGGATCTCGTTCAGCTCCAGGTCGGCCAGCGGGCGGGGCAGGGTGTTGGTGCGCCGGCGGGCGGTGTACCATGTCTCCAGGTCCACCAGCCAGGGCAGGAGGTCAGTCGGTTGACGCTGTAACACCTGCAGGACGCGCCGGCGTTCGGTCAGCGGCTTCGAAGTAGACATAACGGTGCTCCCGCATGTGGGGATGGCGGTCTATTCCACGCCGACGATTTCCAGATAGACGATGCGCTCGCGGCGGGTCTGGCCAGGACACCCAAGCTCCCCGTCGAAAACGCGCACATAGGCGTGGAATGTCCGCAGTGCGTCTCCTTTAATGGCCTTTCCCGAGCCGACCTGGTCCACTGCGGTGATGAGGTTATTCTCGGCGTCCACAAATTGGGTGCGGGTATCCAGGCCGATGTAGCCCTTACACAGGGGGAGGGTGGCCGTGATGAGGCCGTAGCCGCGCAGGGTGATGAGCTGGTCCTGGTAGCGCGCCGCCGATGCCAGTATCTGCTTCGCCGTCACGGGGGAGGCGGCTGGCGTCCCCGTACAGCCGGCCAGCGACCACAGCAGTAGCCCAATCAGCACCATCCACCATATGCCTCGCATAGCGCACCTCCGGCGAACCGGTCATTCGCGGTGCTGTTCCAGCAGGAGCATGAGCTGTTTGGCATTGCGCACCGCATAGTCGCGGTAGTTGGTGTTCATGAGCACGTGCACTTCCTGGGTCTCTTCGGCCAGCCGGCGGATCTTCGGCACCCATTCCTGAAGCTCTTCCGGCTTATAAAGGTATTGGGTGCGCTCATGCACGCTGACGCCGCTCTGCTCCCAGGTCTCGGCGCGCCGGCCGTGGAAGCGCACATAGGACAGCCGCGGGTTGGTGGCGAATGCCAGCGGGGGCACGCTGGAGCGCAGGCCGGCCGGCTCGTCCACGCAGACATAGGTGAGGGAGTGCTCGGTCAGGAACTGGAGCACGCCGGCGCGATGGGAAGCATCCAGCCAGGCGCGCTGGCGGAACTCCACCGCCACCTGGAGAGGCTGTAGCCGTTCTGCCAGCCAGAGGATGTGGTCGAAGCTCTCGGGTTTGGGGTAGAACCAGTGGGGAAACTGGACGAGAATGGCGCCCACCTTGCCGGCGCTCTGCAGGGGGCGCAGGCCCCCGAGGAAGCGGCGCAGGGTTTCCTCGGCGATTTCCGCCGGCACCTGGTCGAAGTAGAGCATTTCTTTTTCGAGAAGCTCGGCAGGAAGCTCCTGCCGGAGGTCTTTGGGCAGGCTGGCCGGCGGGGTGGGGTGGAAGGTGAAGAGGCTGAAGATTTTGATGTCGAAGACGAAATCGGCCGGCGTGCGCTGATGCCAGAGCAGGGCCGAGCGCTCCGACGGCAGGCCGTAATAGGTGCTGTTCACCTCCACCAGGTCGGGGAAGTGCTGGACATAGTAGCTCAGCCGGCCGGCGGCATCCCGCACATGCGGCGGGTAAAATTCCCCGCTCTCGATGAGGCTCTTATCGGTCCAGGAACTTAAGCCCACGCGGATGCGTCCGGGCATGATGCCACCCCTTTCCCTGCATGCACCGAAGAGTCTACTGCAAAGGACGGGGCTTGTCAAAAGGCGGCGGGGTTCAGGTTCCTGGCGCCAGTTTCTCCCGAGATGAACGCCGCCTGAAACGCGGCGGGGCGCGCCGATAGGAATTCTGCTATAATAGACGGAGACGGTCAGGTCTTGTCCCATCGAGGTTGAACAGGAGGTTTGGGGCATGAACGGGGAGCGGGTGCGCACGGTAAAGGATTTGCTGTCCAAGGTGCAGGAGGACCAGGAGTTCCGGGAGCGCCTGATGCAGAACCCTGAGGCAGTGCTTCGGGGGCTGGAGGATGTCCCGCCGCAGATGTTGGGGTGGATCTACGTTGGGGTCATCGCCACGTTGGGTGTGGTGGTGCTGGCGGCCATCATCGGGGGGATTGCCCTGGCGGCCGCCGGCAAACCGGCGCCCGACAGCCTTATTGCGCTGGGTTCCACGGCGCTGGGCGGGCTGGTGGGGCTGTTAGCGCGTTCGCCGGAGGAGCCGCGATAGGGGAGGGTCCACCTGGCGGACCACGGCGCCGGCCCATGCCGAGAGTGCTCCTAACAGGCCGGCGGCCAGCCAGAACGAGGCCCGCAGTCCCCACGCGCTGGCGACCGAAGCGCCCAGCATGGGGCCAATGGCGTTGCCGAAGGCGTTGATGGAACTGCTGAAGCCGAAGACCATGCCGCGCTGGTCCGGGGATGACAGGCGCGCCAGGATGGCATTGGCGCTGGGAAGCAGTCCGCCGATGAAGATGCCGGCGGCCAGGCTGGAGAGGATCAGCACAGCATAGTTGGGGGCCAGGGCATGGCCGGCCAGGGCAACCGCGGCGCCGGCCAAGCTGATGATCATCAGCGGCCGGGAGCCCAGGCGGTCTGCCAGCCGGCCGATGAAGCCGGCGGCCAGGGCGCTGGTCAGCGCGCGCAATCCGTAGATGGTGCCGGTGCTGGTGTTCACCAGCGCGGCGGAACCCAGCATGCTTTCGATGAACAGGGGCAAGGTGGGCACGGTGACCGCGCTGGCGATATAGAACCCGCCGATGATGAGCATAACCGCCATAATTTGCGGCTGATGGATGATAGCGGACGCCTGGCTGATGAGGGTGCCCTGGGAAGAAGGGGTCCGGCCCGGCCGTGTGGACTCTTTGATGCCGAGCACGGTCAGGACGCCGGCCAGGAACAGGAAGGCGCCCGTCAGCACAAAAGTGCCGCGATATCCCAGATGGTCGGCGGCCAGCCCGCCGATGAGCGGGCCGAGGGTATTGCCGGCGTAGACCGCCATCTGCATCATGCCCAGGGCGAAGCCGGCCTCCGATTCCGGCACGAACGAGGTGACCAACGCCATAAAGGCGGAGATGGTGCCGGTCAGCAGGCCCTGGAGCAGGCGCAGTATAAAAAGCTGTTGGACGTTGGCGACCAGCGCCATGGCGCTCATGACGATGGAGCCGCCGAAGGTCGCACGGACTACCATGAGCTTGCGTCCGCGGCGGTCGGCGATCCAGCCCCAGAAGGGCGCGATGAGGGCCATGGCGATGGCGCTGGAGGAGGTGAGCATGCCGGCCCACAGGGTGACTTGTTCCGGGTCGGTGACGCCCAGCTCACGGATGTAGAAGGGCAGGAAGGGGAAGACGGCGCTGAAGCCGGCGATGGCGAAGAACTGGGCGATCCATGCCGCGATGAGATAGAACTGCCAGGTTGTCAGGCGTCGGCGAAGCGCAAGTCCCATTGGCAATCGCTCCTTGGCACGCCGGCCATTATACCGTGAACACGGGAGAGGCAAAAATTCGAGACGTATCCAGCACCCCCGATATACGAGGGGCGTATACCGCGCGCGTATCCTGCGTACGCGCGGCGTGCGCGCTGGATACGGGAAATCTACGCACGAAATCGCGCCGTGCGTATAGCCGCGCCGGCCACATCTAGTGTATAATGGCAGTACCAGCACTACTACTTGTCATGGAGGCGTTGTGCAAATGTGATGAACCGGGGTGAAAGCAGACGGCTGTGGCACCGGCTGCGCGTGTTCCCGACACCGGGCGCGCTGGTCAAGTCCCGCTTGCGCAGTACCACCATGAGCTGGCGGTGGGTGATGGCGCTGATGGGGGGCGTCTTGATGGCGCTGATGGGCCTGGCGAGCGGGCCGCTCTGGCTGCCGATGCTGATCGCGCTGTTTCTCGCCCCGTATCTGATTATCCCCCTTTTCCCGTTCTCCCCCTTTGAGCACCGCTTTTATGCCCCGCGAACGCAGGGGATATACGCCGCGGCGGTGCTGGCTGTGGTCACCCTTTCGCTCCTGGTCACCCGGGGCCTGTCCGTTAACCCTCTGCTGTGGTTGCTGTTCCTCGTGCCGATGGCAATCGCCGCGCAGGTCAATTTGCTGGCGCTGGCCGGCAACTGGCTGGGTGTCGGGCTGGCGTTATTGCTCATCGAACGGAATACCCTGATAGGAATGGTGCCGGCGTGGCTGGTGCACTGGCTGTGGCTGGGGTTTATCGGCGGGGTACTGTATCACGTGGTTTCCCGCGAGCGCATCTCCAGCGCGACCCTGGAAAGACTGCGCACCGATGTGGAAGAGCACATCCGGTGTCTCGCCGGCTCCGGTGTGCGGGACCGGGAATGGCCGGTCAATGTAGGCCGGCTGTTCTGCGATTTGCTCCAGGCGGATTTCGCCGTGCTGTGGTCCAAAGGGGAAGGTGAAGAGGTTTGGACCGGGATACGCGTGTCCCAGAGCGGGGTGGCGGAGGCGGTGCGGTGTGAATCGGGGCAGTCCCCACCGCCCATTGCCTGGCAGAATCATACGCCGGCGTGCTATATCCCGGAGCGCCGGCGTGTCAGCCTGCAGGGAGCGCAGGAGGTGATCTTTGCCGACCAACCCAGCCTGAGCTGGTCGGCGCTGAAAATGGAGCTGTGCGTTCCGTTTGCCGCCGGCCAGGAGCCGGCCGCCATCAGCCTGGAGTACCGCCGCCTGCCGGTGATTTACCCCGAGGAACTGGACCAAATGGCGCGCCAGAGCCAGGCCTTTGCGGAACTGCTGGCCGGCGCCCAGGCGCGGCAGGAAGAGCGCGCGGCGCAAGCGCGCATCTTTGGCATGGCCCGGCATCTTCAGGAGTTTTCCGCCGGCCAGGAGGAGGTCTTTGACGCCATCCTGGATACCTTCACGGTCAAATTGGGGTACGAGTTTGCCCAGGTCTGGGTGTATGACCGACAGAGCGATACTCTCGTACTCCGAAAATGTGTCCCATCCCCCAAGTGGCTGAAGGACATCCGCTTCTCCAGCGATGCAGACAATGCGTATCTCGAGGCACTCCGCTCCCAGCAACGCCGCATATATGAGGGCTGGCACCCCACTTTCGATTCCCGCGTGTGGGGCGCGGTGCAGCACAGGACAACCCATCCCCATGAGCGGGATTATACCGTCATCCAGGCCTTTGTGCCGCTCTGGGTGAAGGTGCACGGCGGGACGGAGCGGGAGCCTGTCGGGCTGGTGATCTTCGGGAGCAGTTCGCCCGGCTCAGGGAACGTGCCCACTATGGAGGAGCTGGACAGCCTGGTGCCGATTTATCAGGCTTGTGCCGCGGTACTGCGCACCCTGCAGATGCAGGAGCAGTGGCAGGCCGAGGTCCAGCGGGTGGAGCTGTTGAACGAGATGACGGCGGCACTGCTGGCCGCCGGCATGGAACCCGACCCGGACATGCTCTCCGAGAACATCGCCGAGTATGCCCAGCGCCTGTTTGGGGCGGACCTGGTGTTGATTTATGGCTACAACCCGGGGACCCGCCAATTTCATTTCCTCAACCTGGCCGGCAAATTCCACAACAAAAATAAGACGCTCCGCAATATGCCATCGGATGCCCCTCTCCTCCAGCGCGTTTTGGAGGAGAAGCAGGGCTGGTTCGTGCCCAATGTCCACGACGAGCCCCTGTTGATGCGCGCCAGAGGCGGGATAGATGAGCATGTGGTGAGCTTCTCGATGCGGCAGGGGATCCGCTCCTTCGCCGGCCTCCCCATGTATGTGGGCAATCACCCGTACGGCGTCATCTGCCTCAACTTTCGTCAGCGCCGGACGCTGGGCCCTAACGAACAGCGCGCCATGAGATTGTTCGCCAACCTGGCCGCGCTGGGCTTCAGCCTGCATGAGAACATGGAGGAGCGTGCGCACGCCGCCCTTTCGAGCTTCCGGGAACAGCAGTCTATCCTGCTCCATGATCAGTTCAGCCACACTCTGGACGAACTGGCGAAACGCCTCGAGCTGATGGCCGACGAGGTGGCGCGGGCCGGCCTGCTCGAACTGGAAGAGCGCTTCGATCGCGTCATCCGGCTGGCTCAGGAACTGCAGACGCGCATGGCGCGCATGATGCGCGACCTGGTCAGCGACCGCTCCGCACGGACCAATCTGGTGAGCGAACTGCAGCGCCTGCGGCGCTTCTTCCGCGATCTGTATGAGTTTGAGGTGGAACTGGACGTGGACCCGGCCCTGCCGGAGCTCCGCAACCTCACCCAGCGCATCCTGGTCGGCATCGCCAGCGAGGGGCTGAGCAACGCCTGCCGGCATTCGGGCGCCAGGCGGGCTGTACTGCGCTGTCATCGGGACGGCGAGATGATCCGCCTGGAGATCGAGGACGCCGGCAAAGGCCTGCCTGAGGATATCTGGTCGCAGGAAGGACATTGGGGGCTGAAGAACATCTGGCGGCAGGCGGCCTGTCTGGGTGGAGAGACGGACTTTAAGGCCGGAGCCGATGGCCGGGGCACCTGCATCGTGGTGCGTATCCCCGCGCAGATCCGGGATGAACACCTGGCTTCGTAAGTCAGACCAGGAGGAGAGAGCGATGGCCCGCGAACGCAGTAAAATCCGTGTGGTGCTGGTGGAGGATCACCGGTCTATCGCCGAGACCTATCAGGCGGCCTTAGAGGCGGCGCCGGAGATCGAATTTGTAGGGCATGCCATCAACGGCCCGGAGGGCCTGGAGCTTATCCTCCGGGAGCTTCCCGACGTGGCGCTGGTGGACCTGGTGCTCGAGCACAGCGAGTACGACGGGGTGGAGCTGATCCGCCGGGTGAAGGAACGGGGCCTTCCGACCAAGCTGATGGCTATCACCACGTACATTGGCGCGCCCGTCGCCGGCCAGGCCCTCCAGGCCGGCGCCGACGGACTGCTGGGCCGTTCCCCCAGCATGCGCGATATCATCATGGCCATTCAGCTTGTCCATCACGGCCTGATGGTGCTCGGGCCGCGCGAAGACTTTGGCGATTGGTTCAGCGGCTTCCTGATTCACCCCGAGAAAAAGGAGTGTCCGCTCACGGAGCGTCAGCTTGAGGTGCTGACATGGGCGGCCCGCGGCTATACCAATCAAGAGATCGGCCGGCAGTTGCACATCGCTGAGGGTTCGGTGCGCGCCCACTTCAGCAATATGCAGGATAAGCTCGGGGTCTCCGGCCGGCAGGAGCTGATCCGCCTGGCCCTCGAGAACGGTTGGATCGAACGTCCACGCTAGGGCGCGCATTTCCCCTATTTGCCGGCGCGTACTCCCCGTACGCGTTCGTGTAAGCCTCCTGGGCGGCAGTATAGAACCTTCCTCTGCCGCGGTACGCGTTTCCCTTCACGAAAAATCCGTCAACGTTTCGCGAATAGAGGATAGTCAGGCGTCCCTCTATCGTTTATCATTGTAGGTGAGAGGAAGACCCACAGGGGGAGGGTCGCTGGTGGCTGTTGGTTTGCCCGCTGGTGGAGCGCCAGGCAGGTGGTTGGGGGCCAGCCGGCCTAGAAAGGAGGCGGGCAATGATAACCAGCCGCATGAAATGGGTGGTGACGGCGTGCAGTGTCGTCATCGGCGTGAGCATGTGTGTGGCGGTTGCCGCCATGTTCCCCCAGTTTGTCATGGCGGTCGCTGTGGGAATGGTGGCGGCAGTGGTGATCCCACCCATAATGGTCGCCGCGATGTTCGTGGTTGTCCCTCCCAGCACCGCCCGGGTGGTGCGGGACGAGATGGGCCGCGTGGTGCGCGTGCTGGGGCCGGGCGAGCACATCGTGATCCCGCCGCTGGAGCGGCTGAGCGAATCGTTCAGCCTGTGCTGGCAGGCCCTGATGCTGGACGATGTCGTGACGCTGGACGCGTACTGCGTCGAGATGGAGGTACAGCTCAAGGTGCTGTACGTGATGGACCCGCGCGAGATGCGGAGGGAATGGCGGCAGAGCCTTCTAGACACCCTGCATGATGACATGCGGCTGTGGGGGAATTACCTGCGCGGCATCCTCCTGGAGCAGTTGCAGTTGGTGCTGGCACAGCGGCCGTCCGAGGAGTGGACAACGATTGCCGGCCGGCATGCCCTGCCCCGCCGGTTGCTAGAGGCGGTCAATGTCAAAACAGCCGGCACCGGCCTTGCGGTGCAGGATGTGCAGGTGTTCTGGCTGGCGCCGGCACAGCCGGTGCGCCAGTTCTATCAGGAGGCCCACCGGCGGGCGGTGACGGCGGAGAGCTGGAGCACAGCGCTGAGGCTCCTGCGCCAGGAGGGCATGGCGGAGCTGAAAGAGGAGGCCGAGCGGATGCGCGAGCTGGCATTGGCGGATGCGCTGGCCGGCCGCAATCATGTGACCCTGCATATGGGAGCTTTGCCTGGCTGGTACGTCCCATCGGGCAATGGCAACGGTCACGGTGCCGCCTCTTCCGAGATAGGCCTCTCACAGCCTTCCGAGCGGAGCGTTCCGGCGGGTAAGTAAGGGGTAAGCGGTATCTCAAGGTGACAGTCATCCCCAGATGGCTGTCACCTTGTTTTTTTTTGAGCCGTTTGCCGGCGCTCAGGTTCTATGCCATAATGGCGCCATGATATTCCCAGGACACGTGAGCGCGGGGTACCTCGCCTCGCATTATCTGCATACCGACCAGCGCACCACCATGCTGGCCGCCGTGTTCCCCGACCTGGTGGACAAGACCGGGCGGTATATCCTGCGCTGGTCCCCCAGCGGCAGGGTGCCGGCGCATTCCCTGCTGACCGGCGCGCTCACCACGGCGGCGGTGGCACTGCTGACGCGCCGGCGGCAGGCCGTGGTGGGCTGGGCGGCCGGCTATCTGGTGCATGTCCTCAGCGACCTGGTGGTGGATCAAATGGTCGGGGAGGATACCAGCGGAGGATATGCGCTGTGGCCGCTGACGAAAGTGGACATCCGCCGGCATCCCATCTGGACCAGCTTTCAGCTCTATTCGGTCGGCGTGTGGCTGTTCGAGGTGCTGGTGACGCTGTGGGCGGTGCTGGTGGCGCGCCGGCGCGCCCGCTCCCGCGGGATCATCCTGGGCCTTGTGCGCGGTCCCTCCATCCCAGGTAATGCAGGAGGGCCTGGGCCAGGGCGCGGCCCAGCAGGAGGCCGTCGGGCGATACGGCGTTGACATCGTCCGCCGGCTTGCAGAAGGCCGGCTTGGCCTCCAGATGGAGCGCCGGCATGCCTCTGCGCTCCGCCTCTATCAAGGTCACCGTCTGCAGGGCCGATAGCTCCAGGGCTTCCTCTTCCTCGTGCCCATCCCCATGGAAAATCCAGGCATCGCGGCTGCCGGGTGCTTTCTGGACGCCCCAGGTGTAGCGCCGGCCCAGCGCGGCATCCAGCAGTTGGGCGAAGCGGAGCGCGTCGGCCAGATGATTATGGCCGGCGCTCAGCTCCAGCGCCAGCCGGCGGTGCGGCCCGCTCCCGTGGCATTCCAGCAGAAAGCGGGCCGGCTCTGCGAACAACTCCCTGCTGTACGGGCTTGCGAGGTCCTTATTGGGGTCATGGGTGGTGGGATGGGCCATGATGACCAGCTTGCAGGGCACTCCGCGATCGCGCAGGGCGGTGAACGCCACCAGCGCGTAGGAGGCGGCGTTTTTGTCGGCGTCGCGCGGCGCCGGCCGGCCTTCGGCATCCAGCCGGCGCTCGCAGATGTAATCCTCCCGCACCTCGGCGTGGTGCGGGACGCCCAGGAGAACGGCATAGGGCGGCCGGCCGTGCCGCAGTACCAGCAGACGGTCCCGCGCCTGCAGAAAGTCGGCCAGCGCCGGGTGATACTCCCGCAGGGTCCACAGCTCATCCTGATAGATAATGGTGCGGATCTCGTCGTACGGTGCGGGCGGCTTGGTCATGACGGTCCTCATCGGGCGCCGGCCTCGGGCAGCCAGCCCAGGTCCAGCTCGTGGAGCTTCCAGGGGAGCGGGGCGCCGGTATGCGGGTCCCAGCCCATCATCTGGTAGTAGGTCTGTAGGGCGGCGCGCATGGCGTCCGGCGGGATGAATGAGCCGGCGAGCGGCCCGTTCCCCAGCGGTTCGAAGAAGCGGGCCGGCGGCGCGTCATCCGCGGCGCGCAGGCCGCAGCGGGCGTTAAAAACCCTCGCCATGGCGAGCACCCGTTCTCCGACCTCGAGCATTTCAAAGATCGAGAAATCCCAGCCGGTCAGCGCACGCACAATTTCCTGCTGAGCCTCGATGGAGTAGCTCATGAAGATGCACATGCCCAGGCAGTTCTGGAAGGTGCGGTAGGTGATCCAGCGGCGGGCCATGCGCACCTTGGCCGGCGAGAGATCGTCGAAACGCAGGGGGCGGTGGATGCCCAGCGGGCGCAGGCCGGCGATATTCTCCGGCGTCTGAAAGGCGTTGTCATGCAGGTTGTGCACATGGTCCGCGCCGGTGGGGGAGGTGGCATAGCCGAGGTCCAGGGCGAACTTGATGCGCGGGTCGTGCATGGGCACTTCCTGCTTCTTGACCTGCAGGACGTACTGCTCCGTGCCGCGCCCAATGATTTGTGCGGCGCGATAGGCGCCCTGCGCCAGGATGTCGCCGAACCCTTCCCGCTGGATGATCTTCTCCAGCATCTGCACTACGGCCCGGGCATTCCCGAAGTTCAACGGGATGCCGTCCGTGTCGGCCGTGGTCAGGAGACCGCGCTCGAAGCATTCCATGGCCCAGGCGATGGTGGCGCCGGCGCTGATGGTGTCCAGCCCATAGGCGTTGCACAGCTCATTGGCCTTGGCGATGGCCGGCAGGTCGTCCACCCCGCACAGCGAGCCGAAAGCGGCGATGGTCTCGTACTCCGGCCCGCCGTAGGCCGGCTGAACCTGCCACTCGTCATGGGTCTCGACAATGCGCTTACAGCGCACCGGGCAGGCGAAGCAGGTGCCGCCGCCCTTGAGGATGGTGGCGGCCATGTGCTGGCCGTCAATGCGCTCAGCGCCCTCGAAGACGCCTTCGCGGAAATTGCGCGTGGGGAGGCCGCCGCTGGCCTGCAAAATGGGCAGAAAGCCCGGCGTGCCGTAGTCATAGCGCAGTTTGATGACCGGGTCGCCGGCGGCCAGCAGGTCTGCCTGCCAGCGCGCCCATTTGCGGATCACGTCGGGGTTGGCCAGCGGCAGTGTGCCGGTGCCGCGCACCGCGACGGCGCGCAGTTTTTTGGCCCCCATCACCGCGCCCAGGCCGCAGCGGCCGGCGGCATGATGGACATCGTTCAAGACGCAGGCGTTCAGACAGAGCCGCTCGCCGGCCGGCCCGATCTGGCATACCCGCACCCGCTCATCCCCCAGCTCCGCCTTAAGCGCCTCTTCCACCTCGGCGGTGGGCCGGCCCCACAGATGGGCGGCATCGCGCAGTTCCACCTGGTCGTCGCGGATCCACAGGTAGACCGGGCGTTCCGCCTGGCCCTCGACGATGATGCCGTCCCAGCCGGCGCGGCGCAGTTCGGCGCCGAAGAAGCCGCCGACCTCGGACGCGCCGAATCCGCCGGTGAGGGGGGATTTGGCGCCGACGATGTTGCGGCCGGCGCCTCCCAGCGGCGCGCCGGTCATCAGGCCGGCAGCGATGATCAGCCTGTTCTCCGGGCCGAGCGGATCGCAATCCGCCGGCACTTCCGTCAGCAGGACGTAGGCCACCAGGCCCCAGCCGCCCAGGTAGGCGCGGAACCAGGCCTCGTCCAACGGCAGGACCTCCGTGGTGCCGGCGCTCAGGTTCACGCGCAGGACGCGGCCGAAAAAGCCGTAAGGCATGCTACACCTCCGATGCCCGGGATCGGGCCAGGTCTTTCCCCTGTGGAGGGATGGGCCGGCTCAGGCGTGTGGATGAGGATGGGAATGGCCGGCATGCCCTTCCGCCGCTCCGCCCAGTTCCTCCAGCGCGGCCTGCAGGGCCTGGTTCGCGGCTTCCATGTAATGGGCGGCTTCCAGGATGTGCTCACAGCCGGGACAGCCGGAGCGGGCCCAGCGCTCAAACTCCGCCGCGTGTTCCGCGTTGTGCTCGATCCAGTGAGGGATGAGGATGCGCAGTTTTTCGGTCTCTTCCATTGGCGTTTCACTCCCCGGCATCAGCCGAAGCGTTCGAGGCCCGCGACCCGTTGGGGGGATAAGAGCCGGCATCCAGCGTTTGGCGGATGGCGCGCAGAAGCTCGTCAAGCTGATAGGGTTTGGAGACGTAGCCGCGGGCGCCGGCCTCCAGCAGGCCTTGCACCGCCTGATGGCCGGCGACATAGCCGCTGGCGATGAGCACGCGTGCCTGCGGGGCGATCTCCAGGAGCTGAGCCAGGACCTCTCGGCCGGACATGCCCGGCATGGAGAGGTCCAGCAGGACCAGGTCGATCTCGTTCCCCTGCCGGCGGTATATCTCCAGCGCCTCCGCGCCGTCCTGGGCCGTCAGGATGCGGTAGCCGTAGGCCGGCAGACTGCGCTGGAGCAGGGAGAGGATGGAGTCTTCATCGTCCACCACCAGGATGGTCTCCCTGCCGGTGGGCCGCTCTTCGGTGGCGGCAGGTGCCGGCGCTGGTATGGTGGCTGTGGCCGGCGCGGCCGGCAGATAGATGCGGAAAGCCGTGCCCGTGCCCGGCTCGCTGTAGACGTTGATCCATCCCTTATGCTGGGCGATGATGCCGTACACGGTGGCCAGCCCCAGGCCGGTGCCCTTACCTGGCCCCTTGGTGCTGAAGAAGGGCTCGAAAATATGCTCCAGAGTCCCTTTGTCCATGCCGATGCCGGTATCGTGCACGGTGATGCGCACGTAATCGCCTGGGGAGGCGTTCAGCAGGCTGTGGGGCGGTACCTGTTCGACATGGACGAAATCGGTCGTGACGGAGATGATCAAGGGCCGGCCGACCGTTTCCCTGGGGTGGGCCTCCTCCAGCAGGGGCAAAAGGGCATCGCGCGCGTTGAGGATCAGGTTGACCAACACCTGGTGGAGCTGGGTCGCATCGGCCTGAACGGCCGGCAGGCCGTCGGACAGCTCCGTCACCAGGTCAATGCGCCGGTCAATGGTCTCCCGGAGGAAGGAAACTACCTCGCGCACCACCGCGTTCACGTCCACCGGGGCCATATAGATGGCAGAACGCTGGGCGAAGGCCAGCAGTTGCTTGGTGAGCTGGGCGGCGCGGCGGGCCCCGCGCTCGATCTCGGCCAGCAGGGGCTGGATGGATGCCGGCGCGGTCAGGCGCGCCAGGTTGGCATTGCCCAAGATGGCGGTGAGGATGTTGTTGAAGTCGTGGGCGACGCCGGCGGCGAGCTGACCCACCGCTTCCAGACGCTGGGCCTGTTGAAGCTGTTGCTCCAGCCGGCGGCGCTCCGTCACGTCAATGGCAATGCCAATGGTCCCCGCGATGTTGCCCTCGTCATCGTACAGAGGGGAAACCGTGTTGATGATATAGCGGTCATCGGGCGTGTGGCGCTCATACTGCACTGTTTCGCCGGCCAGGGCGCGCAGGGAGGCTTCCAGCCCCGGCGAACGCTCCCCCTGCCCATACAGCTCGGCATGGATCTCGTACAGCGTGCGCCCCACCAGCCCCTTCGTGTTGGCGATCCTGCGCATTTCCTCAGTAATGGGTCCAGAGTGATAGGTGATGCGCAGGTCCCGGTCGGTCGTCCAGATGTTGACCAGCGCCTGCCGGGCGACGAGCCGCAGGCGTTCCTCGCTGGCGACCAGGGCGCGCTGGGTTTCGACGCGTTCCGTGATATCCATGGCGACGCCGACGACGCCGATGACCTGGCCGGCCTCGTCCCGCAGTGGCGAGGCGGTGGAAAACAGCACGCGGCCGTCCGAGGTGCGATGCTCGAACTGTACGGTCTCGCCGGCCAGGGCGCGCCGGGCGGCGGCGATGGTGGGCCAGTTCTCGCCGTACAGCTCCTGGCCGATCTCATAGAGGGTTCGGCCGAGGATGCGGCCGGCGGCCGCCAGGCGCCGCATCTCCGGGGACAGGGGGTCAGTGTGATAGGTGACGCGCAGGTCGCGATCGGCGCTCCAGATGGTAACGGGCACCTGGTCAATGAGCAGACGCAGGCGCTGTTCCGCTTCCCGCCAGGCCCGCTCCGCCTGTTTGCGCTCGGTCAGGTCCTCGTAGGCGGCCACAACTTCCCCGGTGGGGAGCTTGTAAACGTAGTTCTCCCGCCAGCCGGCGATGCGCCCATCCTGATAAAACGCCGCGCCGTGGGATTCCGGCCGGCCCGTGCGGTATACCCGCTGGAACACGGCGAACAGCCCGAAATCCATCACGCCGGGAAATATCTCCCGCACGCTGTGGCCGACGATCTTTTCCCGCTGGACCTTCTCCGTTTTTTCGGCGGCGCGGTTGAAGTCCACGATGATGAAATCCTCCCCATCGTTCACCGCCTGGTACACCGCGACGGGGGAGCGCATGTTATCGAAGAGGGCGCGGTAGCGCAGTTCCATGAGGGCCAGCTCCTCACTGCGCCGGCGCAGGGCCGCCGCCCGCTCCTCCAGCTCGCGCATGGCGCGCTTCAACGCCGCGTAATGCCGCCTCTTCATGGTTCCGAGGCCGATGAGGCGGTCCAGTTCCTGTTCCAGTTCCTGGGGAGGAGGGTTCAATGGCTTATTGATCTCCGACACAGCTCCAACACTCCTGCAAAAGGGCCACCAGTTCCTCCGCGTTCGGTTTCCAGGGGGAGGTAAGGAAGCAGACGTCATGCCGGGCGCCTTCTGCCCAGCGCCGCAGGGTCTCCAGCTCCGGCTGGGGAACATCGGTTGGGGTCAAGCAGTCCAGGGCGGCGCGCAGGGCCTCCAGCCGGCGCACCGCGCCCTCCACCGCGCGGTCGCCGGCGTCGGAGGGAGCCAAGGCCCGCGCGACCCGTTCCGTTCGCTCCGGCGCGGCCACTGCATAGCGGCGGAGCAGGGAAGGGAGGAGCCGGATGATCACGCACCCATGCGGCAGGTCGGTGGCGCCGCCGATCTGGTGGGCCAGCGCGTGCGCCAGCCCCAGGCCGGCGTTGGAGAAGGCCACGGCGGCCTTCAGACAGGCCAGGGCCATTCCCCGGCCGGCCTCTGTATCGGTCGGGTCCTGGGCAAAGCGTTCCAGGTGCGCATTCGCCAGCTCCAGCGCTTCCAGCGCCGGTGAATCAGTGAGCGCGTTCGCCCCGATGGAGAGATATGCCTCGACGGCGTGGGTGATGACGTCGAAGCCGGACTGCGCGGCCTGGGCCGGCGAGAGGGTGCGCAGTGTCTCCGGGTCAATGAGGGACATATCAGGGATCAGGTTCTTGTCCGCCATGACCATCTTACAGCGTGCGGACGTGTCGGTGATGACGCAGTACTGGGAGATATCGGCGCCACTGCCGGCGGTGGTGGGGATGGCGATCAGCGGCGGGAGCGGCTCGCGCGTTCGGCCAATGCCGACGTAATCGTGCAGGTCACCGCCGTGGGAGGCCAGCAGGCCGATGCCCTTGGCGGCGTCAATGACACTGCCGCCCCCCAGGGCGATCAGCCCATCGCAATCTTCGAGCAGGTACTGGCGAGCGCCGGCCATCACCTCATGATCCTTCGGGTTGGGAGTGACTGCGCTCCAGATGGTCACGGGGACGCCGTGATGCTGGAGATACTGCGAGAGTTCCTCCACCCAGCCGGCGGCGATCAGGCCGGCATCGGTGACCAGGAGGGGACGTTCGACCGCAAGCGCTTTCAGTGCATGGACAGCGCCAAAGCGAGCCCCGTCGCCGAAGATAACCTCGGGGAGTGAGAAACGCACCAGCTTTTGCATCGGATGATAGCCGCAATTCTGGCCGCCATAATTTGGCTCACCGTTTGATACTCCCATTATAAGTGAAAATACACAAATGTGCAACCGCCCTTCGCAGGAAAGCCTTGACAGCCGGCCGAAGCCGTGGTATATTGAATCTGGTCTGATGGCATGAACAAAAGACCAATACAGCCAGCGTAAGAAGGAGGGAAAAATGGGGAAGCTCTTACTGCGCGTGCTCAGTGAAGGTGAGATTGAGCGCATCCATCAGCGCTCGCTGGATGTGCTGGAGCAGGCCGGCGTACGGGTCCTGGATGCCGAATGCCGGCAGGTGTTGGCCGCCGCCGGCGCGCGGGTCGACGAGGCCAGCAATATCGTCCGCATCCCGCGCCAGTTGGTGGAAGAAGCGCGCCGGCTGGCGCCTCCCATGTTCGAGATCCACCATCAGGACGGCCGGCCCATCCTGGTGGGGGGCGAGCATCGGGTTTTCGGCTCCCTGGTCACTGACCCCTGGATCATTGATTATGCGACCCTCCAGCCGCGCCGGCCCGTCCTGAATGACATCGTCCGCCACACCCGGCTGGGGGACGCGCTCCCCATCGTGGACGATATTCACCGCATGGATATGCCGCCCGCGGACCTGCCGCCGGACGCCGCCTATGTCAAAAGCCTGGAGGCCTTCGCCACCAACACCACCAAACACCTCGTGGCCCTGCCGGCCTCGGTCGAGTCGGCCCGCGATTGGCTGGAAGTCGCCGAAATGTACGCCGATGGACAGCCGCTGGGCCGCCGGCGGGTGCTCTCCTTCGGCGTCGCCGTCACCAGCCCGCTGATGCTCACCGATGTCAACGCCTGGATCCTGAAAGAGGGCGTGCGGCGCGGCATGGCCACCATCCCCGTCGTCTGTCCGATGGCCGGCACGACCTCCCCCTTGACCTTTGCCGGCACCCTGCTGGTCTCCAACGCCGAAAACCTCTTCCTCATCACCCTCAGCCAGCTACTGCGGGAGGGCGCGCCCATATTGTACGGCGCCGGCCCCTCCCTCACCGACCTGCGCAGTGGCTACGATATCTACTACAGCCCTGACAAAATGCTCTGGAAAACGGCTCTCATCCAGATGGGGAAGTTCTACGGCCTGCCCATCACCGGCGAGACAGGGGGCTCCCTGGTGGGCCGGCACGACATGCAGTGCGGCATGGAAAGCGCTCTGCTGATGTTCCCCTCCATCATCCTCGGGCAGAATATGATGGGCGGCCTGGGCTCCTGTTACAACGCCGTCGGCATGTCCCCGGAGATGATCGTCATTCAGGCGGAACTCGCCGGCCTGCTCATGCGCCTGGCCGAGGGCATTGACACGTCCGAGGAGATGCTGGGCTTCGATTCCATCCTGCGGGCCGGCCCCGGCGGCCATTTCCTGGAAGACCCGCTTACCCTGAAGATGCTCCGCTCGCCGGAGTTCTTCAGCGGCAGTCTCTTCGACCGGCTGGGTGAACACGGCACCGGCCGGCCGGAGGAATCCCTGCTGGCGCGCGCCCATGCGCGGGTGGAGGAAATCCTGGCCGCCCATGAGCCGGCCCTGCCCGGCCGTATTGTGGAGGACATCCAGCGCTGGGCCAGCCGGCGCCTGGCCGGCAAGGGGGGCTGAATTTTTTGCATATCCCCACACCTTATGTTATAATGGCCGGCTGTAACAGCCGAACACAAGGGCCCTGTTCCCAGCGAGGCGGTATCTTCTGGCGCAGGGAAGGCGAACAGGGCTCTTTACTTGTGATGAAGGGGTGGCGAGATGAACAACGCATTACTGCAGTCCGTGGAAGCGGTCGAACCCAATCCGAATATCCCTGAGCTCCATCCAGGCGACACCGTCCGGGTGCATGCGCGCATTGTGGAGGGCAACCGCGAACGCATCCAGGTCTTCCAGGGCGTCGTGATCCGCATCCGCAAGGGCGGCGGGGCCAATGCCAATTTCACCGTGCGCCGCATTGCCGCCGGCGGCATCGGCGTCGAGCGCACCTTCCCCCTGCATTCCCCTCGCGTTGAAAAGGTAGAGGTGGTGCGGCGTGCCAAGGTGCGGCGCTCCAAGCTGTATTTCCTGCGCGACCTCAAGGGCAAGGCGGCCCGATTGAAGGAAGAGCGCTAGTTCCTACATTCTCCCTCCTTGGAAACGGCAGTATGGCGAGGCCGGGGTCTTCAGTACCCCGGTTTCGTGTTTTCGTGTACAATATAGCGGGAAGATCCCCTGGGGCCTGGAGGATTGGCCAAATGCCGCCGTCGCTGGAACGAGAAGCAAGGCTGTGGCATGCCGGCACACTGCGGGTCGCCGGCCTGGACGAGGCGGGACGCGGCGCGTGGGCCGGCCCGGTCGTGGCCGCCGCGGTCATCCTGCCGCCGCTGGAGGACCTGCCGGCGGAACTGGCCGGGGTGGATGATTCCAAATGCCTCTCCCCCTCCTGCCGGCAGGAGCTGTACCACGCCATTATCCGCCGTGCCCTCGCCTGGGGGGTGGGCATCGTGCCGGCGCAGGAGATTGACCGCATCGGCATCCTGCCGGCCACCCGCAAAGCCATGGAGCTGGCGCTCGCATCGCTCACCTGCCGGCCGGATGCCCTGCTGATCGACGCACTGCACCTGCCGCAGGTCTCCTGCCCCCAGGAGGCGATCATCAAAGGGGACCAGTGCTGTTTCTCCATCGCCGCCGCCTCCATCATCGCCAAAGTCACCCGCGACAACTGGATGGCCGCCGCCCATCAATGGCTGCCGGCCTACGGCTTCGCCCGCCACAAGGGGTACGGTACCGAGGAACATCGGGCGGCACTGCTCCGCCATGGCCCATCCCCCATTCACCGCTTCTCATATGCGCCGGTGGCCCAACTGGTGCAGGGGAACATCTCCGCATGCCCGGAGGAGGGGGACTGATGGGCCGGCCGAGCTACCGCCGCGGGCGCCTGGCGGAGGAACACGCGGCGCGCTATCTGGAAGGCCTGGGCTATGCCATCCTGGCGCGCAACTGGCACTGTCCGGCCGGCGAGGTGGACATCATCGCCCGAGAGGGGGAGGCGCTGGTGCTGGTGGAGGTGCGGGCGCGCCGGCAGAACAATGCCTTCAGCACCCCGGAGGAGACCATCACCAGCATAAAGGGGGAACGCCTGATGCAGTGCGGCGGATACCTGGTCGCCGAATGGGATTGGGACGGTCCCTGGCGCATTGACCTGGTGGCCGTGGACCTTTCGAGGGATGGTCAGCCGCTCCGCTGTCGCCTGATCCGCAGTGCGGTGGAGGAATAGGCGGTGACGTTGATCCGGCTGGAGGGAGTTTCCAAGCGTTTCGGGGCCGCCGGCCCGGAAATGCCGGCGGAAACCCCGGAGCGTCCTCCTACTACATATTATGACCGCATGCAGGAGCCCGAGTTCCTGGCACCGCCTGGCCTGGCGCTGGATGGCGTGAACCTGCTGGTGCGCGCCGGCGAGACCATGGCTGTCCTCGGGCCATCGGGCTGTGGCAAGACCACGCTCCTGCGGGTGATTGCGGGGCTGGTGCCGCCGGATGCCGGCCGGGTCTACTTCAACGACCAGGATGTCACGGACCTGAGCCCGGCCGAACGCCGCATCGGCATGGTCTTTCAGAACTACGCCCTGTACCCGCATATGGAGAGCCGCGAGAACATCGCCTTTTTCTTCCGCATCCACCATCGCGAGGAGGAAATCCCGGAGCGGGTGCGGACCGTTTCCCAAATTATGGGGGTCGGTTTCGACCTGCTCCTGGACCGCAAGCCGCCCCAGCTTTCCGAGGGGGAGCGCCAGCGCGTGGCAATCGCTCGTTGTATCGCTCGCGAGCCGAGCGTTTTCCTGTTCGACGAACCGCTTTCGAACCTGGACGCCAAACTGCGGGTGAAGACCCGCGCCGAGATCAAGCGCCTCCTGCGGCGCTTCCACTGCACCTGCCTCTACGTCACCCATGACCAGAGCGAGGCCGTGGCGATGGGGGACCGCATTGCCGTGATGCGCGCCGGCCGCATCGAACAGGTGGGCACCTTCGGGGAGCTGTATGATTGGCCGGCCACCGCCTTCGTGGCAGGCTTTCTCGGCTCGCCGCCGATGAACATCTGGCCGGCGCAGGCGGATGTTGATTCTGTGCTGATCGGGCCGCTGCGGCTTCCTATGCCGCTTCTCCGCCGGCCGCCGCGCGCCGGCACGCCCATCCTGTTCGGCATCCGACCGGAGCACCTCCATCCGGATGACGCCGGCCCCATCCAACTGGAGGTCGAGGTGGTCGAACCACATCCTTCAGAGCATGCCCTGCTGGTGCACGGCCGGACAGCCGGCTATCCGGCCGTGGCGAAACTGCCCCTCTCCGCCGGCGTGCCGCGCCGGCAGATCATACGGCTGGCCTGCGCGCCGGCAGATGCCCGGCTCTTCGATGCCTGCACCGGAGAACGACTGCCGTGAGCACTGGAACGAGCACTGCGTCCTCGATGCCTGTTCACTTGTTGGCCATTGTTGGGCCGACCGCCGTGGGGAAGAGCGCCCTGGCCCTGCGCCTGGCGGAGCGCTTTCACGGCGCCATCATCTCCGCCGACTCGCGGCTGATTTACCGGCATATGGATATCGGCACTGCCAAGCCTTCGCCGGCGGAACGTGCCCGCG
>JAPWUQ010000186.1 GCA_028275445.1 Anaerolineae bacterium | reverse complement strand
CGAACGCGGCGAGGGCGATTTTGGCGCCCAGGCAGAAGGAATCCCAGAGCTTTCCGGGATTGAAGGTCGCCGTCGCGGCCGGCGTCGGAGTAGCCTGCGGTGCGGCGGCCGTCGCGCCCGGGCTGGGGCTGGCCGGCGGCGTGATGCGCTTCGGCTGTTCGATCACCACGGTCGGGGTCGGCGGGATCGGCGTCGGCGTGATGGTGGGGGTGGGCGTCTCCGCCGGCGTCGGCGTCTCGGTTGGCCGCGTGTTGGCGACGGTCAACTGCCGCACGTAGTATTCGTCGTAGTTGCCGTCGCGCCGCGCCACCCGCAGGCGCAAGCTGTAGGTACCGTCGGGCACCTGCGTGGTGTCCCAGACCTCCAGCCGGCCATTGACCACTGGCGTCTCGTGCACGCTCCCGATAAGCACCCAGTTGGTGGGGTTAGGCTCGGGCGCGTAATGCACCTCGTACTTCCAGAAGTCAGGATGGGAGGCACTGCCCTCGATGACCACTGCGCCGCGCACCGTGGTCAGGCTCTGAGGCGAAGTGATGACCGCCAGCCCCTGATAGGGGGGCGCGGCATGGGCGCTTCCCAGGAAGCCGGCCAGCACGACCACCGCCATCAGCATCACCAATGCCAGCGCTGTGATCCGCCGCATACGTTCCCCTCGCTGAAAGTTTCAGACATGATAGTGTAGCACAAATCGGGTCAAGATACAAAAACCCGAAAGTACATGCGCCGGCATCTGGCGGGACAGCGCTGAGGCGTCCTCCGCCGGCCGTCGTGGAGCGAATTTGTCGCCCGGCGGTATTCGTGATATATTATTTGTTTGTGCTGTACATATTGCATGCGAAAAAGAAGCGAACCATGCCAGGAGGCGTGTACAAATGATGATTTCGATACTGCCGGCCATCCACGAGGCCATGCGGGAACGACTGCCGGCTATGGTGGATGACCTGCGAACACTGGTGGAACAAGAATCTCCCACGGATGACAAGGGGCTGGTGGACCGCGCCCAGACATTATTGGCGGAGCGGCTGGCGCAGGCCGGCGCCTCCGTGGAACGCCTGCCGCAGGAACAAACAGGCGATCATCTGCGGGCGGTATGGGCCGGCACCGGCCAGCGCCAACCCGTGCTCCTGCTGGGGCATATTGACACCGTCTGGCCGGCGGGCGAACTGGCGCGCCGGCCCGTACGCATAGAGGACGGCTATCTCTACGGCCCGGGCGCCTTTGACATGAAGGCCGGCCTGGTCATCGCCGTCCATGCCATGGAGGTCCTGCGCGAATTCGGCCTGCCGCTGGCCCGCGACGTGGTCCTGCTGGTCAACTCCGACGAGGAGCGGGGCAGTGCCTCCTCGCGCGGCATGATTGAGTCACAGGCCCGCCAGAGCAGTTATGTGCTGGTGATGGAGCCGGCGCTCGGGCCGGGCATGCTCACCGTCGGGCGCAAGGGTGTGGGGCGCTTCCGGGTACAGGTGCAGGGCAGGGCCGCACATGCCGGCCGCGAGCCGGAGAAAGGCGTCAGCGCCATCGCTGAGCTGGCCCAGCATATCCTGTACCTCCAATCCTTGAACGACTTGGAAAAGGGCGTGACGGTGACCGTCGGCGTGGTGCAGGGCGGCATCCGCCCGAATGTGGTGCCGGCGGAGGCCGTGGCGGAGGTGGACCTGCGGGTGCCCACCCGCGCGGAAGAGGAACGGCTGGTGCCGCTCCTCCGCGGGCTGTCCCCCTATCATCCGCAGGCCAGCGTGGTCGTCGAGGGCGCCGTCACCCGGCCGGCCTGGGAAGCGGACCCCACCTGCCTGGCGCTGTTCCATCGGGCGCGTGTGGTGGGAGAACATCTCGATATGCATCTGGAGCGGGGAAGCTCCGGCGGCGGGAGCGATGGGAACTTCACCGCCGCGCTGGGGATCCCGACGCTGGACGGGCTGGGGCCGGAGGGCGCCGGCGCCCATGCCCTCGACGAGCGCGTGGCGCTGGACAGCCTGCCTCTGCGGGCCGCCCTGCTGGCCGGCCTGCTCCTGGACCTGAGCCTGAACGGCCATTAACTGCTCCGACAAACGCACAGGGGGAAGGCGAGATGCGCCTTCCCCCTGTTGTTTTTCTCACTGGCCGGGAGGATTACCGGCCGGGATACCCCAGCACGCGACCATCTCCTTCTGTCCGCCCCTCGCCGGGGACAAGCTCCTGCAGGATATACTTCCGGACGCCGGCCGCTGGCGCGGACGTCTCCACTGCCGGGGCTTCCAGCGCGCTCGAGGTATAGCGGACCACCAACTGGGGCGGATAAGGCCCCTCCCGCGTGCTGAAGGACCGCCAGGACGAAGAGTAACCAGAGGTCTCATCCCCACGAATGAGGATACCCTGGTTGGGAATGCTCCCATTGAGCCAACCCCGCACCAGGGCGGTGACATCCAGCTCGTACCAGCCTCCCGGATCGCTGTAGGGCGGCACGTCAACATAGCCGTAGGAGGTCCCCATGGCCGGCTTGTTGTTCCAGGTGACGCCCGTTTCGGTCCAGTTGCCAGCCGCCTGGTACGCTACCACGCGGTCGAGGTAGCCCGGGAATTCCCAGGAACCCAGGAGATAAATGCGCAGTTTGGCGCTGTGGATGGTGGCGCCGGCGGGGATGCCGGCGATGTTGAATTTCACCATGGAGCGGGCGATCTTGCCGTCCGGGTCAAGATAGTCGTCATAGCCGACCCACATATCCTCCGCATCGCCGAAGTTCAGTGTGGGATATCCCTCCAGCACACAGGCATCCGCGATGGAAGTGAGGGTGACGATGGTCATCC
Organism: Anaerolineae bacterium; assembly: GCA_028275445.1. Classification (GTDB taxonomy): domain Bacteria; phylum Chloroflexota; class Anaerolineae; order JACIWP01; family JACIWP01; genus JACIWP01. The sequence continues at coordinate 2,400 of JAPWUQ010000186.1, read as the reverse complement.
CTGGCGTCGCGGTGGGCGTCGGCGTGGAGGTGCGGGTGGGGGTCGGCGTGGGAGCGGCCGGCGCAGGCCGCAGGATCAGCGGCAGGACGGCGCGGCGGCGGAAGGGCGTGGCCGGCGTGCTGGTGCGGGTGGGGGTGCGGGTCGGCGTGCCAGTAATCTGGGTGGTGGGCGTGCGCGTGGGTGTGCTCGTCGGCGTAGAAGTGGACGTGGGGGTTGGAGTAGTGACCGACGTCGTCAGGTAGGGGGAGCGCACCACCAGGGCGAAGGGCTGGGGGCCGTTCGGCACATTATAGCCGCGCACGGTGATCTGATAGGTGCCGGCGGCCGGGTTCTGGATCACCACGCGCTCCGAGTTGTTCAGCCGGTCCCAGGAGGCCCCGCCGTTGCCCTTGTACTGCGTGCCGCCGGGCGCCGTTACCTCCAGGTCCAGGTCGTTGACCAGGGCCTTGCCGGCGCCGACGGTGCCGGGATAATCGGTCCAGGCCAGCGTGACGACAAAGGAGTCGCCGGAGGTGACGGTCTGGGTGATCACCACTGTGTACGTGCGGACGGCGCTGGTGCCGATGCCGGCCTTCTCATCCCAGTAGGCCATATGCTCGTTGGGATTGAGCGCCAGCGAGTTCACCAGGTTGACGCGCCCGAAGCCGATCACATTGTTCGGGGTGGCGTTGGGAATCTCCTGGGTGGAACCGGTGCCGTACTGGCCGGGGGCGATGTTCTGGGCACCGTTGATGAGCGTGGCCTTGATGAGGGCGCCGCTGGGGTTGGAGTAGCCCTTGACCTGGTTATAGTACTGGCGCACCAAAGCGGCCGCGCCGGCGGTCAGCGGCGTGGACATGCTGGTGCCGCCCATGTAGACATAGTGCGAATTGTAGACCCCCCAGCCGGTCTCCGCGCCGCTGGCATGGGAGCGCGCCGAAATGATGTCCGTGCCAGGGGCCACCACCTCCGGCTTGACCCGGCCGTCATCGGTGGGGCCGCGGCTGGAGAAGGCCGCCAGGCCGTTGATGTTGTTCGAAATGTAGTCGTCGTGGATGGGGTTGACGGGGAACAGGGCTTCCCAGGAGCCGGTGCCCCAGCGGTAGTTGGAGTATCCGCCGAAGCCGGCGCCAGGCGGGCGGTTGTTCTCCGTGGCGCCCACGGTCAGCACGTTCTTGGCGGTGCCGGGTGACCCGATGCTGTCCGGGTCAATGACGCCGTTCGAGTTGGCGTCGCGGCCGGCATTGCCGGCGGAGAACAGCACCAGCGCCTGAGGATTCTGCCACATATATTCATCGGCATAGCGGGCGGAGGCATCGTAAGCGCCGTAGGTGTAATTGGGATAGCTCCCGCCGGTGGGATGGCCCCAACTGTTGGTATGGATGCGCGCCCCCTCGTTGTAGGCCTGCGTGAACAGCACCTTGAGATCATAGGGGATGCCGGAAAGGCCGCCGGTGGAGTCCATCACCGATTGAAAGACCAGGCTGGCCTCCGGCGCCACGCCGGCAAAGGAGCTGGTGTACTGATGCGCGGAGGGGTTGGCGCCGGAAAGGGAGCCGTTGCCCAGCACCGAGCCGGCGACATGGGTGCCGTGGCCGCCCTGCGGTTCCCCGCCGTACCAGAGACCATCGCTCCAATCCCCGGGCCGGCCCAGGGCAAAGGCACGCACCAGCCGGCCGCGGAAATCGAGGCTCAGGGTAGACTCGTTGCCCGTGTCCAGCCCCGTATCGGCCACCGCCACGATCTGGCCGGCGCCGTACAGGTTGGTGCCCAGGCCGGCCAGCGTGCTCTGCGCCTGGTTGACCTGCATGATACTGCGCGCCCGGTCATTGTGCAGTTCCATGGGCAGGTACGGCTCGACCCAGGCAACCCCGCGCAGTCCCACCAGTTCCGTCAAACGGTGGGCCGGCAGGGAGACGCGCAGGCCGGCGCCCAGCAGATCGCTCTGCGCCCGGTCCTTGACCTCCCCGCCCCAGGCGCGCACCTGCGCCTCCACTTCCGAAGCGTCCTCGCCGGGGAAGAGGCTGACGGAAAGCTCGATGGGCGTACTCTCCGCCGTCCAGGCGTCCAGCTCCGGGGAGAGCTTGTAGAGCATACGGTAGGGGCCGACCCAGCGCACATGGGGCAGGGCGCGCGCCGCATCGGCGGACATGCCGGCCGGCAGGCGAACCACAAAGGCGAAATCGGGCACATAGCTCAGCAGGCGGATGCCGGCGGCCTCGACCGCCTGCTTCCATTCCTCCTGTACCGGGCCTTCAAACTGCAGGAGATAGTAGGGGCTGGCCGGCGCCGGCCCTTCCAGGCCGGCCAGCGGGCTGGGCGCCGCGGGTTCGCCGGCCAGCGGATCAAAGGCGAATCGCGCCAGGTACACCCATGGGCCGGAAGATGCCGGCTGTGGCTGTGCGGCTGAGGGCATGATCC
>JAPWUQ010000185.1 GCA_028275445.1 Anaerolineae bacterium | reverse complement strand
CCTTCCAGGCCGGCCAGCGGGCTGGGCGCCGCGGGTTCGCCGGCCAGCGGATCAAAGGCGAATCGCGCCAGGTACACCCATGGGCCGGAAGATGCCGGCTGTGGCTGTGCGGCTGAGGGCATGATCCCCAACAGCGCCAGGAGCAACATCACCACCACGGTCAGACGCCATTTGCTCATTTTCGCTCTCCTTTTTCGGATGGCCACTCATAACAACGCTGTTGGGGCGAAACCGATACGCCTGTGAGGAGGAGTTAGATGAAAACGGCTTCGCCGGCGGTGACCTCCCACAGCGCGGAGCGGAACCCCTCGACCCTGTCCGCCGGCACCAACAGGAGGAAAGTCACCTCTGCCCCATGTTCGGTTTGCACGACAGAGGCCTGGAACGCCTGTGCCTGCCGCTGGACCGCCTCATACCAGCGGTAGGGGACGCGCACGCGCAGGTTCACCTGGTCCACCCTTTCCGTGCGCGGCAGGGCCTCCACGGCCAGGCGGGCGGCGCGGGAATAGGCGCGCACCAGGCCGCCGGTGCCCAGTTTCACCCCGCCGAAATAGCGGGTGATGACGACCACCACATCGCCCAGGCCGGCGTTCTGCAGGACGGAGAGCGCCGGCGGGCCGGCGGTTCCCCCAGGTTCCCCATCGTTGTGGCAGGCGTACTGGCTGGTAGGGCCGAAGCCCACCACATAGGCCCAGACGTTGTGGGTGGCGTCGTGGAACTCGGCCTTGACGGCGGCAATGAAGGCCATGGCCTCGTCCACGGAATGGGCTGGGCCGGCCGTGGCGATGAAGCGCGAGCCTTTCTCCACGAACTCGATGCGGGCAGTGCCAGCCGGCACCGGATACCGCGCCATGCTTCTCCCCCATAAAGCTTTTCAACCACAGTATACTATACCCGGGGAAAAACACAACCTCGGCGCTAAGGGCTGTTGACGCCGGCATGCCGTCGGGGGTATAATGGCATCATAGTTAAGGAAAGCGCCTCGTTTCCACCGTTTGGCGCGTTGGCTCTTCGTCTCCTGTTGCCGATGGGCGGGATGCCCAGAAGGAGAGCTGTCTGATGTGCGCGGAACGCATACCCATTGATATCCCCTTTGGTAATACACGACAGCGGGTGGAAATCCCCGCCGGCCAGCTCGCCGGCGTCTGCTGGCCGGCGCCCGCCCCCACCGTACCCAACCCCGAGGAGCACCTTCGCCGGGTCATCCAAGAGGGGCTGGAGCGCACCGGCATCACGCGCAAAGCCAAGCCCGGCGCCCGGGTCTGCCTGGCGGTCACCGACCGCACGCGCTCCACGCCCAACCAGCAGATCGTCCCCATCCTCATTGACGAGCTGGAGAAGCTGGGCATACGGGATGAGGACATCACCATCATGGTAGGGGTCGGCATGCACGCCGCCGACAGTCCGGAGGCCATAGAAGCCAATCTGGGGCCGGCGGTCGCCCGGCGCTTCCCGGTGCTCAACAACGAGCCGGACAATCAGCCGGCTATGGTGCACCTGGGCACCACCTCCCTGGGCACGCCGGTGGAGGTGCACCGCCGCTTCGCCGAGGCGGATATCCGCATTGGCACCGGGTTGGTCAACCCGTGCATGCTGGCCGGCTGGTCGGCCGGCGGCAAAATCGTCCTGCCGGGCGTCGCCAGCCGGCGCTGTATCTACGAGAATCACAAGCGCTTCACGGGCATCCTGGCGGAACTGCACTGCAGTTCCCTGTTAGGGGTCATGCCGCCGGCCAACATCGTGCGCTCGGACCTGGAGGAGGCGGCCGATATCGCCGGCATTGACATGGTGGTAGACGTCCTGCTGGATGCCGGCCGCAACCTGGTGGCCGCTTTCGCCGATGCGCACCTGCCGGCACACCGCGCCGCGGTGGAGTTCATGCGGCCCTATGTCGAGGTCGCCCTGCCCGAAAAAGTGGACATCATGATCGCCGGCGTCGGGGACATCGGCTATGAGGTCAGCCTTTTCCAGGGCGGGTCGCGGGTCTGCGGCGGCGTGGACCGCTATTTGAAGCCGGGCGGCACCCTCATCCTGGTGAACCAATGCCGGGAGGGGATCTATGAGGGCTTTGAGCACGAGGAGTTCCGCCAGTGGATGCGGGAGATGCCGACGCCGGCGGAGCTTCGCCGGCTGACCGAGGCGCTGGAGATCGGCGGGGAAAAGAGCTGTGTGCTGTACACCTTCTCCTGGCTCCTGCACGAGATGAAATGCCGCATCGTGGTGGTGGCGGAAGGGATGGGGCCGGCGGAACTGCACGAGGTGCATCTGGAATGCGCAGCGCACGTACAGCCGGCGCTGGAGGCCGCGCTGGCCGAATACGGCCCGGGCGCGTCCGTGGGGGTCATGCCCTACGGCGCGCTGGTCCTGCCCGTCCTGCAGGATTGACAAAGCGAGCGCGGGATAATGTATGGTCGTGGGGGCGGATGAGGTGGAGGACGAGCTGTTATCGCCGGCGGCGCTCCTGGCCGGCATGCCGACCCGCCGGCTGGGCCGTCCCCTCGTCTATCATCGGGTGATTGACTCCACCAATGAGGAAGCGCGCCGCCTGGCCGCGGCCGGCAGTCCGGAGGGGACGCTGGTTATCGCCGAACGCCAGACCGCCGGCCGGGGGCGGCGCGGCCGGCAGTGGGTGGCGCCCGCCGGCCGCTGTCTGCTGTTCTCCATCCTGCTCCGCCCGGCCCTGCCGCCGGAGCGCCTCTTTGCCCTGACCATGGCCGCCGGCCTGGCGGTGCAAGGGGCCATCATAGATCAGCTTGGGCTTGCGCCGGCGCTCAAATGGCCCAACGACGTGTACATCGCTGGTCGCAAAGCCGCCGGCATCCTGGTGGAAAGCGCCTTCGCCGGCCGGGAGCTGGAATTCGCGGTGGTCGGCATCGGCATCAACGTCAATGTGCGGCCGGCGGAGCTGACGAGAGCTGTGCTGGGGGGAGCGGCAGACCCCACGCTGAGGCATTTGCCAAGCACCGCTACCAGCCTGATGGTGGAAGCCGGCCGGCCGGTGAGCCGCTCGGCACTGCTGTGGGACATCCTGCGCCACTTTGAGCGCTGGTACGAGCGCATCCTGGCCGGCGAGTCGCCCCTGGAGGAATGGAAGGGCGCTCTGCTGGAATGGGGCCAGGAGGTGGAGATCGAGGCCGGCGGCGAGCGCATCCTCGGCCGGGTCGTGGACGCCGCGGCGGACGGCGCGTTGGGGCTGGCCCTGCCCGACGGCCAACTGCGCTACTTTTATGCCGGCGAGGCCAGCCTGCGCCCCCGGCCGGCAGGGGCAGAGGATAACTTGCCAGAAAGCGCATAGCATGTTATAATGTCACCACAGTCGGAGCGAAGATGCATTCTTGGAAAAGTGGGGGGTTCCTTCCCACTTTTCTTGTTATCAGCGCATTGTTAGGCCCGATGGGTTTGCTGTAAAGGAGAGAGCGGGAGCAATGAGAAACGAATTTATCCTGGCGGTGAATCAGGTGTGCGCCGAACGCCAGTTGTCGAAAGAGGTGGTGCTGGAAGCGGTGGAAGCCGCTCTGGTGACCGCCTATAAGCGCAACTTCGGCGCGGCCGGCAATGTTTCCGCCAAAATCGATCCAGAGACCGGCGAGGTGAAGGTCTACGCCCATAAGACCGTGGTGGAGGAGGTCAAAGACCCACGGGTGCAGATCTCCCTGGCCGAAGCGCGCCAGATCAAGCCGGATGCCGAGCTGGGGGATGTGGTCCTGATCGAGACGACCCCCAAGGACTTCGGCCGCATCGCCGCGCAGACGGCCAAACAGGTCATCCTCCAGCGCATTCGCGAGGCAGAGCGCGACGCGCTCTATCAGGCCTTCGCCGAGCAAGAGGGGGAGATCGTCAACGGGGTCATCCAGAGCATTGATGCCCACGCCATCGTGGTGAACCTGGGCAAGGCCGAGGCGACGCTTCCGAAAGCGGAGCAGATCCCCGGCGAGCGCTACCGTCTGAATCAGCGCATCCGGGCCTATGTGCTGGAGGTCGAGAAGACCTCGCGCGGGCCGCGCATTGTGCTGTCGCGCGCGCACCGCAACATGCTGCGCCGGCTGTTGGAGCTGGAAGTGCCGGAGATCGCCAACGGCGCGGTCGAGATTAAGGCCATCGCCCGCGAGGCCGGCAGTCGCTCCAAAGTGGCTGTGGCGGCGCTCCGCCCGGGCGTGGACCCCGTCGGCTCCTGCGTCGGCATGCGGGGCACCCGCATCCAGGGCATCGTCAACGAGCTGAACGGCGAGAAGATCGATGTGGTCGAGTGGAGCCCGGATCCCGCTGTCTTCATCGCCAACGCGCTCAGCCCCGCCCAGGTGGCGAAGGTGCATCTCTACGAGGATGCGGAGGGCGGCAAGACCGCGCTGGTTATCGTGCCGGACAAACAGCTCTCGCTAGCCATCGGCAAAGAGGGACAGAACGCTCGTTTGGCGGCCAAACTGACCGGCTGGCGGATTGATATCAAGAGCACGTCCGAGGCGGCCGCCGAGATGTTCGCGCCGGCCCAGCCCAAGCCAGAACCCAAGCCGGTGAGCGCCGAAGACCTGCTGGCGCGCGCCGAGCAGATCCTGGCCTCGCGCCCGCCGGCCGAGGAACCCGAGCCGGTGGAAGAGACGGTGAAGCTCTGGCTGGATGACGAGGAACTGCCGGCCGTCGGCGAGGAGCCAGCGGTGGCAGAAGCTCCAGCGGCAGAACCCGAGGCGGCGGTCGAGAGCGCGGCAATAACAGGAGAAGAGGTGGAAGAGGCGGAAGAGCCGGCCACTCTTGACCTGCTGCGCTGGGACCCGCAGGCCGATGACGAGGAGTTTGAGCCGCGCAGCAAGCCCAAGGGCAAGGAAAAGCGCGCCGCGTTGGAATTCGACGAGGCGAGCGGCAAGCTGGTGGTGAAGCGCCAGCGCAAGCCGGGCCGCCAGCGCTCGGATTGGGACTATTGAGGCCGGCGCCGGCGGGATAAAGGAGCGGAAAGATGGCGCCCAAGCATATTCCCATGCGCACATGCGTGGCCTGCCGCCAGACACAGCCCAAGCGCACGCTGGTGCGGGTGGTGCGCACACCAGAGGGCCAGATCGTGGTGGACCCGACGGGCAAGCGCGCCGGCCGCGGCGCCTATCTCTGCCGCCGGCGCTCCTGCTGGGAGCTGGCGCTCAAGCGCGGCTCCCTGGAACATGCGCTGAAGACCACCCTTTCGGAGGAAGAGCGCGCCCAACT